>NZ_CP058990.1:913750-1277500 GCF_019021925.1 Cellulophaga sp. HaHaR_3_176
TTTGCACCAATATCGTCAACCAGATTGGCAAATTGATCGCATAATATAGACTTGTCAAATTTATTTTCAGCTAATAATCTAGCGTTTTTACCCATTTTAGCACAAAGTTCAGGATTATTTTTAAATTCAATAATTTTGTCAGCTAATTGTTTCGGTATTTTAACATCAACATATGCGCCACAATTATGGTCTTCAACCATATCTTTGGTCCACCCAGCTGAATTAACAATAATTGGTTTACCTGCAGATAATGTATCAA
This sequence comes from Cellulophaga sp. HaHaR_3_176, assembly GCF_019021925.1. Lineage (NCBI taxonomy): Bacteria > Pseudomonadati > Bacteroidota > Flavobacteriia > Flavobacteriales > Flavobacteriaceae > Cellulophaga > Cellulophaga sp. HaHaR_3_176. The sequence continues at coordinate 914,010 of NZ_CP058990.1, forward strand.
ATAATTTATTAGGCGAATTCGTAGCTAGAATTGGTAAATCAGAAAACGTTACTAATGAAACATCCGAAAGGTTAACAATTTCAGATAATTTTTTCATTGGTACTTTACCATAAAAATGCATAAAATCTAAGCCTTCATCTTCACATCTTTTCTTTATTAATGGTTCCATAGCCCCTGCACCCATAAATATAAATTCGATATCAGTTCTATCTTTTAAAAGTACAGCTGCATCAATAATATAGTCCATTGCATTTGCGAGCCCCATAGCTCCAAAATAAACCACTTTAAAAGTGTCTTCTTTTAAATTGATTTCTTTTAATAAAGACATATTTCTCTCTCTTGGCCAAAATTCATCTTTTTTAGACATATTTGGTATTGTGGTAACTTTTTCTATTGGAGTACCTGCGGCTAAAACACCATCTTGCATGCCAGGGGAAAGCGCTACAACGTGTTTTGAATTTTGATAAACTATTTTTTCGAACCAATATAAAAACTTAATAGCCAGTTTATTTTTTACACCACCCATTTGTACGGGAACTTCAGGCCATAAATCTCTAACTTCAAAAATATAAGGTAGTTTTTTAAATTTTTTACCCAACAAGGCAGGAAAGCCAATAGTTAATGGGGTAGAGGTAGCAATAGTTAAATCAAAATTATTATTTTTTAATACATAAATAGACGATAAAACCATAAATTTTAAAAAAGCAATTATCCTTTTTAAAATTCCCATTTTATTACTGTATGGTATTTTATAATAAATAACCTTTATGCCGTCTATAATGGCTTCTTTTGGTTTGTCATCATCTTTTGTAGTAGTTATCATGGTCACTTCATGACCGTGCTTTATAAGCTCTCTACTTATCCAATAACTACGAGTACCACCTGGTTCAGATGGGGTAATGAAGTATTGATGTATATATAATATTTTCATTATCTTTTATTTAGAATCAAATTTTGTTAAAATTTCTTTAGCTTTTTTATAATCGTAGTTCCAGTATTCAGTTTTTTTTAACCTCTCAAATGTAGTGTCATCTAATCTTTTTTTATAAAATTTGGCAGGACTTCCAAAATAAATAGAATTTTCAGGTATATCTTGATTAACAAATGACATGGCTCCGATAACAGCACCGTCACCAATTGTAACTCCTTGTTTAATAATACATCCAGCAGCTATCCAAACATCGTTTCCAATTATAGTTTTTTTATCAAAAATACATTGATCACTAAGTCTAGGTGATGTGCTTAGCCACCAGTATGAATGTTGCATTCCTCCAATTTGAACACCTGGTGCAATTGAACAATAGTTACCCAATTCGGTATTAATTAATACGGTATTATTGGCAATATAATTGCCTCTTCCTATTTTAGTTTTAGATATTAAAGTATTACTACTTATTCGAGTAGTATTGTGAATATTATTTTTTTTTATAAAATCAAGAGGTAACCTTAATAAATGTTTAATAAAAAAATATATATTTTTCATATTGATTGGTATAGGTTTAAATATTTCTGAGCAATGTGTTTCCAATTAAACTCAATAAAATCTATTTTATGTAATTCGTATGTGCTGTAGTTAGAAAATAATTTCTTCAAATTATTTTTAATACTTAAGACATCATTTCCATTACAGGATTCTCCAATATTTATATCAAATACTCCATCTATTCCATCCGCTTTTGAGTATAATAATGGTAATCCCTGAGATAGTGCTTCTATATATACTAAACCAAAAGTTTCTCCTATTGATGGCATAGCAAAAATATCATTGTTGCTATAGTTTTTAAGGAGTTCTTCTTTATTATTAATCGAGCCTAAGCATTTTACTGTATCAGGATTGTTATTTGAAATTTCTTTTAATTTTTCTTCATCAGCACCTCCAGAACCGATTATGTTCAATTTAAAATTTATTCCTTCATTTTTTAATTCTAATATAGCAGTAGCTAAATTAATTATTTTTTTCCGAGGAATTAATCTTCCTACATATAATATATTTTGGGGTTTATTATTATATTTTTTAAGCTGTGTTTTATTTAACCAAAAATCATCAATGCCATTATAAATTACAATACATTTTTTCTCTATTTCATCTTTTTTATTACTTAAAAAGGGATGGTTTAAAAACTTATTTTTTAATGAGTCACTAATGAAAATTAATTTACTTGCATTATTTATTATTTGTAAACCTAAAGAATATAAATCTTTTCTATACTTTAAAAAAACAGTTAAATCAGTTGCTCTAACTGCTACAATATATGGGATGCTTTTTTTTTGATGTAGCTTATAAGCTAAAGCTCCATCACTAAAAAGTGTAGTTGCATGTATCAAATTAACATCAGATAAATTTTCATTTTCTAATAAATTTTTTTCTAAAAACTTAATCTTACTATTAAAAAATACCTTGTGGTACACCTTAAGAGTTTTTGAATAAACAACTTTACTATTATGAACTTTAAATTCAAATATATTATTTCCAATAGGTGTGGTATTACGTGTTGGGTTATATATTATTTGCTCAACATTTAGTTGGTCTAAGTTTTTATAAAGATTACTATGAACCTTTGTTAAAGAAAAATCATTACAGATATGGAGACATTTCATTTTTTCATTTTTAATTAGTTTAACGTCTAACATTTCTAAATAATTTTAAATAAGTTTTTGGGAAGTATAATTTAAAGTAACCAAAGAAAACGTAGAACGGTAATCTTAAAGGGAAAAACTTTTTCATGTACTTGACATTAGATTTAAATGCCATTTTTGTGGGACTGTACAAAAGTTCTTTACGCTCTTTAATTGTTTTAGAAGTATAATTAACATAAAAATCTATATGGTCATATTCACAATGTCCACAATATTCAGGAGCTATGATAACTGGTAATTTTTTCTGACTAGCCATTAACGTATAATCATAATCTGCAATACCATGATCATATCCTGTAGATAGGATTCCGATTTTATCAACAACTTGTTTTGAAACGAGCATTATGTTAGCATTAGCTAAATCACAATATTGAAAATCACCATTGGGTGCTAATCTTTTTTGAGTATATAAAAATTTATTTAGTAGAACAGATCCACTATAGGTTAACTTTTTTTTATGCTTATCTTCAGTTGCTCCTATATAAATGCCTTCTTGATTGAATTTTTTTAAAGAATGTACATGGCACGATAAAAGCTGTTCAATACTATTTTCATAAAGTTCGGTATCGTCATTTAATAACAAATAACCATCATAATTATTCTTTAAAGCTTCTTTCCATGAATTGATCATTCCATTAGCCCAAAATAACTGACCAGAACCTTTTAAAATTTGTACTTCAGAAAAAGAACTTCTTATAGCTTCACTGGTACCATCAGTAGAACCATCATCAGTTAAATAAACTTCAAACTCAATTTGATTTTCGAGTTTTTGTATTGCTTTATATAAAGATTTTAAAGATTTTAAAGTTTTCTCTTTTCTGTTAAAACAAGTATATAAAATTGAAATTTTTTTCATAAAATCATTTTGATTTGAAATAGTGTGTTAGTTATACTTGATACTATTTTTTATTATGCCTTGCATAAAACAAAATACTAAAAAGAAAGATAGAGCACCTTGCATTATAGGTTCAACGAAAAACATCAAATTAATAATTATTGTATTTACGGTAATTAAATTAGTAAAATAGATGTTTGGTTTTAATTTTCTCACAGTTTTTAAAGTATCTGAAATTGTTCTTATGGAGAAGGCTAAAATTAAAACAAAAGGTAATAATCCATTTTGTTGCGCTACATCTAGCCACAAATTATGACTAAAACCAAATTCTCTAAAATCCCAACCTAAGGGTTTTGTAAATAAATTAGTTAAAGATTTTGTCCATCTTTCTGTTCTGCCACCTGCACTTCCAGCATTACTATCAGTTTCTTGTAATCTTTTTCCTAAAGTTGAGAGATAATCGGCATTTAAGTCTATTGGAACAAATAAATAAAATAGAATAGATATTATGACTATTACAGAAATTAACTTAAAATTAGTTTTTCTTTTTTGTTTTGGAATTATGAATGCTAATGTGATAACTAAACTTATAAAACATAATACAATTTGAGTTCTACTACCTAATCTAAATACACATAACATGCTTATAATAAATAAAAAAGCTAATATTAATTTAAGAATAATATTTTTTATTTTCCCTGTAATAAACAGAGTAGGTATTGCCATATTAAAAGTCAAATAAGCACCCATTAAAGTTGCTGTAATTGGACGTCCGTTCCAAAAATTAGGAATGTAACGATCAAATTGAGCAAAACCACCTTGAAAAATATTTAAGAGAACAGAAACAATGGCTGTAAAGGAGTATAATAATCCAACCGCTATCAAAATATAATAAACCTTTTGTAATGAGTTTATTTTTTGAGAAACATATTTTCCAAATAAATAAAATGTAGGTGGAAATAATAAATAAAATAAAATAGTTTGTATGTACTCTTCAGGGTCAAAAAATGAAAAAGAAGCGTAGGTAGAAGAAAAAATAAGTAATATAATAAAAATAAAATCTATATTTTGTATTAAATATTTTTTATCAAAAAAAACTAATACAAATAGAGTGTAACCTGCCAAGTAACCTAATTCAAATGGGTTGATAAGGTATAAAATAAAAAATATGCTTGGTAGCAAACCAACTTTATGAAAAATAGATCTTAATTCTAAAAATAAATTGAACATTTTATTTTTTTTAGATTAAATTTTTTTAATGAATTTAGCAGGATTTCCAGCCCATATTTCATCATCAGGTATAGATTTTGTAACCACTGAACCTGCTCCAATAATTGATTTGTTTCCAATTGTAACTCCCTTCAAAATTATTGAATGAGCTCCAATAAAAGCAAAATCTTTTATAATAATTGGTTTTGTTATTGGAATATCAGTTTTAGTATTCATTCTCAAATCAGCATTTAAAGAATGAAAATCTGTATCATAAATCTTAACACTTCCACCAATTTTCACATAACTACCTATCGTTATTTTTTCATGACAAATTATTGTAGAATTTGAAATTCCGGTATTGTCACCTATTTCTATAATCGCATTTTGTTTTGTATTAAAAACCATACGTACATCACCACCAATTGGGTTTGCTGAAGAACTAGAGTTGAATATGGTATTGTTACCTAAAATAATTTTTCCTTGCCCTCTTATAAAAAGCTTTCCATTGATCTTAGGGTAAGATTTATATTGTACTTTTTTATAAATTAAAAGAGCATAATTATATAAAACAGTATAAATGTTTAAAATAAAATAAATATTTTTTTTTAATTTATTCATTTGAATGGATTATAGAATCATATATATTGGTTAATTGCTTGAGGTTTGTAGATCTTGAGTGCCTTTTTAGTGCAGCTTTATTTCCATTTAAACCTATTTCTTTTGCGAATTCGGGTGTATTTAAGATACGCTTGATACCAATTGCAAGCATTTCTACTTCTTCAAATCTATATAGTAAGCCAGTTTTCTCATTTTCTAGCATGTTTGACACGCCTCCAACATAACTAGCGATAACAGGAACACCTAAAAGTTGGGCTTCACCTAAAGAATTAGGACTGTTTTCAATACTTGAAGGACAAATAAACAAAGATGAATTTAAATATTCGTTTACCATTTGCTTTTCGTTAAGTGAGCCAGTAAACGTTACTTGATCTTGTAAGTCATACTTTGCTAAAAGCTTTTTAATGTACTTACCATATCCTGTGATACTAAGTTTTTCTTTAAACGTATCAGATTTAACAATATTACCTCCAGCTATACGCAGTTGCAATTTTGGAAAATCTTTTTTTAATAAATAAACAGCTTTTAAAACGTTATGTAAACCTTTTAATGGAGTAGCTGCTTGTGATAAAAAAATTACTGGATTATTTTTTTCATTATTGGGAGACCAAAGTTGTGATTCATAAAAGATATCTCTCAAAGATTCATTACAAAAATAATAATTAACTTCAGGATTTAGAATTTTAGTATGATCATGATCCCAGTCAGTTCTTCCAATAACATTTTTAGTTTTTAAAAGATATTTTTTTTCAATAGCACTCCCTCTTTTGTAAAACTCATTTTCTTGCTGTCTTAATGTTTTTCTTTTTAAAACATCACGGAAAGTCAAACTTCGAATTAAATCAATAGGCTTTAAACCAGCTAAAAAATATCGGGCATAAACACTAATAAGTCCCTGTATAGAAATAACATAATTTAATTCAGGACAAGCATTCATTAATGAAAGTCCATGCGCATATTCTGTTCCATGTATATGAACTACATCAGGTTGAATTTTTTCAATAATTGATTTCCATTTTTTTTCTAATGTTATATCATAACTACTTATTGACGTTTTTCCTTTTAATAGTAAATAAGTAATATTTGAGATTTCAACTTCTTTATCTTCAGTAGCGTTTCTAGATGTAGCAACAAATAAATCAATTTCAGAATTTTTAGAAAGATCTCTTGCTAAACCATACATCCAGCCACCAACAACAGGAGGTCTTTGCCCGATTGAAACAGCCAAGTCTGGAAAAACAGTATTTGTAACCCAAAGTATTTTCATTTTATATTATTTTTTAATATTTTAATTTGATTGATTGGGTTATAAAATTCATCAATTACTTGATATGATAATTTTCTAACAAGCTCTCTTTTTTCTAAATTTAAATTAATCCATTTTTTAATTGTTGTCGTTAAATTTTCTAAATTATCATTTTCAAAAAATTCGCCAGTTATTTCGTTCTCTATTGCTTCAAACTCTGGCATTTGATTAAAATAATCATCATTAGAAATTACGGGACACCCAAATGTCAAACAATGTAATGCTGTTAATCCAACAGGTCCAGGAGAAACACATACATCAGAATTAAATAAAAGAGACCCTATTTCATTTTGATCATAAGAAGGACCGAAAAACCAGACAAAAGATTTTAATCGTTTTTCATTGACAAGTTGAGCTATATTATTATTATCTTTTAAATCATCTCCTACAAAAACTAAATTGCAATAAATTTCATCTTTTATTAATTTGTCTAAACTTTGTATTAATAAATTTAATTTTTTAGATTTTTGTATTCTTCCTATATAAATTAGAACAGGATAGTCATTATTAAAGTGATTTTTAAAATTATCATTATAAGATAAGTTTTCTCTTATTTTTATATGTGCTTTATAATCTAAAGAATTATAAATTAAAATTAAATTTTCAGGTTTAAAACCTTCATCAATCATTACTTTTTTTGAACTTTTACCGTATAGAAATACCTTGTTAAAAAGAGAGAAAAAATTCTTTTCTAATATTCTTTTTTTTGTGTTACTATTTCCTTTCATTCCATGAGCCCAAGCATAAGTTTTTTTTCTAGTAAACTTTAATAAGATTAATAAAACCCAAGATGATAAACAATATGGAGATCCAGTTATAATATAATGTTTATATGGCTTAAAAGCCAAATGAATTACTCCAATTTGCCACATAAATCCACTATTAAAAATAAATTTATTTTTTAATAGTTTTTTGAAATTTTTTAATTTTTTGTATTCTAAAGTTTTTATTGAAGTCTGAATTTTATCTCCAATATAAAAATCACAGTTAAGCTCTTTATCCATTAAATCATAAATAGGTAGCCTGTAGTGTGGAGCTAAATTAAAAATACAACATATTTCATTTTTCATTTTAATGTCTATTTAGCATTTTTATTTAGATTTTTCACTTTAGATATTAAAGTATTTATCTCTTTTACCTTTAATAAATAGGCTGAGCCATAAAAAGTAGAGATAATAATAAAAGGAGAAATAATTAGCTTTAATAACGTATTTTCAATATAATAGACTGCTGAAAATAAAAGAATACTCATTAATATACCCGAAAATATAATAGGTAAAAGATCTTTTAATTGATTTATAGCTCCGTATTTCATTATTTTACCTGGTGAATATGAATTTATAAAAAAGTGAATACTTGTGGAAACTAATTCAGCAAGAGCTATGTAATAAATACCAAAAGGGACAGCAATTAATAGAAGTGCTATTCTCACAATTATCTTAATATATTCTTGTTTGAGTGATAAATCTGTTCTACCTATTATATGCAAAAGATTTACGTTTATTCCTGAAATAGTAGATATCAATCTAGAAAGGCAAAAGATTTGCATGATAGGTATACACATAGCCCATTTATCAGTTAATAAAAAACGAATTAAAGGGTCTGCGATAACGATTAAGCCAAAAAAAATAGGAACAGTAACTAATGCTGTCATCTTTATAATTGTTTTGAAATAAGACCTTAAAAGGTTTAAATCTTTTTGAATAGCACTTAAACTAGGTAGTAAAACATTGTTTAAGCTAGATGTTAAAATATTGAAAGGAAAATCAGCAAATTGTACACCTCTTGAATAGAAACCTAAATCTTTTACTCCAATGTATTTACCAATTAAAATTGAATTTATTTGATTAAATGTTTTATTAAGTAAAGATGATATTAACAATTTTGAGCCATAAGAAAAGAGTTCTTTAAATGACTGTTTTGAAAAAACTAATAAAGGTTTCCATTTAACAGCAACCCACATACTTACGCAAGTAATTATTGATCTAGCTAATGTTTGATATACTAGAGACCAAACCCCATAACCATTATAGGCTAAATAAATAGCTAGACTACCAGATAAAACAGTTGCTATGAAATTAACTTTTGCAAGTAATTTGAAGTTGAGTTCAATTGTTACTAATGTTGTAGATACTGTATATAATGCATTTATGATTAAAGATATAGCTGCAACTCTTAAAAGTGAAACTAGTGTTGGTGTTTCGTAGAATTCTCCAATCCAAGGAGAAATAAAGTAAATTAACACAAAACACAAAACACTAACAAAAATATTGAAAAAATAAACTGTTGAAATATCAATTTGAGTTCGATCAACCTTATTTATTAAAGCTTTTGTAAATCCACTCTCTATAAAAACTTGAGAAATAGATATAAAAATCATCAAAATTGCAAATACTCCATATTCTTCAGGTAGAAGGATTCGTGCGAGAATAATTCCTAAAAAAAATTGAATGGCTTGAATTGCAATTCTTTCAATTGCACTCCAAGCCAATCCATTTAACATTTTGTTACCTAAGCTCATTTATAAATCGCTTATTACTATACCTGATTATTATACCAGCTATAAATTTTAGAAATTCCATCTTTTAAATTTACTTGATGTTTCCAACCTAAGTTATTAAGCTTTGATACATCAGTTAATTTTTTCATGGTACCATCAGGTTTTGAACTGTTATATATAAAACCACCTTTAAAATTAATTTCTTCTTTAATTAAATTAGCTAATTCAGATATAGCAATATCAGAACCAGTCCCTATATTAATATGTGTATTTCTTATTTCTTCTGTGTTAGAAAAAGTATCTTTAAAATCTCTGTTTTCCATTATAAAAACACAAGCATCAGCCATATCTTCAGACCAGAGAAATTCTCTCATCGGTTGACCACTTCCCCAAATTTCAACAGTTACTTCTTCATCATTTTTAATTATGCCATATTTTTCAAGCACATTTAAAATTTCAATTTGACTGCTACTACCATTAACTCCTTCAATAGGTAAATATGTCAAATCCTTTTTAATACTATCCCAATTTTCATTTTCTAAAGCTTTTGCCAAATGTATTTTCCTTATCAAAGCAGGTAAAACATGAGATTTTTCTAAATCAAAATTATCATTAGGACCATATAAATTAGTTGGCATTACAGATATAAAATTTGTGTTATATTGTAAATTATAACTCTCACACATTTTTATACCAGCAATTTTTGATATTGCATAAGGTTCATTAGTATACTCTAGCGTATCTGTTAACAGATATGCTTCTTTCATTGGCTGAGGACTATTTTTAGGATAAATACATGTACTGCCTAAAAACAATAATTTCTCTACATTATTTAAATAAGACTGATGTATTACATTATTTTGAATCATAAGATTCTCATAAATAAAATCAGCTCTATATGTATTATTTGCGACAATACCACCAACTTTTGCAGCAGCTAGAATTACAAAATCAGGTTTTTCTTTTTGAAAAAATAATTTAACAGCAGATGCATCGGTTAGGTCTAACTCTTTATGGGTTCTATAAATAATATTAGAGAACCCTTTTGAAGTTAAGTTTTTAACAATCGCACTACCAACTAAGCCTCTATGTCCTGCAACATAGATTTTTGAATTTTTTTTCATATATAAAATCTATTCGAAATAATTTAAAATTCGATAACCACCATCTTTTAAATACTGGTCTTTATGCATTAATTTTAAATCACTTTGAACCATATCTTTAACTAAATCTTTCAAGTCATAGTCTAATTTCCATCCTAATTTAGTTTGAGCTTTTGTAGGGTCTCCAATCAATAACTCAACTTCGGTAGGTCTAAAATATTTAGGATCGATAGATAATACTTCTTTCCCAATCTCTAATTGATAATCAGGGTTGCTGCAGCTTTTCACAAAAGCTTTTTCATCAACACCAGTTCCTTTAAATTCTAGTTCAATACCTGCTTCAGCAAAACTCATACGAACAAATTCTCTAACTTTAGTAGTTTTTCCTGTCGCAATTACCCAATCTTCTGCTTTATCAGCTTGTAAGATCATCCACATCATACGAACATAATCTTTTGCATGTCCCCAGTCTCTTTCAGCATCTAAATTCCCCAAGTAAAATTTATCTTGAAGACCTAATGCGATTTTAGCTGTAGCTCTAGTTATTTTTCGAGTAACAAAAGTTTCTCCTCGTATTGGAGATTCGTGATTAAATAAAATACCATTACACGCATACATACCATATGCCTCTCTGTAGTTCACTGTAATCCAATATGCATACATTTTTGCAACAGCATAGGGGCTTCTTGGGTAAAAAGGAGTAGTTTCTGATTGAGGAACTTCTTGAACTTTACCATATAATTCAGAAGTAGAGGCTTGATAAATTCTAGTTTTTTCAGATAAGCCTAATAATCTAACAGCGTCTAATATTCTTAAGGTACCAATACCATCTGCATTTGCAGTATATTCTGGTACTTCAAAAGAAACGTGAACATGACTCATAGCGGCCAGGTTGTATATCTCATCTGGTTGAATTTCTTGTATCAATCTTATTAGATTGGTACTATCAGTCATATCACCATAATGTAAAATGAAGTTTCTGTTTTCAATGTGCGGATCTTGGTATAAATGATCAATTCTATCAGTGTTGAATAGAGAAGATCTACGTTTTAGACCATGAACTTCATATCCTTTTTTTAATAAAAATTCACTTAAATATGCGCCATCTTGACCAGTGACTCCTGTTATTAGAGCTTTTTTCATTTCAGTTTATGTATTATGTTGTATGTTATTTTTTTGCAAAAGTTCTATTTTATAAAACGAATTCCAAACTTATTCTACTAAAATGTGATTAAACACGATTTAAAGCAATTCTCTTTTTTGAAAGTGCAAATATAAATTAAAATACTAGGAGGAGATATAACTCATTAAATAATTAAATAGTATTTAATCTATTATTAAAAAGCAAGAGCTTAATTCATTTGAATTAAGCTCTTGCTTTTTAAGTTGTTCGAGTGAAATTAATATTCTTCAGGATAGAATGGTTTTCCATCATCTAAAATTTTTCTATTATTAGCAATAACACCCATGGCTTGTGATTCTCTAAATGGAATAGCTTTTATAGTGTAATATTTTTCTATACGCTCTTGTAAAGTTTCATTAAATCTGCCCAATGTTATATAATTATGAAAACCAGCATCGATAAGGCTAGATCCTCCAGAGCCATCTATGTAAGTTGTGAATTTCAAGCCGGAATTGCTTGTCCAAATTACTTTGTCAAATGTTGTTACTAAAGCATTAATATCATTAAAGCCCCAATACATATCATTTTCATAAGCACCTACAAAATACCCGATGATATCTGAACCATGAGAAGTATCTTGAATTTCATTTTCTGTCCAATCAGTATACCAAGAAATAGCTCCTGAAACATTTGTGTTGCTATATATTCTTGATTGTATACTTTGATTAGAATATAACTCTATACCTGCGTAAGTAATATTGTCGAAAACTTCTTTATATAGAGGTTTGCCTGTAATCAAATAAAGTTCCATTGATATTCGGGCCCAATGTGAAGCCATATGGGCTTTTATTCTATACACCTCAGTGTGATTCCAAGTATTGTAATACCATTTTTCAAATATATTTGTTTCTACGAAGTTTAATAATTCATCATACTGATATTGGTAATTATCTGTAGCACGTAAATTTGGAGATTTGTCCATTATACGTAATAAAGTAGCAACATATTTATATAAGAAAGATTCCCATAGTGAAACCCCGTTATTTACACTGTTTTCTCCGTAGGATGCATCTGCTGGCCAACCTAAATAATTACCACCCATTACTGGAGATGCATCTTGTATAGTATTATCAATTAATTCTAAAATGGTGTCTAAATAATCGTTGTCTCCTGTTGCTTGCCAAATTTCCATTAATCCGTGGATACGATAAGATAAAAAATAATATTCTTGAAATAAATTTTTACTTTTTGAATGACTATATGCTTCTGGAGCCTCTAAAACCCAAGCGATGTCAAATTGATTTTTGTAGTATAACACTTCAGGGCTTAATACTTGTGCTGCATTTTTATCATCGCTTATTGTAATTCTTATTTCAGCTGTTTCAGTAGTTATAGTTTCATTAGGTTGTACTACACTTGCCTCATAAAAAAAAGTATCGACCCCTGTTTCTCCATTATTAGGTGTGTATGTTAACAGGTTTTCAGCGCTTATTGTAGCGGTTCCTTTTGTTGGTAAACTAATTGATGAAATGTATACATCGGTATTTTCGTCAAATGTGTCATTTGTTAAAGGACTTAAATAAACTTTAGTTTCGTAAGGTGTGGTGGCTGTATTGTCTGTAATGTCAGTAACAGCATTAATGGTAACATTCATAGTATTTATCTGTTCTATGTTGTTACCGATACTATCTTGAGTATTAACAGTATAAGAAAAAGAATCTACCCCATGAAAATCTTTTGTAGGTGAGTAAACTATTTCATTATTATTATTAATAGCAGTTTTTCCGTAATTGGGTTGTGTAATGCTTTTAAGTGCTATTGTTTTTGCATTAGAGTTTGCTTTAGCGTCTTTTGATATGTCTAATGCAATTTCACCATCTTCTGAAATAACGATAGTTCCATTTTGATAATCAACAACAGCTTCTATTGGAGGCTCTTCTTCAGTAATTTCGGTACTTATTCTTTCGTTTTCGGCTGCAATTACATCAGAGAAAAGAACATCATTGTTAGAGCATGAAATTGCAGTTAAAACTAAGGTCAGTAGGAGACCCGAGTTTTTTAGGAATTGGGGTTTAATCATCTTTAGGTTAATGTTTTTAATTATATAGTTGAATGTGTTTTTGGGAACACAATAATATTTAAAAAAATTGATTCAATCGATAAAAAGAATATAAAATTCGATGAAATACATCTTTTTGTCTCTAGTTTATACGCGTGAAAATCATTTTTAGTCTTTTGGTTTTGATTTTTTCGTTTAAATACTTGTTTTTTTAACTTTTGAGTTAAAAAATAAGTGCATTTGGGTTAATTTTTTTAAAGCTATTTATGTATTCTAATAACGTGCTATATGGTAGTTTGAGTATTTGGAAATCGTTGAAAGGGAAATAATATCGTTATTTGTTTTGGTTGAAAATTTAATCTGAAGTGCGAGAATTTTAAATATTAAAAAAGGGCTTGAAATTAAATTTCAAGCCCTTTTTTGTAGTTGATGTATTAAGTTTAATTACAGCCTTGCATCTACATGAGATTTTAAAGTTCCTTTTACATCATATACGACACCATTTTCATTTAAAAGACTTTTGAGATCTAAGTCATTATATTCTTTATGAGATACAGTTAAAACAATAGCGTCAAATTTCTCATTTGGTAGTTGTTTTGTTGTTTCGAGTTTGTATTCATGTTCCATCTCATCAGGAGAGGCCCATGGATCATATATTGTAGTTTTTACACCATAACCTTTTAATCCAAAGATTACATCTACAGCTTTTGTATTTCGTACATCAGGACAATTTTCTTTAAAAGTGACTCCTAAAATTAAAACATTTGAATTTTTAATTTTAATATCATTTTTAAGCATAAGCTTAATAACTTCTGAAGAGACATAACCTCCCATGCTGTCATTCATTCTTCTTCCAGCTAATATTAACCCAGGATGATAACCATATTCTTGAGCTTTTTGAGCTAGATAATAAGGGTCCACACCAATACAGTGTCCACCGACTAGGCCTGGTTTGAAAGGAAGAAAGTTCCATTTTGTACTAGCGGCATCTAAAACTGACTGTGTATCAATATCCATTAAGTTAAAGATTTTAGCTAATTCGTTTACAAATGCGATATTAATATCTCTCTGTGAATTTTCAATAACTTTAGCAGCTTCTGCTACTTTTATAGTAGGGGCAAGATGTGTTCCTGCAGTAATTACAGATTTATATAAGTTGTCTACTAATTGTCCGATTTCCGGAGTAGAACCAGAAGTTATTTTTAAAATTTTATCTATAGTATGCTCTTTGTCTCCTGGATTAATTCGCTCAGGAGAATAACCTGCATAAAAATCAGTGTTGAATAGTAATCCACTGTTTTTTTCTAAAACAGGAATACATTCATCTTCTGTTACTCCAGGATATACAGTTGATTCGTAAATAACAATGTCGTCTTTTTTTAGAACCTTAGCAACAGTTTCGCTGGCTTTAATAAGTGGCGTTAAATCTGGTCTATGGTTTTTATCAACAGGAGTAGGGACAGTTACTATATAATAATTGCAATCTTCAAGCTCTTCATTTTTAGTAGAAAAATAAAGTCCATTTGCATCTGAATTTTCATTTTTTAAAACAGATTTTAATAATTCAGCGTCAAGTTCTAAAGTGCTATCTATTCCGTTATTTAATTCACCAATTCTTTTAGTATTTATGTCAAAACCAACAACAGCGTATTTAGTAGCAAACAATCTTGCTAATGGTAAGCCAACATAGCCTAGACCAATAATACCAATTTTTATTTTTCCCATATTTGTTTTCTATCTAGAACTTACGTTTTATTATTTTTTTTGATATTGTTTCTTTGCAAGAAAACTGTGGTATTTAATTATAAATAAAAACAGCTATAATTGCTTTAATATAGTTACGTATATAAAAGCAATTATAGCTGTTTTAAAAACAAAAATTATAATAATTTTAAGAAAATAAGCTTCTTGAAATTATGGTATGTAGTTTTAAGATTGTCCTATTCTGTAGTATTTAAATCCTATTTTTTCTAATTTTTCTTTGTCTAATAAACGTCTACCGTCAAAAACAAAAGCAGGTTTAAGCATTTTGTCATAAATTGCTTGCCAGTCGTATGTTTTAAACTCGTCCCATTCAGTAAGTATAGCAATTGCATGTGCATTTTCTATACCATCCATCGGATCTTTTACAACAGTTAAAAGATTTTTGTTTTCTTCAGGAGTTCGAGTGTTTAAGTAATCAAGATCTCTATAAACAATTTTATCAGTTACTTGAGGATCGTAAACTGTAATTTCTGCTTTTTCTTCTAAAAGAGCGTCTGCAACATAGATAGCTGCCGATTCGCGAGTATCATTAGTGTCTTTTTTAAATGCCCAACCTAAGAATGTGATTTTTTTACCAGATACTGTATTGTATAATGTAGTTACAATGTTATCTGCAAATCTTTTCTTTTGGTAATCATTCATTATAATTACTTGTTCCCAGTAATCAGCAACTTCTGGTAAGCCGATACTTTTTGAGATATATACTAAGTTAAGAATATCTTTTTGAAAACAAGAACCTCCGAAACCAACTGATGAACTTAAGAATTTAGACCCAATTCGAGAGTCGAAACCAATAGCTCTTGAAACTTCTTCAACATTTGCATCAGTTTTTTCACATAAAGCAGATATAGAATTTATAGAAGATACACGTTGTGCTAAAAATGCATTAGCAACTAGCTTAGATAACTCAGAAGACCAAACATTTGTTTGTAATATTCTTTCTTTAGGTAGCCAGTTTTCGTAAATACCACTTAAAAGGTCTTTAGCTTTTTTACCAGAAGTAGTTTCATCACCGCCAATTAAAACTCTGTCGGCATTTAGTAAATCTTCAACAGCAGTACCTTCTGCTAAAAACTCAGGATTAGATAGTATTTCAAAATTAACACCGTTACCTGTATTCTCTAATATATTTTTTAAAGCTTCGGCAGTTCTAACAGGTAAAGTTGATTTCTCAACAACTATTTTATCATTTTTAGCAACTTTAGCGATGTTTCTAGCACAAAGTTCAATAAATTTTAAATCTGCAGCTTGGCCTTTTCCTTTTCCATAAGTTTTTGTAGGTGTGTTTACAGAGATGAAAATAATTTCAGCGTCATTAATAGCTTTATCTACTTCTGTAGAAAAAAATAAGTTTTTATCTCTAGTAGCGCCTACAATTTCTTTTAATCCTGGCTCATAGATAGGTAAATTATCTAAGTCAGTATCATTCCATTGTGCTATTCTTTCTTTGTTGATGTCAACTACAGTAACTTTAATGTGAGGACACATTTTTGCAATAACAGACATTGTAGGTCCGCCAACATAGCCTGCGCCAATGCAACAGATATTTGTGATTTTATTCATGGTAATGCTTTAATTAACTTAAGTTGCAAATATTGCAAAATAATTTTAATCTTTAGATACAATACTAGTTTAAACGTCGTTTTTTTAGGATAAATAGTTTTGAAGCATATTTTTTGTTTAAATGTTTTTCTACATTTTGTTTTTAATCGATATTTTTAAAGGTTAAACGAAATATAATATAAGAATTGTTGGAAATGGAAAACATTGATTATTTTTGATTTTTAATACAACACTAATTATATTTATTTGTGAGTAACGAATCTAAAATTTGGCTTTCTTCTCCGCATATGGGGAATACTGAAGAGAAATATGTTAAACAAGCTTTTGACACCAACTGGGTGGCACCTTTAGGACCTAATGTAGATAGTTTTGAAGTGGCTATAAAAGATTATGTTGGTAGTGGAGTACATGCGGCAGCATTAAGTTCAGGTACGGCTGCTATTCATTTAGCTCTTGAGATTTTAGGAGTTTCGGCAGGAGATGAAGTACTATGTCAGAGTTTTACATTTTCAGCATCAGCTAACCCTATTATGTATTTAGGGGCAACACCAATATTTGTTGATAGTGAGAGTGAAACTTGGAATATTTCTCCTGAATTATTAGAGAAAGCAATCAAAGAAAGAATAAAATTAGGTAAAAAACCTAAGGCAATTGTGGCTGTACATTTATATGGTATGCCTTATAATGTAAAAGAGATTGCAAGAATATCGAACGAGTATGATATACCTGTAGTTGAAGATAGTGCTGAAGCTTTAGGGAGTTCTGTTGATGGGGTTAAGTGTAGTAGTTTTGGAGCTATTGGTATTTTGTCTTTTAATGGTAATAAAATCATTACAACTTCAGGCGGGGGAGCTTTAGTATCTAAAAAGAAAGAATATAAAGATCAATCAGTATTTTTAGCAACACAAGCTAGAGATAATGCACCACATTATCAACACTCACATGTAGGTTATAATTACAGGATGAGTAATATTTTAGCTGGTATAGGTAGAGGTCAGATGGAAGTTCTGGATGATAGGGTAAATGCTAGAAGAGCTAATTTTGAATTATATGATGATAATTTAAAAGGGATTGATGGTATTGAACTTTTATACGAACCAGAAGGATACTTCTCTAACCGTTGGTTGTCATGTATTTTAACGCCTTCATTTGAGGTAAGAGAAAAAATAAGAGAATTTTTACTAGAACATAACATCGAATCTAGACCGTTATGGAAACCAATGCATATGCAGCCAATTTTTGAAGGATATCCATCATATACAAATGGTACTTCAGAAGATTTTTTTGAAAGAGGTTTGTGTCTGCCAAGTGGTTCAAATTTAGACTCTAAGGATGTGCTTAGAGTTATTGAATTAATTAAAACAGTATTATGATAAAAAGTTATATTTCAAATTCAGTAGCTAGATATGCATCGAAGTGGTTAGTGCTTGCTATAGATATAGTTATAGTATCTATGTCTTTCATATTATCTTACTTTATATTATTTAACCTTACTCTAAATTTTGATATTAGTAAACTTTTTGTTCAATTACCTTTGGTAGCTTTACTTTCTTTAGTTTCTTTTTTAATTATTGGGTCTTACAAAGGTGTAGTTAGACATACAGGTGTACGAGATGTATATAATATTTTTAATGCAATATGTCTGTTCAGTATCATGACAATTCTATTGGTTGTAGCGAATAGAAAATTAGGTATGATGGACGACTTTACTGTTCCTTTAACGATAATAATCATTCATAGTTTATTAAGTTTTATAGGCTTAACGGCATCTAGATATTTGTTTAAAGCATTATATAATAACATAGTTTTTGGATTTGATTATAAATCGGTTAAAAATGTTTTAATTTATGGAGCTGGAGAATCGGGTATTTTAACTAAAAACGCTTTAAGTAGTAACTCAAAAAGTAAATCTAAAGTTGTTGGATATATTGATAAAGATGCTCAAAAAGTAGGGAAACATATAAATGGAGTTAAAGTTTTTAACCCAGAAGCTTTGACAGAAAGCTTTATTTTAAAGAACAATGTTTCAGAAGTAATTTTTTCAATACAAAATATAGATCATAAAAAACTACGTGTTTTAGTAGAAAGCCTAGTAGATTACCCTGTATTAGTGAAAATTGTTCCACCTGTCGAGGATTGGATTAATGGGGAGTTAAAACTTTCGCAAATTAAACAAGTTCAAATTGAAGATCTTTTAGATAGAGCAACTATAAATATAGAAAATTCTAAAATAAGCGGAGAATTAGAAGATAAAGTAGTTCTTGTAACTGGTGGCGCAGGATCTATAGGTAGTGAAATTGTTAGACAGATATGTACATATAAATACAAATCTTTAATTGTTATAGATCAAGCAGAATCTGCTTTATATGATTTACAACAAGAATTGAAACAAAATGGGTTTCATAATTTTATTCCTATAGTTGCAGATATCCGTGATAAAAACAGAATGAATAATATATTTCAAGAATATCTTCCTAATATAGTTTTTCATGCTGCAGCTTATAAACATGTTCCTTTAATGGAGTATAACTCTTATGAAGCAATAAAAATAAACGTAGCCGGAACAAAGGTTGCTTGTGATTTATCAGTAGCCTACAATGTAGATAAATTTGTTTTTGTATCAACAGATAAAGCTGTTAATCCTACAAATGTTATGGGTGCAACTAAGCGTATTGCAGAAATGTATATCAGTTGCATGCAACAACAAAATAAAACTAAATTTATTACCACAAGATTTGGTAATGTATTGGGGTCTAATGGTTCTGTAATACCTTTATTTAAGAAACAAATAGAAAAAGGAGGCCCTTTGACGGTTACTCATAAAGATGTAACTCGTTTTTTTATGACAATACCGGAAGCTTCTCAATTAGTATTAGAGGCAGGTGCAATGGGTACTGGAGGTGAAATTTTCATATTTGATATGGGAGAATCTGTAAAGATTTTTGATCTAGCTAAAAACATGATTAAATTATCAGGTTTAAATTATCCAGAAGATATTGATATAAAAGTAACCGGTTTAAGACCAGGAGAAAAATTATATGAAGAGTTATTAGCTAACGGAGAAAACACATTGCCTACCTATCATAAGAAAATAATGATTAGTAAAGTACGAAATTTAGATTTTACTAAAGTTCGCTCTAATATAGACCAGTTATGTGTTTCTAACATGTTTTTTGATATAGATACAGTTAAATTAATGAAAGAAATAGTACCTGAATATATTTCAAAAAATTCAGAACTATCTGCACTAGATAAAAATTCAACATCTAAAGAAGAAAACTCAGTAGATGATAATAAAAATAAAATTTTACAACTATAAATTAATAAATATATTTTTACCTTAAATTATTATAAACACTATGTCAAAAATGAATCGCCCTTTTATATTATTATCTTTAATAGCATTATCTACATTATTATTTGTATCCTGTGGGTCTAAAAAAAATGTAGTTTATTTTCAAGATGCAGGTAATTTTGAAACTATAGTAGAAGAATCTCATTTTGTTCCAAAATTTAAGGTTGATGATGAAGTTAGTATTTTTGTTTCAACATTAAACCCTGAAGCGAGTGCTCCTTTCAATTTATATAGAGGAGGTAGCAATTTATCTAGTTTAGGTGGTTCAGTTTCAAGTTCACAAAGAGAACAAGTAAATTACTTAATTGATCAAGACGGTACTATTGATTTTCCTGTAATAGGAAAATTAAAAATAGTAGGTCTTTCTTCTGATGAGTTGAGAAATTTATTAATTGAAAAATTATCAGATTACTTAAAAGATCCAATTATTAATATTCGATTGAATAATTTTACAGTTTCTATATTAGGTGAAGTGTCAAGACCAGGCACATATCAAGTTAATGGAGAGCAAATTACTCTGCTAGAGGCTATTGGTTTGGCTGGAGATCTTACGATTAAAGGTAAAAGAGATAATATTTTAGTTATCAGAAATTTTGATGGTACTTTTGTGCACAATAGAATAGATTTGACATCGAAAGAAGCTATGAAGTCTCCTGTTTATTATTTAACACAAAATGATGTAGTTTATATAGAACCTAATAAATCAGCTATTACATCTTCTTCATTAGATAATAGAGCTACAATAGCTATATCTATAGCTTCTGTTTTGATTACCTCTTCAGTGCTGATTTTAACGCGTAATAATTAATATTATTTTTATAAATCAAAAACAATATTCCTAGAGAAATAACTATGGAAAATACAGATTTAAAAGATATAATTAGACCCTATTTGAAAAAATGGTTTTGGTTTATACTCTTTCCAATTATAACAATTGCTGTTGCTTTTATGTATATAAGATATACTGTACCTAAATATTCTGCAGAAGCTCAAATACAAATATTAGAAGAAGAAAGCTCAGGATCTACTTTAGATGTTTTTCAGGATTTAGATTTATTTTCAGGAAGTAAAAATAAAATTGAAGATGAAATTCAAATTATAAAATCTAGATCTAACATTACAGAATTAGTTTTAGCTTTAGATTTAAACACGAAGATGTATGTTGATGGTACTTTAAAGGATTCTGAAATATATAAAAATCAACCTATTAAATTAAGTTTTATAGGTAATGATACATTGTTGTATAAA
The DNA here is from genome assembly GCF_019021925.1 of Cellulophaga sp. HaHaR_3_176. NCBI lineage: Bacteria > Pseudomonadati > Bacteroidota > Flavobacteriia > Flavobacteriales > Flavobacteriaceae > Cellulophaga > Cellulophaga sp. HaHaR_3_176. Next base: position 935,333 of record NZ_CP058990.1, read on the forward strand.
TCTAAGTTAGAATTTTTTATTGAATTAATTGGAGATACTAAATTTAATTATTATGAAGGAGAAGGTTTACCTAAAAAAACATATGATTTTGGTAAAAATTTAAATTCATCAATAGGTGATCTAGTATTAACACCAAATGATGAAACTTTTTCAAAGTATAAGGGAAGAACATTAAGAGTCGTAATAAATCCTCTAGAAGATGTTGTAATGGGATATTTAACAAACATATTGGTATATCCCACAAATGAAACTTCTAATATTATTAATATATCATTAACAGACCCTATTCCGGATAAGGCTAAAGATGTTTTAAATTTATTAATAGATATATATAATAAGAACGCAATTGCTGATAAAAAAGAAATTGCAGATAAAACTTCGCAGTTTATAAATGATAGGATTACTGATATTTATGATAATTTAGCATCTGTAGATCAAAATGCTCAAGATTTTAAAACCGATAAAGGATTAACCGATATTGCTTCTGAAGCAAATATTAATTTAAATGTTGGTGCAGCAAATAATCAAGAGCTTCAAAATACAACGACTCAATTGCAAATAGCCTCTTCAATGAAAGATATCATTGAAAACCAGTCGGGTTATGAAATATTACCTTCAAATATTGGCTTGTCAGATCCATCAATTGTTAGTACAACAGCTAAGTATAATGAGTTGGTTTCAGAGCGAAAAAGAATGTTGAAGAGTTCTAATGAGAAAAACCCAATTATTGTAAACTTGGATCAAGAATTAGCAGGATTAAAGAGCTCAATGAAATCGAGTCTTACTGGTATGACTAATAATTTAGGTTTACAGGTTAATAGTTTGAGTAATCAGAGATCTCAAATTTATTCTAAAATATACTCAGCGCCTAAAAACGAAAGAGCTTTAAGGGATATTACAAGAAAGCAACAAACAACAGAGTCTTTATATTTATACTTATTACAGAAAAGAGAAGAGTCTCAAATTACTTTTGCTTCATCAACACCAAAGTCAAAAATTGTAAATCAAGCTTATAGCACAAGTAGATTTCCAGTTTCTCCGAAAAAAACTCTAATATATTTAGCATCACTTATATTAGGTTTATTGATTCCTTTTTCAGCTATTTACGCAAGTGGTCTTATTGATAATAAAATTCATAATAAAACAGGATTAGAGAAAGTATTGAATGATACTCCTGTTTTAGCTGAATTACCTAAGTTATCTAAAAAAGATTCTAAAATTGTTTTAAAAGACGATAGATCTGTATTGGCAGAATCTTTACGAATATTGAGGACTAATTTAGATTATTTAATGAAATCTAAAAAAGGGCCAGGTAAGAAGAATGTAATTTATGTTACGTCTAGTGTTTCTGGAGAAGGTAAAACATTTTTGTCATCAAACCTTTCAATGATTTTGGCAAATACGAATAAAAAAGTGCTTTTAATTGGTGCAGATATTCGTAACCCTAAACTATATTCATTTTTTGATAAGTCTGATAAAAATGTAGATAAGTTAAAAAGTAAAAACCAAACAGGAGACTTAGGTTTAACAGAGTATCTATATAATGATGAACTTACATCAAAAGATATTACAAACTCTTTATTAGTACATACGAATACTATTGATGTAATTTATTCGGGTAAAATTCCACCTAATCCAGCAGAGCTTTTAATGAGTGGTAGGCTTAAAGATTTACTAGAAGAATCTAGTGAGAATTATGATTATGTAATTGTTGATACAGCTCCTTTAATGGTCGTTTCTGATACTTTAATTATAAGCGAATACTCAGATCATATTATTTATGTGACTAGAGCAGGAATGACTGAATTAGATGTCGTAAACTTTCCATTGAAACTTCAAGAAGAAGGGAAATTAAATAACCTTTGTTTTGTAGTTAATGATGTAAAAGAAAATAACCTTGGCTATGGAGGTAAATATGGCTATGGTTACGGAAAGACATTGAGAAAATGGTGGAAATTCTAAAGAATTTTAATTAAAGCTATAAATTGTTTTTTCTATAATAGGAAGTAGTTGATTTATAGCTTTATTAGATAATTTGATAGATTTTAACTGATTCATTTGATTCATATTATGAATATCTGATCCGATAAAATCTATCATATTTTTATCTAGCAATTTTTGCCCCATTGCAAAAACATCTTTTCCATAATAATTACTTAAAGAAAGTAAGTTTAGCTGAAACAATATACCGTTTTGTTTATATGTGCTATACTTATTAGTTTTATGTAAATAGGTATATCTTTCAGGGTGTGCCAAAATTGGAAAATATCTTTTAGATCCTATTTTTTGAATAGCACTATTAAAATTAATAGAAGGTTGTAAATATGACATTTCTACTAAAATGTAGTTTTTGTTTAAAGGCATTATAAGGCCTTTCTCTAAAATATCTTCAAAATTTGAATCTATCATATGTTCAGCTGCTGCAGAAATCTGTATTTGATTTAAATTTTGTTTTTTTAATTCATTTTGAACTAAAGTTAATGAGCTGTTTATAGTATCGGGTGTGTTAGGGTAATAGGTATCCATAATGTGAGGAGTAGCAATAAACTTTTCAATACCTATTTCAGAAAACTCTTTAATGAGCTGAATAGAATCGTTTACAGTTTTAGCTCCATCATCAATGCCAGGTAATATATGATTATGGATATCAATAAAACCGTTTAAGTAGTCTATTAAAAATTTTTTCTTAATAAAAATTTGGAACATTGTTTTAATTTAATATAGGTTGTATTCTGAATATTTTCAACTAAGATTAGGGGTTAAAATTTTAGTTTTTTTTATGATTATAATAGTTCGCAATGTACTAAGTAACATTAATTTTGCAAAAAAAATAATATAAAGTGATTCTTGAATTTTTAAAAGCCATGTTGTTAAGTATTTCCCCCTTTGGAGAAGCAAAGGTAGGTATTCCTTACGGTATGTTTAGGGGTTTGAATATATATATGGTTTTTTTACTTTGTTTTATTTCAAACGTATTAGTCTTTCCATTGATGCTTTTCTTTTTAGATAAAGTAAATGGTTATTTTTTGAAATGGCATTTTTATAAAAAATCTGCCATTTATGTAGCTCGAAAAGCAAAAACAGGTTCTGAAACCAAAATCAAAAAATATGGTTTTTGGGGGTTAATGTTTTTTGTAATGATACCTTTGCCTGGAACGGGTGTTTATGCAGGTAGTATTGCTACGTACCTTTTTAAAATAGATAAAAAACAAGCTTTTTTGGCTAATGTAATTGGTATCTTCTTTTCTTCTTTAATTATATGGATAGCAACTTATTTATCAATGAAAGGTCTGTCTAAATAATTCAAATTTATTTTTTTTAAATTTTATTCTAAACTATATTTGTAAGGTGAAAAACACTGTACTCATAATAGCTTTTATAATATGCTTTAAGCCTGCATTTCCTTTTTTGGAATATGTTTGTAATTATGATTACATTGCTAATGTTCTTTGTATCAATAAAGATAAAGTAGAGCTGAATTGTAACGGTAAGTGTTATTTGATGACTAAGTTAGCAGAAGAGTCAAAAGAAGCTAGCAATTCAGAAAAAAGAATTCCTTTAGAATATACTTTTTCTATCTTATTTTTAAATAAAATTCAAGATTTTAAACCCACTTTTTTTATCAATATTTCTAAGTTAGAGAATACAATTTTTAAAGTGGCTAATTATAAGTGTAATTATTTCTTCGAACTTATTAAGCCACCCATTTTATAATTATTCATTTAAGTTTAATATTAGAAATTTATTTATTGTAGTTGTTAACTATATATAGATATTTCTATGGCTATGCTATTAAAGTATTTAATAGTCTTCTAAAAATGTTTAATGCCCATTTATACTAATAAATAGGCCAACTTATTTTAAAAATATAAAATGAAAAATTATAAATTAACTTTAGCAGCAATTTGCTCTTTAGTAGTAATCTCTTGCGATAAAAATGATGATAATACTTCAGACCTAAGCGGTACAGGTGAGGTGTCTATAACGTATGATAATGGCTTTAATGGCAACGATTTAGTTTTAGAAACAAAAAATGCTGCTAATGTAAACGGAGAGTCACTTACCGTTACACGATTAAATTATATTGTATCAAATTTTAGTTTGATAGATGTTGAAGGAAATGAATATGTGTTTCCGAAAGATGAAAGCTATTTTATAATTAGCCAAGAAATAGACCAGGATGATGTTGTATTGCCAGAAATACCTGCAGGTGAATACACTACACTTAAATTTGGTTTAGGTATTGACGAAGAAAAATACCAACAAGGTGCTGATGGCCAAGGTGATTTTATTACCGAAGCAGAAAATAATAATATGATGTGGACTTGGGCAGCTGGTTACAAGTACTTAAATTTTGAAGGTACTTTCACAACTGAAACAGAATCAGAAGAAGTACCTTATAAAATACATTTAGGGAGAATGGGAGACGATTTAAGCAACTATCAAGAAGTTTCTTTACAATTACCTACTAATGTACAAGTAAGTGATGAAATGGATTCTAATATTCATTTAAAAATTGATGCTTCTAAAATTTTAACAGCAATAACAAATATCAAATTATCAGAAGGAGAAACAATTATGTTCGATCCTATTAAATCTCCACAAATAGGTGAGAATGCATCTCAAATGTTTGTGGTAGATCATATACATAATGGAAATGGCCATTAGTCTTTGAAATTTTAGTTTTTAAAATTTAATTACCACCAGTACATAGATAATCTATGACTGGTGGTTTTAAACACTATGTATATATGGTAAGATTAATAAGTGTATTGAGTATCATATTTTTATTTTCATGTTCACCAGATAATGAAGAATATGTAAAGGTAGATAAGCCTTTAAATTTTCAAATTCCTGCTAATTTTCCTGCAACAGTTTATGATTTAGAAGCAAACCCACCTACTGAAATTGGTTTTGAATTAGGAAAGAAACTTTTTTATGATGGTAAGCTTTCTTCAAACGGTGTTATTTCTTGTGGTTTCTGTCACGAACAAAAAACAGCATTTACACATCATGGTCATCAATTTAGTCACGGAATAGAAGGGAGGGAAGGAACAAGAAATACACCTTCTATCCAAAATGCGGCATTTATGAAAGCATTTACTTGGGATGGCGCAACGAATCATTTAGATCTTTTTCCGATAATACCTATAACAAATGAGGTTGAAATGGGAGAGACGATGACAAATGTGTTGGAGAAAATAAAAGAAGATAAAGAGTATCAACAATTATTTACATCAGCTTTTGAAGATGGAGAAGTTAATTTCGAAAATTTTTTTAAGGCACTTTCTCAATTTATGGTAATGATGGTTTCATCTAACTCTAAATATGATAAGTATGTTAGAAATGAAATTAATGGTGAGTTTTCAGAGGAAGAAAAGCAAGGGTTACTGGTTTTTCAAGAAAAATGTGCAAGTTGCCATTCTACCGATTTATTTACTGATGATAGTTTTAGGAATAACGGCTTACCACCAAATCTGAAATTAGACGATTTTGGAAGAGCTTTGGTAACAGGTGCAGAATCTGATAAATATAAATTTAAAGTTCCTAGTTTAAGGAATGTTGCCTTGACAGAGCCTTATATGCACGATGGTAGATTTGGAAGTTTAGAAGCTGTTTTAGACTTTTATTCTGACGGAATCTCAGATTTACCAACACTTGATAAAGAATTGAAAAAAGAAAATAGTTTAGGCTTGGCTTTATCAACTACAGATAAAAATGTTTTAATAGCCTTTTTGAATACATTAACAGATGAAGAATATATAAATGATGAAAGATTTTCTGAATATTAAAAGCATATTAATAGTACTTATTATAACAAGTATTAAAGTAGTAACACCTTTGTTAGCTAATAATAAAGAGCTAACCGAAAATTATACCTGTATAAATAAAGATCATAATCATGAAGAGTTCTTATTTTTCTGTGATACCTGTGGCTGTGGTAGTAGTGGTGGCAGCATGGGATATGGTACGGGTTTAAATACAAATTTTATAGGTGTTAGATATATAAATCAGCAATACCGTTCTAGAGATGGTATTTTTAACGACTCTCCTTGGATAGAAGAAAACTTTAATACTATTCAAGCATGGGGCAATTTTCCTATTACAGAAAGAATTCTTTTAAATGTTATAGTGCCTTATCAATTTCATAATCGGACAATGCCAGATAATACAGATCAGCATATAAGTGGAATAGGAGATATGAGTGTTCTGGTTTTTTATAATTTAATAAAAGCAACGCCTGATAGTATAGTATCTATAAAGCCAGAACATTTTTTGCAGATAGGAGGTGGGGTAAAATTACCTACTGGTACTTACGAAAAAGCTAACAATGAAGGTAGTGTAAACCCAAGTTTTCAATTAGGTAACGGGAGTTTGGATTATGTAATAGGGCTTAATTATGGTTTTTCATATAGGAATTGGGGTATAAGTACTATGCTTAACTATACTATAAAGACAGAAAACCCAAAAGAATATCAATTTGGTAATCAGGTTAATTATGGTATAAATGCATTTAAGACATATTTTGTGTCAGATAATTTATCGTTAACTCCCATTTTAGGTTTAGCAGGAGAGAGGTATGGTACAAATAAAGAGTTTGGTTTTGATGTTTTAAATACAAAAGGAGATATTTTTTTAGGAAAGGTTAGTATGGAGGCTTCTTACAAAAGATATTCGTTAGGTCTTGTAGGAATGTTACCTATTTCACAGAATTTAAATAATGATAAAGTAGAATTGAATAATAGAACCTCTATTTATTTGAACGTTAATTTTTAAAATCTTCGTTCTTTCAAAAAAAAAGTCACAAGAATTAATTTATTAATTCTTGTGACTTTTTTTGTTTTTTTCCGTTTAACGACACTTTGGTATCAGTCAACGGTTCTAATTATTTTCTAATAAACGACCAACAACTCTTAACAGACGTTGAGTGGTATTTACCTCGTTAAAAGGTCGTTTAGTGTCGGTGAAAACCATGAAAATAGTGTTTTATATACCTGATTAGCAATAAGTTACACTTTAGCGAATAAAACGTTCCATACGTATAATATATTCTTACGAATACTGATATGCGATGTTTCTTTGCATAGGAATTAACCTACAGAAATATTCAAAACTATGTTACGTATTAAATTTTTAACAATCGCAATCCTTACTTCATTAATCACATTAACATCTTGTTCAACAACAACACAAGACGAAGAAGTTGCGATTTATGAAACAGTATCTGTATCTACAATAGAAGAAGAAGTTTTAGATCTTGTAAATGAGTATAGAGCATCTCAAGGTTTAAATGTAGTTGAATTTGGTAACGTAGCTTATAGCTTTGCAGAGTCTCATAATGAATATATGATAGAACAAGGAGTTATTAGTCACGATAATTTTAATGTTAGATCATCTAATTTAACAGTAGAAGCTAAAGCAAATTTTGTTTCTGAAAATGTAGGTAAAGATTTTGTAACAGCACAAGGGGTAGTTAATGCTTGGATAAATAGTCCTACTCATAAAAGAGTAATGGAAGGTGATTTTAACTACACGGCAATAAGTGTTAAAGAAGATTCTAATGGTGTTCTTTACTTTACACAATTATTTTATAAATAAAAAATAATTTTTTTCTGTAGGATATTATTTTTAAATTTTTTCTTAAACTTCTCACTTCTCACTTCTCACTTCTCACTTCTCACTTCTCACTTCTCACTTCTCACTTCTCACTTCTCACTTCTCACTTCTCACTTCTCACTTCTCACTTCTCACTTCTCACTTCTCACTTCTCACTTCTCACTTCTCACTTCTCACTTCTCACTTCTCACTTCTCACTTCTCACTTCTCACTTCTCACTTCTCACTTCTCACTTCTCACTTCTCACTTCTCACTTCTCACTTCTCACTTCTCACTTCTCACTTCTCACTCTTTTTTCATTGCTCAATGGGTTTAAATCAGTAAAATATCTTGTTTAAGCTAGTATAATGTGCATTTCATCGAAAAAATAGTTTTTTTTATAAATTTATTAGTAAGAAATTTTATGTTTGTAGTCCAAATCTTACTTAAATCATAAATAATCTACTAATATGGATACATTTCTACTTTCAGGTAAAAAGATTTCATTAGGTCTTTTAATTACCTTTTTATTATCAACATTAACTACTTTTTCACAAACCAGAAACTATGCAGAAATTGTTTCTAGCGAGAGTAATGTAGATAATTCGGCTAATAGTATTGATGAAAATTTAAATACAAGTGCATTAGTAAAAGCTAGTTCAGGAGCATTATTGGGACTGGGCGCTTATTCTGGACATCTAGAGCTTCAATATCCAAATTCCGTTCCAGCAAATACAACCAGCTTTGTTAAAATTAATTCAGAAGATGAAATTCTACCATTTTTATTAGGCGGTAATTTAGGAAATTTACTTGCAGATGTAGGCGGTGTTGTTCTTTTAGGAAATCAACAGTTTTTAGTTGAAGCTAAAGATGGTACAACTACCGTTTTACAAGGAAATTCAGGTAACCCTAATGATTTCTCAACAGACTCTATGCGCGCAGTTGTTGATCAGAATGGAGATTATTTTTTAGCTCTTACACCAAATACAGCTTATGATAATATTCGTCTAACCAATAGTTTAGGTTCTTTAGTAGGTCTTGGTAATACTAAGGGTTTAGAAGTTTTTGGTAGTTATTATGGTGATGGAATTATTGATTGTGGTACACCTTCTTTTACATCTTTTGATGGTAATGGAATTACACTCGATTTATTAAACCTTGGTGGTGCTGGAGTAACGAATCCAGAAAATGCGATTGATAATGATATAAATACAGCATCAGAGCTAAGTTTAGGTTTAATAGCTGTTGCAGGAGATGTAGAGCAAACCTTTTATTTTGATTCGCTTTCAAATGCAACAGATCAAGTATATATAGTAATGGCTATAGACCCTTCTTTACTACAATTGGGTTTAGCAGATAACATAAGTGTAGAGGGTAGTAATGGTACTGATCAACAATTTACAGAAAGCTTATCATCTTTATTAGATTTAGATGTTTTAGGCCTTTTACAAAGTGGAGATGCAACAATACTTAACTTAAACCCAGGCGAAAGTGTAGATAAGGTTACCGTAAATATGTCATCTTTATTAAATGTTGCTTTAGTACAAAACTTGAAAATATTTGATGTTTTTATAGCTCCAGGTGTTCCTGTAATTGATGCTTCGGCTAGTGATTTATCTGTTTGTATTAACTCGTCTGCTAATTTAGTAGCCAATGCTCAAGATAATACTTCAGAGTTACGTTGGTATGACGCAGAATCTGGTGGTAATTTATTAGCAACAGTAAATTCTGGCGATACATTTACAACTCCTGTTTTAAATTCAAATCAAACGTATTATGTTTCAGCGGCTACAATAGGTTGTATAAATGAGTCTCCTAGAGTAGAAGTTCCAGTAAATGTTGTTGCAATACCAACAGCTGATGATATTATGGTTACAGGTAATGAGTTTCCTTTATGCTCATCAAGCGATGTAGTATTGCACCCTTTTAGTGCAATTGATGGAGAGTTTTTGTGGTATTTTGATGCAAATAAAGTCAATCAAATTACTGACGGAATGGTTGTTTCTGGTGTAACATATTCTATAAGTAGTACAGATGGAACTTTGACTGTTACAGGTCTAGATCAATCAAATAGTCCATACACTTATTATGTAGGAATTAAAGAGAGTAGTGCTGGTTGTGAAAATGTACCAGGTGATTTAAAAGAAGTAGAAGTTACAGTTGTAGACTCTAATACAAGTGTAGCTGTTGATTTAAGTGTAGATTCAAGTATGTTATCATTAAACGATTTATTTGAATTTTTTAATGGTGATAATTCAGCAAATGTAACTGGCTCAGTATCTGGTGATGCAAATGCAGGAGATATTATTAATGTTTTAGTTAATAATGTAATTTATACAGGAGCATTAGATGCAAACTTAAATTTTGATATAGCTTTAGATGGTATAGATTTAGCAGCAGATTCAGATAATGTTTTAGATGTGTTTATTGAAGGTGGTGTTTGTACCGATTCAGGTGATGTGTCTATAAGTTTACCAGATTTGGTTATAGATGATGTTTTACAAGTATTCTGCGCATCTGATAACCCAACATTAGCTGATATTGTTCTTGACTCTAACATATCATTATTTAATCTTTTAGATTCAGATGTCGCAGTAAGTTTAGATACTCCTTTAGTAGACGGTGATGTATTTTTTGCAGGTATTTTAAATATACCAACATCTATATTAGATAGGGTCCAGATTACTATAGAATTTACGACTGTTCCTCCGCCAACGACAACATCTATTATTCAAAATTTTTGTATAACAGATTTAGCTACAGTAGCTGATATTCAAGTAAATGAATCAGAAGTTGTTTTTTACGATGCAGAAACAGGAGGTACTATGTTAACTCCATCGGTTGTATTAACAGATGGTATTTATTATGTAGCTACTATTGAAAATGGATGTGAAAGTACAGAAAGGTTAGCTGTAACAGTAGGTATAATTAATGTTCCCGCACCAACAACAACATCTACTAATCAAGATTTTTGTGAGAGTAATTTATCTACAGTGGCTGATATTCAGGTAAATGAAACAGAAATTATTTTTTATGATGCTCAAACAGGAGGTAATGCGATAGACCCTTCTAATATATTAGTTGACGGTACATATTATGCTGCCAATATCCAGAACGGTTGTGAGAGTACAGAAAGGTTAGCTATTACGGTTACGATTTTAGAAGGTGTAACGGCTACCATAACAGGTGAGAAATTAGAAGCGTGTATTTCTCGCCCGTATACATATACAACCGAAGATAATCATCAAAATTATAGTTGGACAATAACTGGGGGTACAATTTCAGAAGGAGGTACAACTACCGATAATTTTGTTTCAGTGTTATGGACTGATTTAGAAGACACATCAATTAGGGTTACTTATGAAAATACTGTTGGTTGTGGTTCTATTGTAAGTGAAGATGTAACAACAAGAACATGTGGCGAGGTTTTAGGAGAAGAGTTTGGGTTACTCGTTTATAATGAATTTACACCTAATAATGATGGTTATAATGACTATTTTGAAATAAAAGGTATTTTAGATTATTCGTCAAGCATTCAGGTTTATAACCGAAACGGGAATCTTGTTTTCGAAACTACAAATTATCAAAATAATTGGGATGGAATAGCTAGTGTATCTGGTATTCTAAACCCTGGTGAAGAATTACCTTCAGGTACATATTATTATGTGATAAATCTTCCAGAAATACAAAGAAATCTGATGGGTTGGCTACAATTAGTTAGATAACAATTAAATCATTTTAAACAAACCTCAATTACAAGTCTTACCAAAACTTAAACCTTATGAAGTTATTTCAATTAAATATAAAATTGTTATTACTAATTCTAGTAATACCAGTATATGCAGTTTTTGCCCAGCAACCACCACAGTATACGCAGTACATGTACAATACTATGGTTTTAAACTCAGGTTACACCGGTACGAGTTCTAAAATAGAAGCTCTTTTATTACACCGTTCTCAATGGATAGGAATAGATGGAGCTCCAGAAAACCAATCTTTTTCAATACATGGAAAATTAAAAGATAAAATAGGAATAGGTTTAAGTGCAACCAATGATAATTTAGGAGCGTCAAATACTATTGAAGTTAACGGAAATTTTGCTTACGAAATAAGAACAGGATATTATACAAAACTTTCGTTAGGTGTTAATGCAGGTGTGAATATCTTAAATGTAGACTATTCAAAAGGTATCTATGCTGATGGTATGGATCCTTTGTTTCAAGAAAATTTAAGTTCAACACGTCCGGTTCTTGGTGTAGGTGCATTCTTTTATAGCACTAAATGGTATGCTGGTTTGTCTACCCAAAACTTGTTAAACTCAGAAATATATAATGATGATGAGATGGTATCAAACAGAAAAAGTCAATATTATATAATGGGAGGTTATGTTTTTGATCTTTCAGAAACTTTAAAGTTTAAGCCAGCCGTTTTGGCAAAGCATGTTGCAGGGGCACCTTTAACGGTTGATATTTCTGGTAACTTCTTAATCAACGAAAAATTAAGTTTAGGTCTTGCATATAGATATGACGATGCCGTAAGTGCGTTAGCTGGTATAAACTTATCAAGCAAATTCTTTGTAGGCTATGCGTACGATTATTCGCTTACTGATTTAAATAACTATAACGACGGATCTCACGAAATTATACTTAGGTATAATGTATTTGATAACAATAAGAGAGCATTATCTCCAAGATTCTTTTAAAAAAAATAGTATGAAAAACATTATTCTAATATTTATTCTTTTTTCTTCTACTATTATATTATCTCAAAGTAAAGAAGAAAGAGCAGACGACAATTTTAAAGAGTTTAAATTTGATGCCGCTATAAAATTATATGAAGATTTAGCTGCAGATAAAAAAAAACCATCATTACATATAATACAGAACTTAGCAGATAGTTATTTTAATATAAACGATTACCACAATGCTAAAAAATGGTATAGTAGGTTATATACAATACAAGGCAAAAATATAGAAGAGGGTAACTTAATAAAATTAGTGCAATGCCTTAAAGTAGATTTAGAAACAGAAGAGGCTGATAAGTTACTGAAAGAGTTTTATACAAAGCCTGAAAAGCTAAAAATGATATTAGCTCAAAAAGCATATTTAGATAGTATTTCTAAAGAAAAACCGAAATATAAAATTGAAAATTTAACTTTTAATAGCAAAAAGTCAGATTTTGCTCCGTATTTATATACTAATGGATTAGTTTTTACTTCGGCAAGAGATACAGCTAAATCAAACAAAATTTACCCTTGGAATAAGCAACCTTATTTAGATTTGTATATCACAAACCCGAATCAAAAAGATTATGTTCCAGAAAAATTCCTTGAAAATTTAGAGTCAGATTTTCATGATGCAACAATTGCACTTTCTTGGGATACTAAAACAGTTTATTTTACGCGTAATTTTATTAAAAAAAACAAACTCACAGCAAATTCTGACGGTCTTTCTAATATGCAAATATTAAAAGGTACCATAGTCGATAATGAATTAACAAACATAACGTCATTAAGTTTTAATAGTGAAGATTATTCTTGCGGACATCCTGCTATAACTGCAGATGGTAATTATATGTATTTTACTTCTAATATGCCTGGTGGTTATGGGGCAACTGATATTTATCGTGTAGAGTTAAATTCATCTGGAGATGTAGGTAAAGAACCTGTTAATCTAGGCCCGACTATAAATACTAGAGGTCGTGAAATGTTCCCTCATGTGGTAGATGATGTTTTGTATTTTTCCTCAGATGGTCATTATGGCTTAGGTGGACTAGATGTGTTTGCTTCGGCAATTTTACAAGAATCAGAATTTTCATTACCGTTAAATAGAGGAGAACCAATTAATAGTAATATGGATGATTTCTCATATATAAGAGAAGTTGCTTCTAATAACGGTTATATAGCCTCGAACAGAGCAGGTGGTGTAGGTGATGATGATATTTACTATTATGAAGGTATTAAGCCAACAGACTGTTTAGAGTATTCTGGTAATGTTTTTGATAAAAAAACGGGTGTTCAGTTGCGTGATGCTACGGTAGAAATATACGATTCTGAAGAAGGTTTAATTTTAGTTACAAAAACAGATATGGAAGGGTATTATAATTTTATCCTACCTTGTAATAAAACAAACAAGCTTGTTTTTTCTAAGAATGATTATTCCAAACAATCAGTTACAGTTACTACTGATGAAAACCCTAAAGAACCATCAGCTAATAATAAAGTGTATTTAACACCTTTAGAAAGTTTGATTGTAAAAGATAATGGTGTAGAAAAAATTAAAGTAGAACCTATCTATTTTGATTATGATAAATACAATATTACAACTAGGGCAGAATTAGAATTAGAAAAAGTATTATTTGTTTTAACAGAATTCCCAGATATTAAAATAAAAATAGAATCACATACAGATTCTCGAGGGAAAGATAGTTACAATTTAAAATTATCTGATAATAGAGCAAAATCTACTAGAGACTACTTAATATCAAAAGGCATTTCAGAATATAGAATTGAAAGTGCTAATGGGTATGGAGAAAGTCAATTAAGAAATGAATGTAGTAATGGTGTTAGATGTTCAGAGCAAAAGCATTTGGTAAATAGGAGATCCGATTTTATCATCGTTTCAAAATAAATAAAAAACAATTTTAAAGTAAAAAAGCATCACTATTGTGATGCTTTTTTTATGCCAATTATCTAGAATAAAAGAAAGAAAATAATTTCTTTAAATTTTTCCATTTAATGATATTAACCTGTTTGAAGCATCAAATTCTGCACTTAAAATTTTCTTGTTTTTAAGGCCTTCTATCTTATGTTCTGTATGGTGTATTTTAAAATCACGATCTATTAAATAATTTAGAAAAGCATTTTCATGGTGTACAGTTATTCCTCCGATTAGTTGAGGAAAACAGGTTAATACTTTTTCAATCTTATCCATCTCAATTTCAGGTATTCTGTCATCATCTATGGTAATCACAAGAGTTCCTTGACCGTAATTAGCGCAGTAATAACTTTTAGATGAAAATTGGCCACATGCTAACATTCCTATTTTGTGTTCAAAACCTTCATCAACATTAAAATGGCCTTCAATGAGTTCTTTAATATCTTTTTGTTCTCCTAGTGCTTTAAGCTGTTTAGATTGTATTAATAAGTTTTCAGGAATACCACTTTGCGTATTTGCCCAGCCCCACATCCAAGAACTGTTATTAAAAGATAAAGAACCAATTACTTGAATAGGTAGTTCTAAGTCTCCAAATAAGATACTTCCTTTTCCTAAATCTAATTGCCATGCATTAGAACCAATAAAGTCACCAAAAATTAATTGTTTTTCAAAAGATAAACCTGCATGTGCTTCAAAAAGAGATTCTAAGCTATTCCATTCAGTTTTATTGATGGTCTTAAAATTAGTGAGTTCTGGAGTTCTATCTTTATCTTCTGACATCGTTTTTTATTTTAAAATTTCAATAATAGGTTGCCAATTCATTTCTTTAGCATAGGTTAATGCCGTTTTGTTGCTTTTAGATTTTAGTTCCTTATCGGCTCCTAAATCTAATAAAATTTTAACTATTTCAGCATTTCCAGCAATAGCTTCTTTATGTAATAAGCTAAGTCCGTTCTCATCTTGAATTGTTATTTCATCAGGATTTTTATTGATATAAGCACGAACATTGCTTCCCATAATTTTACACATAGGATGCTCTATTAAATTACCAGGATTTTCTTTTTGTTGATGAACAAGAAGAACGTCATTAAAATCCCCAAAATTTAACCCCCATGCTTGATCATGACGTTCTCTTTCTTCTTCACCCATTGTTGCACGCATGGTGTGAATAGTAAAACCACCATACGTTTTTTCTTCAATAGAAATCATCCAGTCACTTATTTCATTAACTTTTCTGCTTACTATATCTCCTTTTTCTATATTGGTCAGTTGGTGTGGTTCATTTACCAATTCACCAGTTATATGTTCACCATCAAAATTTAGATTATTAACCCACATGTGTTCTACTTTAGGAGTTTCGTCCTCTGTAAATTGCTGTGTAAAGGCTAATTTAATCATAGCAAAATCATGAGCAGGTATGATTCTTCTAGACTCCCAATACAATTCTCTCCAGAAATACTTAAAACTCTCTTGAGCTCTCACGTTTGCTGCATTCATTTTTTCATTCTGTTCTTTATAAATAACAGACGGCTTATTTTCTTCGTTTTGATCCATTTGTTTTAACTATAAGGTTAATTGCTGGCTTTAAGATTTTACAAGACATGTAAAGCCTTGTAAAATGTAATACAAGGCTCTATTTTAAATTTAGATAAAAATATAGTAACTCTTTTATTTTTTAGAGATAGCATATTTCATAGTTGCCATAATAGGTTCAAAAAATACGGTTTCTTGAGAACCAATTCTTTTTTGTACAATACTATACGGAAAGGTTGTGTATTCTGGGTTTTCATGGCGTATACAAATCTCTTCACCATATTCATCCGCAATATGTTTCCATTGGGTGTCAAATGCAGTATTTAATACTTCGCCATAAGCACTACCTAAAGCAAATTCAATCATTTTTGCATTTGGTTTTTCTAAACTTACAGAATTAAAATTTTCAATATCATTGTCTGCAATATATGCTGTTGTATCTGCCAACCAAAGACCAAAAACTTCAGTCAATAATTTAGCCGTAAATGTGCCGTCAAAATCTGACACATATTTTTTACAAATTGAATATCCTAAATCTAAATGACGCTCCAAGACATCAAATTCTAAAGTTGTTAAATTTCTAAGAGTAGATTGCATACAAGTAAGTATCTTAAAGGTTATTTTCTAATAACTCTACAAGTACTTTTGTTCTTCTGTCTACATCAGGTGCATTACTAACCGGGCAGTGGTTTACTTCTAAAACACCATCTTTTAAAGTATAAGCATGTGTTGGGTTATGGTGATTATCTCTATTAACAATCACTATTTTTTTAACCCCTTCTTGTAAGGCTTCTTTACCTAAATCGTCTGCAGTAATGGCTGTAAAAGCGTCAATAAATGGCTCAAAATATATTTTTGAGTACGTATCCATATATAAATGTGTGAAACGATCTTCAAATAAAGTATCCCATTCTATTTCTAAAGGCACATCAAAACCAGCAGCTTTAACTATTTGCTCTTTTAATGCAGGAAGTTTTTCGTCTTGAAATTGTTTTGTAATTTTTTTTTCTTTAAGTCCCATGTATATTTTAATTTAAATAATTTATCGTTCGGATATAAAATTATATTAAATGAGACTACTTATAAAAACGGTTTTAAAAGCGTTGATTTTTGTTTTAAAAGCGTTATGATTTTAGTTACAATTTAGACAAAAACTGCTTTATAATGCTTTTTTTTCTTGAGGATACGGGAACTTTTTCGCCGTCTTTTAAAATTATAGAATTAAGCGCCAGAGTATCAATATAATTACTGTTGATGAGGTGTGATTGGTGCACGCGGATAAATGCAGTATCGTTTAACATGCTTTCATAATATTTTAAGTTTCGAGCACTCATGATTTTTTTATCAGCTGTATAAAATGTGGTATAACTTCCATCAGATTGGCATCTGATAATATCATCAATAACTAAAACGTGTTGTTCTTGTGTAGTTTTAATCAGCAAGGTTTTTTTAGTCTCACGCATATCATTATTTACCGTTTTGGTAAGTAAAGATTTATATGCTTCATCTTTCTGAAAGGAAGTTTTAAAACGATCTACAGCCTTCGTTAATTCATCAGAATCTATAGGTTTTAATAGGTAATCTATAGCTTCTGCACGAATTGCTTTTATAGCAAAATCTGTATATGCCGTAGTAAATATTATTTTAAAAGATACCTTATCTAAGGCATCTAAAATAGAAAATGCATTACCACCAATAAGTTCTATATCTAAGAATACAAGATCTACACTATTGTTTTTTAAAAATAAGATAGCATCGTTAACCGTACCTATTTTTGCTACAATATCCACTTCTTTTTGCGTATACTGTAATAATTTGGATAAGGTATTTAATGCATTATATTCATCTTCTATTAGTACTGTTTTTATCATGTATAATAAATTTTAAAAGACACTTTCGTTCCAATAGCATGGCCATCTAAATCGTATAAATCTTCTATTTTAAACGTCTTTTCTTCAGTTTTCTTACGCAGTTTTAATCGCTCTATAAAAATAGCTGTAGCATGTAATTCGGTTGGGTTTTCTAGTTTTTTAGCTTGTAATGATCTGCCAATACCATTATCTGTAATTATGAAGCAAAGTGCATTGCCTTCTTTTAAAATTTGTAATTTTAAAGTACCTCCAGATTTTCTATCTTTCAAACCATATTCGATAGCATTTTCTAAAAAAGGTTGTAAAAGCATAGGAGGAACCTTTAGGTTTTTAAGCGCAGCATCATCTTCAAGAATTAAATGGTATGAGAATGAATGATTAAAACGTAATTGTTGAGTTTCAATATAATTCTCAAGCATACTTATTTCTTGCTCTAATGAAATCTCTTCTTTTCGAACGTAATCAAAATTTTGACGTATTAATTTAGAGAATTTAGAAATATAATTTGATGCTTTTAAAGGATCTCTATCTAAGGTTATATTTTGTATTGCGGCTAGGGTATTGAATATAAAATGAGGGTTCATTTGTGCTCTTAAAACACGTTGTTCTAGTGCTGATGCCTTGTTTGCAGCTTTTAGTTTAGAAGCATAAAAGTAGGTCGCTATTAATATAAGTAGTAGTAGTAAAACAACGATTAAAACCCCATAAAGCCAATTATTCTTTTTATTAAGTTGCTTTTGATATGCTAAATCTACTTCTTTCTTTTTTGCCTTATATTTTATCGTTGCAAAATGTAATAACCTTTCTTTTTCTTTTATTTGATGTTCTATTTGTAATTGATCTCGTACTATTTGGTACTTAAGAGCCTTTGCAGAATCTTCAGATTTTATAGCTAATGTGATTAATTTATCTAGTATTTGTATTTGCTCAGGTATGTTTTTGTCCTTTTTATAAATACGTAATGCTTCTTTATAACTTTCTTGAGAATTTAGGATGTCATTCTGTAAAAAATAAACATAACCTAAGCCTTTATGAGGGGCTGCATTAACAGCGCTAATGTTTTTATTTACTTGAATTGCACCTTTTAAAAATTGAATAGCAAGCTCATATTTTTCGGCTTCTATATAGGTGTATCCTATATTATTTAAAATCTTTACAATCATCTGAGGCGACTTAATATTTTGCCCTAATTTTAAAGATTCTTGATAAGTCGCTAAAGCTTTATTGAATTGCTTTTGCTTTAAATGTAATGCCGCGATATTATTATTTAAAGAGATAATGGATACTGTATCTTTTTGATCAGAAAAAATGTGATTTGCCTCTAGTATAAATTGCATTGCTTTAGGGTAATCTTCTAAAGCATAATGGAGTTGAAATAATTGATTATTTGCTTTTGCAAGTAACCTTTTGTCATTTAATTTTTCTGAATTATGTAAAGCTTCTAAAGCATATTCCTGTGCTTTTTCTATATTTTCTAGTCTGAGGTTTGCAGCACTCAACGTAATTAGACATCTAGTGTTATTAAAAACATCTTGTTGTTCTATAAATAAAGCTGAAGCATTTTTATGTTCAGCGATAGCTTCTGAGTATAGGTTATTTATATAATACAATTCTCCTTTTTTGAAGTAGAGTAGGGCCTCTTGTTCTGGTGTGATTTTAGAGAATTTTAGCTGTATACTATCTAATAAACCTATAGCTTTTAGCCCGTCTTGTTGGGTAAGACTGTCTATGACATTTAAGGCCACTGTAAATTCTTTTGTTACTTTTTCTGATTGAGAACAACTGAAAAATACCAGAACTATTAATGGGTAAAAAATAAGTTTAAATAAAAAAGAATAGTTCATGCGTATGCTATGCGTTTCAAGAAAAACGAAACTACTGTATTCCTTTTAAAGGAGAAATTATTTTAACATCTAAAATAGCAAATACAAAACAATTAGTAACACTTATAAAAGACAATTAAAATTATAGAAAATCAATACTACATTAGTTTTTCAAAAAAAAAAAATGGATTATACAAAGACAGTAGATGGTATATGTAAAGGTGGTGGATTTGAAATAACGCACAAAATAGAAGTAACCAAAAAAATTACACCTAAAATTAGCATTGATGATGCCCATTTTTTAATATATGACTGGCCAGACGATAAGGAAGGTGCCAATACAACTATTGCTATAAATTTGACCTATTTTTTTATTTTAGAAGATAAAAAGTATGAAATAGGTACTAAAAATACATTTTATGATTATGATGTTATAGCTTATAAAAACACTCTAAAAAACTGGTATACTAACGATGTTTACCCTTTAATTGTAAAAAGAGCTTTAGAAATTTGCAAAGAAAAATTAGAAGAGGAATTAGGGATTTCTTTAACTAACATTGCTCCTTTTGATACACAAGCAACTAAAGCAAAAAGACTCGCTAATAAAGCTTTAAAAGGCTGTTTAATAGATACTATTTAAACAACGAACACCACTAATTTATAAATTAAGTAAAATTTAAATTGTCGGATAACATGGAAAACGATGTATTAAAAAAGCAAGAGACTTTATATGGTAATTTAAACTTTGCTGTAGCGATTAAAAAAGATAACGTTGGAATTATAAAGCATTTTATAGCGAGTGAAAAAGAAGCATACGAAAACAATTTTCAAGGACAATTTTATCCATCGTATCATAATGAAATTAATAGAGTAATGAGTACTAAAATGCTTAAAATTTCTGATGAAGATATCTTTTTAGCATTCTATTACAGACTTAAATTAGGAATTATAGATAAACCTATAGAAAAACATTTTTCTTTGTTTTTAAAAGCTGTTGAGCATAATATAACTGACAATGATTTAGAAAATACCTATTTAGATGCTGCACAGTTATATTTGCTTTTTGGTATAAAAAATAACGAAAACTCTGATGCTGTTAACGATGTCATTTATGAAGATTATATAGAACTATTAAAGTTTTTAAACCTTTGTAGCACATATAATACATACCCCAACTTGCGAAAAAAAAGTATTCGTTTTTTACCTTTTCTAGAAAATGAAATTCTAATGAGACGTATTACAGAGGGCTTTTCTTTTTATTATGGTAGTACGTTTATAGCAGCGGGTTCTCTAGTTTTACTTTTGTTGGACACAAAAAAAGACTCTAAGAATGTTTTACTAGACTTACATAAAAATGACTTAACAAATACCAATGTTTGGCTTTTAGGCAGCTTTTATGAAGATTTTCAGAAAACAGAAATTAATAAATCGTTATTGAAAGATCTGTATAACAAGTATCCTAAAGAATGGATAGACGAATACCAGAAAACAAATTGAGATTAAAGGGACACACTACTTTTCTTAATCTCAATTATATAAACTTGAACCTGTTACTTATACTACTATTCTTAAATTATCTTTTTAATGAAAAATGACCAGATGATGTAATAGCTCCATCTGGTGTTTTAAATCTGAACCAATAATCTGTAGCAGGAACCATAATACCATTGTAACTTCCATCCCAACTACCATTTTCAGCATTAAATTGTGCTAAAAGTTTACCATATCGATCATAAATAGAAATAGTACCTTCTATGGTAAAGAGCTCTTGATCTACTTTCCATAAATCATTAATACCATCATTATTAGGAGTAAAAAACTTAGGGAATTTGGCTTTTGTAGCATCTTCAGAATCGTTACAAGCTAGTAAATCGATAAAAACAGTAAAGCTAGATTCATCAGAACAAGATCCTGATTGATTATAAATGTAAATGGTTTGCGTTTCAGTTATAATATCACCATCATTTAACATTGATCCTTGCCCATTACTTTCTGTAAAATAAGTACCGTTTGTAAGTGTTGCTAAAGTGAAAGATTCACATTCTGTAACATCACCTAGTTGGTCTACTATAGCAGGTTGATCAATAGTAACGGTGAAACTAGTTTCATCTGCACAACTTCCTGTTCCTGCATAAATATAAATTGTTTGAGTTGTTGTAATTAAATCTCCTACTTGTAATTGTGTTCCACCTGCATTTGTTGCTGTATAATAATTATTACCAGGGCTCAAAGCTGTTAATGTATAGCTGTCACAAGCGATAACGTTAGCTACAGTGTCAGCAATTATAGTAGTACTTATAGAAACAGTAAAGCTAGATTCATCAGAACAAGATCCTGATTGATTATAAATGTAAATGGTTTGCGTTTCAGTTATAATATCACCATCATTTAACATTGTTCCTTGCCCATTACTTTCTGTAAAATAAGTACCGTTTGTAAGTGTTGCTAAAGTGAAAGATTCACATTCTGTAGCATCACCTAATTGGTCTACTATAACAGGTGGATCAATAGTAACGATGAAACTAGTTTCATCTGCACAACTTCCTGTTCCTGCATAAATATAAATTGTTTGAGTTGTTGTAATTAAATCTCCTACTTGTAATTGTGTTCCACCTGCATTTGTTGCTGTATAATAATTATTACCAGGGCTCAAAGCTGTTAATTTATAGCTGTCACAAGCTACAATGTCAGTAATAATATCTGCTGTTTCAGGTAGTATTGTAATAAGGCTAAAAACACTTTCATTGTAACAACCTCCCATATCTGATACTCTCGCCGTAATTTCTTGACTATTAGCAGTTGTATTAGTATAACTATTAGTAAGCGTTAAAGGGTTTCCAGAAGTATCAAAATAAGAAATTGTAAGACCAGCTTGTGAACCAAAAGCTTGTGACTCAATATCAGCAAGATTTAAAGAAAAAGTAGTAAATCCATCAGCATCTAAATCGCAGGCTAAAATATCATTTACAGTATTTGCTGTTGGGCCACTAGCACTTACGGTTAGTGTAATAGGGTTACGCTCTAAAGTAAGGTCGGTAACAATGGTGCTTGTAATTAAACAAGTATATACTCCAGCATCAGAAACAGCTACGGGGTATAATACTAAATCTGCATTATTTGAACCGGTAATAGCAGTACCGTCTTTAAACCATTGGTATACGTTTGCAGAACCACTAACCACTGTAGATAGTGTTATAGAAGAACCTACACAACTGCTCAGGTCTTCAATAGTATTTACTTTAGCTTGTGGATTATCAGTAAAAATTGAAATATTTGAAATGTATGTATCGAACTCATTTTCAAAATCGCCAAACTCAAAAGCATTATTATTAAATTTAAATTGACTAAAATTTGTATTTGATGTAAAATCAGGAATAGTATTATTTAATAAATTATTATCTAAAGTAAGAACCTCTAGTATACTTGAATTAGCTAATTCTTGAGGGATCTGACCTGAAAGTTGATTTTCTTCTAAAAATAAAAATCGAAGATCAGGCAGACTAGCGACACTTGCCGGAATTTGACCATCAATTAAAGCTCTGCGAATACTAAGAAAATATAGATTGGAAAGATTACCTAATTCATTAGGAATAGTACCAGTAATATTTTGAAAACCTAATGAAAGATATTCTAAGTTGGACAGGTTACCCAATGTATTTGGGATTGTTCCTGATAATAAATTGTTTCTTAAGCGTAATATTTTAAGATTTGAAAGATCTGAATATTCAGGATAGATAAAGCCCGTAAAATTATTGCTTTCTAAATTAAGTAGCTCTAAAGATAACATTTGCGTAATTTCAAAAGGAACATCACCTGTAAGCTCATTATTTGACAAGTCTATATAAACTAAATTATTTAAAGTAGTTACCGAAAATGGTATATCTCCCGTAAAATCATTACCGAATAACAATAATGATTGTAATTCTGTTAAATCTCCAATGTTTAAAGGAAGAGGACCTGTGAAATTATGATTTGATAAATTTAAATAAACTAACTTATCTAGTGTTAATAAAAAATCGGGGAAAGAGCCATTTAAATTACCATCATATAAATCTAAGTAAGTTAACTCCGTTAAATCTGCCATTTCAATAGGTAAAGTACCTGATAAGTTATTACTTCCTGTAGAAATATTAGTATCATTTAAATCGATGCCTACAACACAACCATTACTGTTTATAGTTACACCGTACCAAGTACTTAGTGGAGCAGTAGTATTCCAATTTGTGTTATTCACCCAATTAGGGCCATCTGTAGCATTATAAAGTGCAACTAATGCAGCTCTATTCGAAACTTCGCAACTAATAGTAACATTTAAATTAATTTCATTACGCTCAAGAATTAGATCAGTTACTATATCACTAGAAATTTCTGCATGATATGTACCCGCATCTGTTGTTTGTAAATTACTTAGTACTAAATTTGGACTATCAGGCGCTGTAGTTATTTCAATACCATCTTTAAACCATTTGTAATGATTTTGAGCTCCGCTTACAGTTGTTGATAATGTTACAGTATTTCCTATTTCTCCAGTTATATTTTCAATGTCATTTACTTTTGCTTGGGGGGTATCAATAAAACTAGTTAGATTAATTTTGTATAAATTAAATTGATTTTCAAAATCACCAAATTGAAAATTATTATCTCTAATTATAAAAGTATTCAAGCTCGTGTTGCCTGTGAAATTAGGTAAGGTACCTTCAAAATTATTATTTTGAATAGAAAAATTTTTGATATTATTCCATTGAGTATAAACATCTGGAATTGTACCTGTGAATTGATTATTATTAATATAGAATATTTCTAAGTCTTGCCATAAAGAAAAATTGGGAGGTAAAGTTCCGGAAAGTAAATTATCGTTAACAGCAAAAACTTCAATATTTGAAAAAACGGAATAGCTATCAGGAATAGTTCCTTCTATTTTGTTATTTAATACAGAAAACTCATTAATATTAACCCAACTACTAAATGTAGGGGAAAGCGTACCAGAAATATCATTATGGGAAATCTTAAATTCTTGTAAATCTACTAAGTTAGCTAATGATTCTGGTATTGATCCAGACAATGCATTACCCCATAAATCAATTTTTTTCAATTTTGTTAAATTACCAAAAGAATCTGGAATTGAGCCAGTAAGACCACCATCCAAGATATTACTATATGAACTTAGGTCAATTTTTTCTAAATTAATTAA
The DNA here is from genome assembly GCF_019021925.1 of Cellulophaga sp. HaHaR_3_176. Taxonomy (NCBI): domain Bacteria; kingdom Pseudomonadati; phylum Bacteroidota; class Flavobacteriia; order Flavobacteriales; family Flavobacteriaceae; genus Cellulophaga; species Cellulophaga sp. HaHaR_3_176. The sequence continues at coordinate 960,003 of NZ_CP058990.1, forward strand.
TTGGCCATATTCAGTTGGAATTTCTCCTGAAATGTAAGTACTCGCAATTGAAAGCTCAATTAAATTAGCCAAGTTGCTTAACGAGGTAGGAAGTGTACCTGTGAGTGATTGACCTCCTAAAATTAGGTAGCGAAGCGATAATATGTTACCGAGGCTTACGGGAACAGTGCCTGTTAACTCGTTTTCACTTAAATTTAAATAAGTAAGATTTGTTAAATTTCCGTATTCAGGACGAATAAATCCTGTGAAGGTGTTGTAATATAAGTTTAAGTACGTTAATTGAGTCATGGTGGTCACTTCAAGAGGAATATCTCCAGTAAGGTTGTTTCCCCATAGATTTAATGAAGTTAATGTTGGTATTGTTGTTAAAGAAATAGGGAGACTTCCGATGAGGTTAGCTCCTGAAATATCTAATGATACAAGATTTTGAAGATTAGCCAACTCATCAGGAATAATGCCTGTTAAATTATTACCTCCTCCAAACAAATTTGAAGTATTCATATCAATACCACGCACACTGCCCCCAGCAATACTAAGACCTTTCCAAGCATTAGTTACAGGTCCTGAAAAATCCCAATCGTTTGATATATTGGCATCAGTTTGACTTGTCCAATTATCACCACCTGTAGCAGTATAAAAAGCTTGTAGTGCAGCTTTTTCTGCAGGTGTCACTTGTGCAAGCATAATGTGAGCAAATAACAGGAACAATATTGTAGTAAAAAATCTCATTGAATAATGAATTTATTTATTGTAATATATAACGAATATAATATATACGTATTGCTAAAGTACAATTTTGATAATTCTATTTTTTATGCCATTGATAAGAGTAATGTATTTTTTTATACTTATTAATATAACGTAAACCTTATTTTATTAAGGCTAACAAAGTTTACATTGTACATGAAAACTAACAATAAAACTCTACTAAAAAGGTCATTCGTATAAAGGCTATAACACTGTCTTGAGCTAAATGTAAAGGAGTATCTAAACAGGTAACCTCATCACCACTTCAACACCATCTTCGGAGGGTATTAAAGTAGAATTTAAGTCCTACTTTGAGTCAAACCCAATTACTTGGTTTTAAAATAGGATATATTTTTTATCACTATTTTTAGTTTGCTGAATGATTTTTTCTATTTCTTCTTAAGATTTTTTTTATGTAAAGTGTACCGCTCATAATTTTTTAAGTTTTACTATACACTACAAAATTAGAGAAGCATCTCAGTTTTTTATTAAGGTATTCAGCTATTTGAAGATGTAATAGTTTACTTTCTAAGCGATATGTTTTATTGGTAATCAGACAAGTTATGTAAGGCAATATGTCCCGTAATTCGGCCTGCTTTCATGGTGAAGAGAATATTTGCTATTGGCGCATTTCCATAGCTATCGTCTTCCCAAGCATCTTTGTGTAAGCTTAAAAAAGCTTCAAGTAGTTCTTCGTCAGCGTTTCTCGAAATTACCATCATACAAGAGCGCCTTGGTACAGAAACAAATAATTCGTCGGCTTCTAGCATGGTGTGTGCTTTTAACATATGTGCTTCATTGAGTATACGTTCACTAGAAAAATTGTTTCCACTAGAGGTTAAAACCTTATTTTGCAGTACTTCAGAATAGGTGAATTCTGTTTCATAATTTCCTAAATTTCTAAAAGCTTCATTTGTAATTTGCTTACTGTCCATGGTTTCCAAATGTTGTTGCGTTAAAAACACAAAATTATCTGGTGTATCTATACCGTAAGCAATAACAACCTTTGGTCCGGCTTCTGTATTTATTAAATTAGAACTTAATGCCCCAGCTTTAAGCCCAGCCCAATTTCCTGGTTTTAAAATAGGATAGATTTTTTGATCACTATTTTTAGTCTGCTCAATAATTTTCTCTATTTCTTCTGGAGATTTTTCTTTACCGTGAAGTGTACCACTCATAACCTTAAGTTTTAATATTTACTACAAAATTAGAGAAGCCTATAATTTTATTTATCACTGGATTCAGCTATTTTGAGATTTAATAAATTAGCCATAAGGTTTAAGTCTTTATTTAATTAAATTATAATGGAATATGACCAACAATGTTACCATCTTTTACAATAAAAAATGAATTTGTAATAGGTGCATTACCAAAACTATCATCCTCCCAAGTATGGTTGTGTAAAAAAGCAAACTTATTAATCGTGTCTTCATCTGCTTGTCTTGAAATAATAGTCATACAAGTTCTTCTTGGAATAGATACTAATAATTCTTCAGCGTCTAACATAGCATGTGCTTTTAGCATATGGGTTTTAGAAAGAATGGTTTCACTAGAAAAGTCGTTCCCGTTAGCACCAACGGCTTTGTTATCTAGAGCACCAACAAATGTTAGTCCTGGATCACATTTTTCTAAATTGGTGAAGGCTTCTTGCGTAATTTGTTTAGCATCCATAGTTTCTAAATGCTGTTTAGTTAAAAACACAAAGTTATCTGGTGTATCCATACCGTATCCTATAACGACTTCTGCGCCATCTTCAGAAGGAATTAAAGTAGAACTCAAAGCCCCTGCTTTTAATCCAACCCAGTCTCCGGGTTTTAAAATAGGATAGATTTTTTTATCGCTATTCTCTGTTTGTTCTACTATTTTAGCTATTTCTTCAGGTGTTTTTTCGGGACCGTGAATGGTATTACTCATAATCTTATTTTTTTATTATTATTACAAAACTAAAACAACCATCCTTTTTTTTTATCACTGTTTTCAGCCATTATTAAATATAATGGTTTGTCTGATTCATTAAAAAAAAGGTATTCTTATAAATAAGAATACCTTGGTTATTTTTGATAATTAGCCTGTTTTAGACTGAAGTTCTTTACGGACAGTCTAGTGATGATATTAAAAATAGACCGTCTTGATTTTCAATAATTGCGATACTGCGTGTAATGCCTATGCCTTTAAAAATGTATTGGTTATCTCTTTTTTCTATAAACTCAGGCATTAAAATAAAATTTCCTTTTGAAGTGATATCAATATTAGGATCATGAACAGGCAATTGATGATAGACTTCATGTAATGTCATATGTTTATATAGGTAAGTATTCTCAAAACAATCATTAAAATCAGTGTAGGTATGAATTAGATGGTCATAGGTTGTTATCTCTTCTTCAATTTCAAATGGCTTGTCGTTAAATGTTTCAATTCTCTTATCTGTAGTTTTACGTGTCATTTGTCCTTTAAAATCAGGAATAACGACACCATTGTAAATAGGCTCTAATTGAGGTCTAAATGTTGTCAAGTCTGAACTGTGAATAAATCCAGAACAGACTTGATTTTTTACTTTAATAAAATTTCCATAAAGTTGAAAGCCTTCACCAATGTGTATGGATTGTTTTGTTTCAATAATGTGCTCTGCAACAATTTTTTCTCCAACTGAAATGCGTTTTATCAGTTTTGAATTTAATGAAGGTTTTTCATAGAGTGGAGCTCCAAAAACATTGATGACAAAGAACGAATTCTTGTCACTTATTTCTTTTAAAGAATTACCCGTTGTCGTTTTAAGACCTGCGCTGTTCATTGTTTCAATGTTTTGAATTGAACACCTTTTTTGTAAATTGTTTCCTTAGAAATAGAAAACGTTACTAAATCTATAACATAGCGTTTAGATTTATAGATATACGATTCCTTCACTATTACCACTTTTTATGTATAAAAGTATATTAGCGATATGCGCATTGTGGTTAGTTTTATCGTTCCAATTATGTCTATGTACGTATAAAAACATATCTAACAGCTCTTTGTCCGAATCTTTAGGAATAATAAGGATATTACCACGTCTAGGTATAGATACAAATAATTCTTCTGACTCTAAAAAATCATGAGCCATACGCATTTGTGTATAACTAAGAGCTCTTTCATTAGAAAATCGAGTTCCATTTGAACTCAATACTTTATTATCAAATTCTTTTTCAAACTTAAATTCTTGTTCAAGCTCGTCTAAGTTGTCGCTAGCTTCTTGATATAAGTTTCTATTTCCAAAAAAATCTTTATGTTTCTTTGATAGATATACCAAACCATTTGGCGTTTCTACGGCATAAGATTTAACAACTAAAGGAATTTTATCATCATCATTATCTTCAAGAACTTCTACATTATAGAGTGCTCCATTTTTAACACCTGGCCAACTTGCTGGTTGTAGTACAGGATAAAGTTTATATTCTCCATCTACAGCTTTTTGCACGTCTTGGTCTATTTCTGCTAAATATTGTTTTTTTTCTTGTTCTGTCATGAGTATAGTGTTGTAATTAATTTAATACAAATGTATAAGAGTATATGACCAAGTTTATCACGGTATTCAGCCATTTAAAGATTTAGTGGTTTACATAGTTTTATGTCCATAAAAAAAAGGTTTACAAAAATGTAAAACCCTCTTTTATTCATTTAATAATTTCTCTTCTTTCAATATTTTTTTTGCTTTTTCGGTTTCTTTTGTGCCATTTTTCATTGAACCTGGTAACATTATTATACGTTTCTTAATTTTTCCTTTTTCGTCTTTAAAAAGGACTTCAAATCTAGAACGCGTTATTCCGAATATTGCTTTTTTAAATTTGATACTCTTAATATCTTTTCGTTCAATTACTGGTGTTGCAGAATTATTAATGCTTTTAAAGATTCCATACATAAGAAATAAACTAATTATTGAATAAAATATTGATATCGGAACTTGACCTGTTTGAAAGCTATCAAATGCTGAATAAAGTAAGAAAGCGGAAATTCCTCCATAAATTATTAAAACTCGAGTGATGCTTTTTCCAACAGCCACTTTTGCTACATTTCCAATAATTCCATCTCTTGTGAGTATAATTTTATCTGGTAAAATATGACAAAATCCTGTTTTAGTTTTAAATTGTTTTTCCATTAACTTTCTATTCGTTTCTAAATCCTACTCTTCAATTTTTAGTTCTGTAAGATGAATTGTTTTGTCATCTGTAAATTGATAACTTCCTTTACCGGAAACTTTTTTTGTAAAAAGCCTAATATCATCACCCGAAGAAACACCTACATTAACATCAAATAAAAATTCTGCTTTTTTAAAAGTGAAGGAATTAGTTATAATATCTACAGAAATATTAGTCGGTTGCAATGCAACAGTCCAATAACTAGAAGCCTCGTTACCAAAGTTTGTATTCGCTAATAAATTTCCCCAGGTTTTATTATGGTTAGAAATTTGTACAGCTAATTGGTTTTGTATGTTTTCTATATTCATAATTGATAAATAAAAAACTACCAATAAGACCCCACTAAAAACGTCATTCTTATAAAAGCAATTACACTTTCTTCCGTTAAGACTAAGGGAGTTTCCAAGGTGGTAACTTCATTACCATCTACAAAAACCACAAACAATCCGTCTTTAAAAGCGACTAATACATTGTCTATAGCTTCTTGTTCTACTGCCAGATTTTTATTGGTCAAATCACCAAAATCGACTTTACCACTTTGGGCTTGTTCTTGTATTTCGGTTGGACTTAAAAATCCAATAATGTTTACTTCGGTTCGCTTTTTATTAAAGGCTTCTACTTGGTTTTTCACACAACCTACCAATAACTCGTTTAAGTTTTTTGGTATAGCATCTAGGGTTAGTGGTATTTGCTTTACCTTTTTTTTGCCTAATCGTTTAAGTTGTAATGTTATTTGTGGCATATACGCTTGTTGTTTTTTGGTGCGTTAGGGATTGTCGTGAAAAGCCCGCCCCACCTAAGTGGGGAACGCCTTTATAATTTTAAAATTAGCTATTTATTTGTGCTAAAATAGTTGGATCTTGTATTTTATTATCTTCGGATAAGAGTTTCATTTTTGAAATAATCTCAGCCGATTTTGGATCGTCATCTACAAAGGGTAAAAACATGCGACCTCTATGCTGGCTATGCACCGGAATTATAGATAATTGCAATCCGTTTTTACTCACTTGGCCGCTTCCTAAATGTATGCTATACTCACCCAATGTACCTGTTACCAGTATATGACGCTCTTTAACCGTAATATTTTTAAGTTTAAACAGCTGTGCAGATTCGGTTGCTAAAACAGCACGCATTTGTAGTGTACTGTGGCTAGCTTCTGGGTCTACGCCACCTACGTGAGCAACACTTACCACAAGATCTATGTCTCTCATGATTTCACTAAAAACAACCGAAGGCACTTCTTTTAAAGGAATTGGCTTGTAATTTTCTAAGGAGTAAAAAACAATATGCTCTAAAGTTGGTGCTTCTATATCTGCTGGTGAAAACCAGTCTGCCATAGCATACATGGTTGCCATAAACCCTAGTTTGTGATATACTTTTTGCAAGCCGTCTTCATGGCTCACTGTCCAACCACGACCGCGCAATAAAGCGACCGTTTTTTGTGGCTGAATTTGATGTCCTTGGTAACGCTCTGACTTTGCACCAAGCTCCAACTCATCTTTAGTCACCAAATACAGCTCTCTAAAAACTTGCTTAAAGGGTTGTACTAAACGTTCTGCAAAGAGGTGTTTCTGGTACATATCCCATTGTACAGCTTTGTATAAGTGAGATGGATGTGCAATGACCAAAACATCGTCTTCTTGTAAATTATGTTTTTTACCTTCTGTATCTTTTAATGCGCCGTCTGCATAAAAACCAGAAAATTCTTTTTCTGGAGAAAATAACACCAATTTGTTTAGCATAACCTTTACAATAGGGTGCTGCATTATTTTATGAATCTCGGCTGTAGTAAACTTATCTTCGTTTACCATAGCATTTTCTAGCGACAAACGGGTTCTGCTATATTGTTTTGATAAATAAGACTTGTCTTCTTTTAAAGCCAATACTTGCTTGTCTTTTTTATACTTAGCAGGAATAGACTTTTGTTTTTTATCGCCTTTGGTTACAATAATATCTGTTTTACCTTCATCTGTTATGACCAACTCTATAACAGCATCATCAAAGATGAGCACTGCATTTTCCATTATAGCTATGGTAGCTTTACTTTCCATAGCCCAACTAAAACGTACGCGGTCTTGAAAACCTGCATTTCTAGACAAGTTATCTAAGGCAATTTCTACCGCATTTTTCTCACTTTCTTGTCGCTGTGCTCCAAACTGTTTGCTCTCTTTTAAAAATTGCTGTAATAGGTTATAGCGTTTTAATAAATCTTTTTCTGGGATGGTTTTACTCAACGGAATTAACCCCAATGCACGCACATAATCTTTATCTCTTTTATCTGTAATTTTCTTTAAGGTTTCAGTAATTTTTACCTCACCTAGCATTACACTAGAATATAATTTTACCTGTCTATGCCCATTACCATCGGTAATATATTTTGCAGCATCGTGTAGAATTTTCCAATTGGCTTTGCCTATACTTTTGTACACTTTATTAAACCAATCTATATCTATGGCACCAATGGAGAAGTCTGATTTTGGAATGTTAGAATATCTAGAAATAATCGTTTCTTTTTCGCTACTCATATAATCAGATGCGTGCGCTTGAAACCACCAAACGGCATCTTCTAATTTTTCTAAGCCAAGATATTCACCTACAAAACCTGCCCATTGCGTAGCGTAACAAGCTAGTTCTACTAAACGCTTTTTAGGAATGTTAGCTTCGTCTGCAAGCGCAGCAAAATCTGCATAGCTTTCCGTTTCTTTAAGTACACTCTTTTTTAGAATAGCACTAAACTTAGATTTTTTAGTATCGCCATAATAACTATAGCCACGCTCAAAAGTATCTTTGCCCATACGCTGTAATATTTTAAACACATACGCCACACCTTCTACTTTACTAAGGCTAGAAATATATTCTGATGCCTCTGTAGCTAAATCTCCACGTTCTAATTCTACCGAAAGTATATTTGTTTTTAAATCATTAAAAACACCTTTTGGAACTAAATTTCCATCTAAATTACCATTACGTATTCTGTAATTTTGAGCACCATCTAAAATAGACATTAATTCAGCAGAGTTTAGTGCCTGAAAAAGTAAATCGTCTTCAGTAATTAAATTCTTTTGAAAAAGAATTAAAGAGATACCAGTGAAGGGTAGTACAAGACCTCTATCGGTGTTTCTTTTTTCTGTTGCGGCAGTTATAGCGGTTATAGGTTTTGGATACCCAATATATTGAGCTACTAAAAACATTTTTATATCCCAAAACTTTTTCAGCTGCACATCATCTGCAAACTGTTTTAACTCTTCTTCATCTATTACGCAAACTAATCCATCGATAGCATTAATCCAGTGATAGTTGCTGTATCTATAGTTTTTATCATAAGAAAATGTACTTGTTTTAAGGTTTTCAGGAAAGTTAGCTATGACATCTTCCCATAAATTTAATTTAAAACTAAATACAGCAGCCCTATCAGCATACACATTAAATAAACGTTTTAAAATTTTTGTATACTTAGAATTTGTACTGTAATAGCTGCGTTTTGTAACCTCTAATTTTATTTGAGTTAAGTCAGGTACGTATTGTTTCGTATACTCTTCTAAAGTTTCATAATTACCATAGGGTGCATTAACTCTATTGATGTAACGAATGGCTGAATACATCTCAAAGTCGTTAAGATTACTCTCTTCATACCATTTTATCCAAACATCTGCTAAAGGAATATTTTGTAAATGTACTTCTGGAGCAACATCTTCTTTAATTCTCTTAATCTCTTGAATACCTTTAGAAATTAAAGTTGTACTCGTTTCTTCATCATAGGCTTCAAATTGATATTCATAATTTCTATGTTCATGTACAAGCGCTATTAAATTATTGATAGCAGTTACAATTTTAGATTCATCTATAAAACTTCTAAATTTAAAATTAGCAGTGGTAATCCCCAGTTTATTGAAAAAACTTTTTTTATAATCAAAGTTAATTTTTGGTGTATATAAAGGGGAGAGATTGTTATAATCTACAGCTCCGAAACCATTACTATACGAGTATCCAATTTTTGTTTTAGAGAATTTGCTTAAAAAAACACTTTCGTTTTTTGTATGCTTTGGTCGTTCTTTGAACAAATCAATCTGTTCTTTAACAAACACTGGGTATTGTTCTTTCTCTTCTACAAGGGTTAGCATTTCAAGCGCTGCCAAACGCTGATCAACATTTTTGGCAGTAATCAAATGTTGTGTGCTTTCTTTAAAAGTATTTTCGGGTTGTTTAATCAATAACTTGATTAAACCAGAACGTAGGCTTTTATTTTTTCTACCTAAAAGATCTTCTACAATAACTAAATCTTCTTGGTATAAGGGCATATGATGAAATACTTGTATACCGGTAGACATTACGGATTCATTCCTATCTCTAATAGCTTGTTGTGCTAAATTTCTTTGCCAAGCATCTTTAGATAATTCTAATTGCTTAGGTGTTGTGTTGTGGTAATTGTACCCAAATGAATAGGTAAAATGATTAGGAAACACTTTTCTAATAAAACTTTCACGTACTTCAGAAGGTAAGTTACTTAAGTTATTAGCTAGTAAAGACAAATGATTTTCTGTGGCATTGTTTATTATAAAATTAAAGAAGAAATTAGGTTGTACCGTAAAGCTATTCCAAGAGAATACTTTGCCGTCATAAACCTTGCCTTCTTTTGGTAAACTTTCTGCCACCTTTTGTATGCGAATGAAAAGTTCTTCATCAATGTCTAATGAAGGTAAGCTAACAGTTAACCAATAATCTAAGGCAGGGTTGTTTCCTAGCTCTTTTTTATAATAGTCTACAATAGATTGATTGGTGCGTTGCGTCTGACTCACAAAATAAAGACCTAATAATTTTTTCTCTAACTTATCTGTCGTATAGACTAATTCTAATGCTTTTTGATTTGCTACATCTACATCTACTAAAGCTATAGCCCATAGGCCAACATAGATTTCTATATTGTCGTCACTTTTTAATAGGGTATCAATGTCTTTCAGGTTTAAAATATACTGCTGACTCAGTTCTAGTATTCTTTTTATGGTTGTTTTTTTAGGTGCATCCCAACCAAAACCAAACCATGTATCTACCGCTCTTACCACACTACTAAAGCGTGTTAAGTCGTGCTCTAAAATAACACCGATGATATGTTTTAAAGCACCGTGACTCGTTTCGTCTAAAGACTCTAAGATGGTTTGTCTTAAACCTTCTTGGCGCTGTGCTGCCAGTAGTAATTTAGAAACTAATTCCCAATTCTCCTCTTTTTGGGTTAGTAATAATCCTTTTATAATATCTTTACTTACCCCACCAATTTCATCTTCAGCTTGTATAATGTCTTTTACAACATCGATAACTAATTCTGTTTTGTATTGAAGTACGGTACCAAAAAAGTAACTGTTTTTATGATCGTAATACGTGCTGTATTGAAACTGCTCAACTAGAGATAAGGCTCCGAAACCTTTGCGACTAAACGCTGAAAAATTTCTAAAATAATTTAGCTTGTTGTAAAGGTGCTGGGTGTTCACTTTGGCTCTAAAAGATCTTCTGTTATATCCAGTTTGATAGGGTAGGTAATCAAACAAACTCCACATGGCAGCTAAATACGGTGCTTGTATCTTTCCATATAATAATATGCCTAAACGCATACCTTCATCTGTTAACCAGGGGTTTACGGTAGTGGCATCGTCAAAAACATCTGAAAAAATAGCTATTGTTTCGTGTTGCTGCCTCGGTTTTAGCAAATCTGCGATAATCAATCCTAATATTTCATAGGGACGAGTAAATTTTTTAAAATCTGTATCTTTTAATGCTGCCTTTTGGTGCTTTTTTATGTACTCTTGTGCTTTTTCAAATGGAATCATAATTATGCTATTCTTTTGATGTGTTTTTTATTTTATTAGTCCGTTTTTGTAGGCTCCTAATTTAAAATCTATTTGACTTTTAAAAACCTCTTTAAGATTTTCTTTTGGCTGTAGTGTAAGTCCTAGTTGAAAATGTTTATTGTGATCATATCCTATATATTCTTGAGCAACAAAGCGCACCTGTGCCTCATTAGTAGCGCTATTATAATCTAGCACAGCAAAGCTTTGTGTTGAAAACTGCATTGAAGTAGTATCGCTTAAAAAATATAAAAATGTTTTAAAGGTTTTAATTTTTGAAATAGGAATGTTATTTAATTGCCCTAGTTCTTTAATCCAAGAATCATTTTTTAATGCTTTTAAAAGAGATTTTTCGGTAAAAAGCTCTTGTAAAGTAACTTTTTGCATGGTATTTATGTTAACTGTTGCAATACCTAAGGTGTTACCCATAAGGCCACAAGCTTCTTGGGTAGCAACACCATATTCATAACTATAGTAAGGCCCAACTAAAGAAAGCGGATTGTAATGGGACGAAAAGAAGACTTTACATTCTGTAGGTTCAGTTATATTGTTTTTAAAAAAGTTGAGGCTATCTTTTTTAGTATTATAGATAACAGTATCATTATGAGTAGCTTTTGTTGCTGTTATTTTAAAATTGTTCCGCTCAAAAAGAAGGGAGTCTTGTGGTGTGTTTTTTAACTGCGCACGAAGAGGAGCGATACCAAAGAACAGGAGGATTAGTAGGTAGCAATATCTTTTAATTCTTAACGTGTGTAGTGTTTGCATATGTTATAAACAGAAACCTTTTTATCTTATTTTATATCCTACTAAATTCTTTTGCAAATTAGAATGAATACCTCGCTTCTACATCCCTGAATTAAGGGATATTTTAGCTCTACTGAATACCGTTAGAAAGCCTGTTGATTTATAACTTAGGTTTGTAAAACTGAAATAAAACAACCTTATGATACTTGCTAAGCACGAACTTGGTTTCAATTTTTATGAAGATGAAACATCTTTTGAAAAAATTAAAGCTTGTAAAAATTACCCAGAAGATTTTTATTACGAGATTTTTGTACTTGCTAAATCTACTAAAAACAAGCAGATTAGAACTGAATGTACCAATATCATAAAAAAACAGGCGCCAGAAGCTTTACAACTCGCTTTTAAGAGTCGAAAAAAAATAACGACAATACATGATTCTCAATCTTTTAACAAGAAGCTGATTGCTATATTAGAGTACGGAGTACTCTCAGAAGACTTAGACCTTTTTAAACTTTACACACTTGTTTGTAAGCGTTTAACGCTTTCGCTTGAATATAGAAGTAAAGAAGTTATTGAACTTTTCATAGAAACACCACGTCTTTTAAGTCAGTTTAATGGTATTAAAGAATTAACAATTAGCACCTCTAGACAGAAAGAAGGTTTTAGTAACGTTGTAAACAACATAACGCAACTTACTTCATTAGAGAAACTTGAGCTTGACATTGATTATAAATACATACCAGAAGAACTAGAACGATTAGTTAACTTAAAAGAGTTTATACTAGCAGCACCTAATTTGGTATGGGTTCCCGTAGGAATAACAAAACTAAAAACACTTAAAAAGTTGGAGTTTAGAGGGAGTTTTTCTTTTGGTAATGACGATCCTAACCCTAACATAGTTAACTTTACTTGGCTTACAGAATTGACAAGTTTAAAGCATTTAAGAATAGGTTCCTTTACGGTACAAGACCTCTCTGATGTAGAGCTTCCGGCAAGTTTAAAAGAATTAGAGCTTTTTAGGTTAGAAAATATAACCGCTTTACCAGAAACACTTGGTCACTTACCAAAACTAAAAACATTGAGGCTAAGTGGTATGGAATCGTTAGAACACTTTCCTGCATCTGTTAGTGAATTTAAAACCTTAGAGGTTTTAGAAGTTATTCATTTATCTAAATTAAAGAAAGTTCCTGCATCCTTTATTTTTGGACCAAATATTAAACGTTTACTAGGTTTGTATACAGAGTTTATGCCTTATGGTGAAACCCCTGTAACTAAGCTAAAAAGAATCGTTTTTACCCATCCAGAGCTTCTTAGTTTTGTATTAGGTAATGCCTTGTCTTTTACTAATTTAAAAGAGATAGAAATTACTTGTGATGCACCACAAAGAAGAAGTGCACATACGCTTTCTGCATTTAAAAAACTTAAAAACCTTAAGTATAAGTTAGCACATCATTTAGAATGGGTTTTAGAGGATATTCACGAATGTAAAAAGCTAGAAGACGTTCTTATTTATGGAATATACGATGCGAGTAATGCTAAAATAACAAACGCTGATGTTGCTAATTTTCCTCAGTCATTTTCTAGAATAGAGCATTTGCAAACCTTAAAAGTGCACAGTGCAAAAGCACTTGTTTTAAATACAGATTATTTACCTATAAAGACAGATAGTCTTACCATTACAGATATAAAAGTAATTGAGCCCGGTGTTGAAGATTTTGAGGTAAATCATATAAAAGTAGTAGGTACACCTATTACCGCATTACAAAAGTTTTATTCAGTAATACGTGCTAAAAAAATTGAGTTAGACGATGTAAACAGTGTTAAAAATGAGACTTTAGATTTTGATACTTTTAAAGCCCCTGAAAGCTTTAAAGATTTTATATTTAATAGTAATGTAAAAGGTTTAGATAAGGCATTAAAAGCACTTTGTAATTTACAATCACTAACCATTGATTTTAATAAAGATAATGCCAAACAAAACAACGGTTTAACCGCTTGTACACACCATAATTTAAAAAACTTAACCATTAAAAATTTTAATGGTAACACTAATGTTATTAAATTATTATTAGAGCATACGCCTCATCTAGAGTTTTTAGAAATTTACGATTGTGTAGGACTTGCCGATTTACCTAAGGTTACTTTAAACAAACTAAAAACACTGAAATTATTTTATAGCGATGATATACAGTCTATAGAAAACTTAACAGTGCCCAACATAGAGCTTTTTAAAGTTTTATCGTGTGACAATTTTGGTTACGATGCTATGGTTACGGCATCACATTGGAAAACGCTTAAATTTCTTTGGTTACAAAGCATTAGTAGAGATCTTGAAACCTACCCAGAGACCATTGCAGACTTAAATTTAGACACCTTTTTTATTGATGGATTTTTAACTAAAAGACAAATCCCGAAATGGATAGGAAGAATGAAATCCTTACGAGTTTTAGGCATAGAAAGCTTTAAGTATTCCCCATTACCGGAAGAATTAGCTGAATTAACCCAATTAAAAATAATGAGCATTAGAAGGTGTGATTTTACAGAACAAGTGTCTGATAAATTTAAGAATCTGAATTTAGAGGAATTAATTTATAGGTTTTCAAAATTTAATGGAAACAATATGAAGTGGTCTAAATTTTACGCATTAGCTAAAAATAAAATCTTAAAAGAGGATTTTGATAACAGAGATGAAAAATATAATCTGTACTGTTAAAGAAATTAAAGCACAACGTACTGTATCTAAAAAAACTGTTTCCAAAAGAAATTTATACTTTAAAAATTAACGATTACTATGACAAAACCAGCAGAAGTCCCTGAATTCACCTATTATAAAATGGATGAATATTATGAAGATATTAAAAAGTGTAAAAACTTTCCAGAAGATTTTTACTATGAAATTTTTACGATTGCAAAAGCAACCTCAGATAAAAAAAATAGAGCAGAGTGTGCTAACATTATAAAAAAACAAGCCCCAGAAGCTTTGCAACTAGCCTTTAAAAGCCGAAAAAAAATAACACAAAAAGGAAGAAACGCAGCTAGAATGATTTCCTTTTTAGAATACGGGTTGCTATCTAAAGACTTAGACCTTCTTAAATTATATGATCTAATGACGAGAAAGAATAGAAAACTGGGATTTTTTAGGTTTTCGGTAGATTTTTTAGATCGCTTGTTAGAACATCCTCATATATTAAGACGATTTAATGGCGTAAAAAGTTTAGAAATCCATTTAAAAGGACAAGGCAATAAATATGATAGTATTCTTAATGAGATATCAAAATTAACGTCGTTAGAAGAAATAGATCTCGAGGGAGAGTTTGAGCAACTACCAGAGGATTTTGGTAATTTATCAAAATTAAAAGAATTAAAGCTTGTTGCGCCTTGTTTAAAAAGGTTTCCAAGTACAATGTCTCAGTTAACATCCTTAAAAAAAATACGTATAGAAGGTGATTATTGGATTGGAAAAATTATTCCTAATATGAATCTAACCGATTTTAATTGGCTTACAAAACTTACTAAATTAAAAGTGTTCAAACTACGTTATGTAGGCGTGCAAGACCTATCTCAAGTCGTGTTTCCTGCATCCTTAAAACGTATAGAATTGTTTTACTTAAATGAATTAACAACATTACCTAAAGATGTTAGTCATTTAAAGCAACTAAAAAAGTTTCAGATTTTATCTAAAAGCATAGATAACTTACCAAGTGGTTTTGAAGATTTACCAAAATTAGAGCTTTTTGAACTTAACGCCCCTAAGATAGATTCCTTATCAGCTACCTTATTTTTTGGCGATGCGTCTAGATGTTTTGGAGATACACCTAGACCTGAATTAATAACAAAAATTACATATAGCGAAACTAATATTTCACCAATGACGGAAATTAGTCTGCGAGAATCTATAGAAATAGATTCACCCAAACTACTTAATTTCGTGTTAGATAACGCGTCGTTTTTCCCTAATTTAAAGACGATAACTATAGATTGTGAAGCACCAGAAACCCCACATAAAACATCATTAGCTGCATTTAAAAATTTAACAACGCTTCATTACAAACTAGAACATAAACTAGATTGGCTTTTTGAAGGGATTGAGCAATGTACAAAACTTAAAAATATTGAATTATACAGATTTCAAGAGTGGCATACTAAAGATATAAAATTAGCTGTTAGAATTTTCCCTTCAGTATTTTCAAAAATTGAACAGTTAGATAACCTGACGATTAAAAATGCGAGTGCTTTAGTTGCAGACACTGACCATTTACCTAAGCATATTACCAATTTAACTATTTCTGAAATTAAAGGCATAAAAGCAGGAACAGAACCTTTTGAGGTGTTTAATGTGGAAGTTAAAGCCACACCAATTCTTAATTTAGAGGAATTTTATGCAGTAATTAGTGCGGCTAAATTTAATCTTGGACATAGAAATAATGATGTAAATAATGTTTTAAATTTTGAAACTTTTAGACATCCTGAAAAAATTGAATCGTTTGATTTTACCAGTGATGTGAGTCAGTTAGATAGCTTACTTAAAAACTTCATAAATTTAAAAGAGCTTACCATTACGTTTAAAAAAGCCAATCCCGAACATAACAATGTATTAACGGCCTATAAACACAACAATTTAAAAGTGTTAAGAATTGATGATTATAACGGAACTACCGAAGCCTTAGAGCGTTTATTAGCCCAGATACCAAATCTTGAATTTTTAGGGATATTTGAAGCCAAAGGCTTTGATGCTTTTCCTGCTGTAAATTTGCCTCAGCTTAAAAAATTAAGAATGCAAAGTGTAGCTTTTAAAACCATAGACAACCTAAACGTTGAAACTATTGAAGCGGTAAAACTGATACATTGTGATCATATTAACGATGAAAGTATTGAAGCAATATCGAATTGGAGTTCTTTAAAACACCTTTGGTTAGAAGGCTTAAATGAAAATGGAGGCACATATCCAGAATCAATTTCTGAGTTGAATTTAGAAACACTTTTTATTAGCGCACATAACAGAGAAGAAAAAATACCAACTTGGATTGCGAATCTAAAAAATCTACGTGTTTTAGGAATAAACAATTTTAAGCAAGTTGTTTTACCGGTAGAACTAGCCACATTAACACAGCTTGAAGTATTAAGTATTAGTGGTTGTGATTTTTCTGAAAAAGTATCCGAAGACTTTAGAAATATGAATTTAAAGAAGTTGGTATACTGGACCTCTAAATTTAATGGTAGTAATATGAAATCTGAACTCTACGAGCCTTTAGAAAATAAATTGGTATCTCAAAGAGATTTTGATGATGTAGATAGTGAAGCGCCTTTTAGGGTGGAATTAAAATAACAGCATTATCATTCCTATTTTTATTACTCGTAATTGTTTTAAAAAAAAATAACAATTACGACATCTATCCATAGCACTTAAATAATCTAGTATTGTAATAGTACAGTACTAGATTTTGTGTTTTTTAATAGCTATCTAATTTCCAGCAGAAACTTTTGTAAATTTGCGCGCCTAATTTAGGGTACACCCTATTTTATACGGTGTAAAATTTTTGATGAATACTATTAAAAATAGAACACTTATAGGTGTCTTTTTTATAGTTCAACAATACAAAATATGATCACATTTATAATTGCTTTTATTCTATTAATAATAGGGTACTTTACATACGGTAAATTCGTAGACAAAACTTTTAATTCTGACGCTAACAAAACTACACCTGCACATACCTTACAAGATGGGGTAGATTTTGTGCCTATGAATAGTAATAAAAACTCTTTTATTCAAATTTTGAATATTGCGGGAGTTGGTCCCATTTTTGGGCCAATACTAGGTGCATTATACGGTCCATCTGCTTTTTTATGGATTGTTTTCGGGTCTATATTTGCCGGAGGAGTACATGATTACCTAACAGGAATGATTTCTATACGCTTTGGAGGAGCACATTTGCCAGCCATGGCATCACGGTTTTTGGGTAAATCATTTAGCCACGTTGTTAATTTATTCACCTTATTACTTTTAGTATTGGTAGGTACCGTTTTTGTTACCGCACCAGCTGAAATGATTAATGCATTAATAGGCAGCGATACTGACTATCTAAAAATAATTATTCTAGGTATTTTTATCTATTATATTATTGCTACAGTATTGCCTATAGATAAAATAATAGGAAAAATATATCCTATTTTAGGCATGTTATTAATTCTTAGTGCTATCGGAATTTGTATCGGAATGTTTATTTACGGAGACCCATTGCCAGAACTAACGCTAGAAAATTTACATCCTAAAAAAATACCATATTACCCAGTAATTTTTCTAACTATATCTTGTGGTGCCTTATCTGGTTTTCATGCCACACAGTCGCCTATTATTTCGCGTACTATAGATAATGAAAAAGATGGTAGAAAGGTTTTTTATGGTATGATGATTTTAGAAGCTTTTATTGCCATGATTTGGGCAGCTGCTTCTATGAGTTTATTAAATCCAGAAGAGTTAAGTGCACTATTGGAAGAGGGGGGACCTGCAGCTGTAGTAAATAAAATTGCCATTATATTATTAGGTACTGTTGGTGGTACTGTTGCTATTATTGGAGTTATTGTGTTACCTATTACTTCAGGTGACACTTCTTTTAGAGCAGCACGTATGATTATTGCAGATTACTTAAAAATTGATCAAAAAGTATTGCGTAATAGGTTTGCTGTGGCAATTCCTTTATTTGCTATTTCTTTTATACTTACCAATATGGATTTTCAACTGCTATGGCGTTATTTTTCATGGTCTAACCAAGTTACAGCCGCTATTGCCTTATGGATAGGTACGGTATATTTATATCAAAACAAAAAACAATATATCATTGCGTTAGTACCAGCATTTTTTATTACTTCGGTAATATTTTCATACATATTTTATGACCCAACTATTGGTTTTAATTTAAGTCCTACCACATCTAACTGGGCCGGTTTATTAATTACATGCCTGTTAACGGCTTTCTTTTTTAGAGTAATGAAAAAAAGAAAAACACAAGAAGTTCAATAAAATTACAGTTTTTATAGTTTATTAAAGTCACCCATTTGGGTGACTTTTTTTATTCAAATTATACTCGTTTTAATAGTTTTCAAGGCAATAAATAATGAGTATACTTTGTTTTTAGAATAGAAAGTCCTCACGGATTACAGTGATAGAAATTAGAAAATGATATAGTACATTTGATAGTATGGATATAGGATTTAAAGAGATATTAATAAGCATTGTTATTTTAATTGTAATAGTCTTTTACGGCTTGAAAGCAAAATATATGGTATCAGAAAAGGTAGCCACTCAAAACTTAGAAACCTTTTTAGCTGCTAATTATGGAGAACTTTTAGAGTATAGTGACTTAAAACGATTTTTTAATTCAGGTAATATGAACCCGAATTGTTTTTCGGTAAGGGTATATCAAAAAAAAGAACCTAGAGTAGAGCTTTTCATCACTTTTGATGCTAAAACCATAGCAACACAAACCGATATAGCTTCTGATTATCCAGATGGATTATCTTTTCATGAACGGTATTTACAACGAATTGCTGTAGTTGAAATACATGATGTTATTTCTGCAAAAATGAAACCTCTTGGGGTTGATTTAGTTTGGGATTATAATGAAGTGTTTTTTAATCTTGAAGCAAAATATTCAGAGGCTGAGGTGCTTGAGAAATCGGATTACTTTCTAAGCCTGTTTAAAGTTGAAGATTCTGAGCTTTTAGGTTATTATCATGAACTTTCTTTAATCTTAAATATTACATCAAAAAATAATATTAGCTTAGTACGAGAGTTAGTGCAAGAAGATGGTATTTGGAGTTTTAAAACGATAAAATTATACACTAAAGCTGCTGATTTTGAACGTATAAGAAATGACATAAAGAAAGAGTTAACTACGTATTTAGATGCGAACTACCCAACACAAAAACTGTATGATTATTACGATACGTATGTGGCACCGAATGATTTTTCTAAGCTGCTTTATATTGAGTTTACAGAAGCTGAAAAAACCAAGCAAGAAAAGGAAAAACAGCAAAAAGGAGTTTGGGTTTCTCCAGTTACAGGCTATACTGTTATGTACTGGAATTTAGAAAAAGGAAACATAAAGCAAATTGGTTTTGTAGCGACAGATAATACCATCATTATGGAAGATGTTTTAGAAAAAGAAATAGCTGTTTTTTTAGAGCGGGCATAGGCGTTCTGAGTTAGTGTAATTGTTAATCGATGTCATGTATCAATAACTTTCTTTGTTGTAACCAGTTTTTATTCGTTTTTGAAAATCCATTCCATATTTAAAAATTCATAAATAAGGCTTGATGAATTTTCAATAGAATTTTTTATATCGTTTTTATCTCTTTTTTTTACTGATTTTCCGAATTTCTCTATAAGTTGACTATTCAATAAGTCTCGCTGATTTAAAGTCAATACCGAGCATTGTTCATCTTTGTTATTAAGACTCTCTTTAACTAGCGTCAAACGAATTTCAAGCGAAATTTCTTTAATTGAACTTAAATTAATTTTGTTTTGCTTGATCAATAATTTATTCCTTTCTATTACTTCATTTACGGGATGTTTTTTTAAAATTATAAAATTCAAAAACTCATAATTCAATGCAGTTAAGTCATTTATTAAAAAGGATAAATCAATTGCTGATTTTCTTATTTTTCTGTTCTCACTTTGGGTATATTTATATATACTGTCATTAGCTATAGAGAGATGATTTAATGCTTCATTATATGCATCGATGTTCGCTATTAATATTTTAGTATTAGTATTATTTTCAAGTTTTGAATAAAATTTATTTGTCGCTTCATTAAGTTTTGAAAAGATTTCTATACAATCGTTAACAAATTTAAATTCTTCATTTTCAGATTCAACCTTTATTTTCATATATGACAATTCTCTCATTTGGTCAATTTTTTTAGCAGACACTAACTCTCTAGGAAGAAGCTTCTCAGAAGCTATTATAGCTATGTTAGTTTTACTATTTCCAAAAATAATTGCGGTTATAAAAAACGATAATATTATAAGTATTCTCATAGTTTTTTTGAAATGGTGTAGAACGTCTCGTATATGAAAAGTAGCGCTGAAAAAGGCGATAACTTTTCGGTTAAGTACGAGCCGAATTTTTTAATTTTCTTATTACCTTTATTTATCAATAAGCCAAATTTAAAAATTTGGCGACCTTGCAAAAATGCTCGAACCTTTGTGTTGGCAACGACTCGCACTATGTTTTATATAAGTTGTTAGCCACAGTTATTTCTTCAGTTTCTGTATTTCGGGAACAATATATTCGTCCAATAATTTTGTTGTTTGGTTATGCGATTCCATTCCTCCATTAAAATATGTGCTTGTTAAAACAACTACTAAATCTAAATCAGGGAAAACAGCTATTTTGTTACCACCTGTTCCTGACATAAAGTACGCCTTTTCTTTATTCTCTTTTCCAAATTCGGAAAGCCACCATAAATATCCATATTCATAATCAAACATACCAACTTCTGAATGTGCTGTTGTCGATTGTTTTATAAAGTCAGTCGATATAATTTGTTCGTTATTCCATTTGCCACTGTTCAAGTATAATTGCCCGAGTTTGAGGAAATCCCTACTTTTTAGTCCTAAACCTCCACCTGTCATTGGTAAACCTGTCGGTGTTATTTGCCAATGGTAATCTGTGATGCCTAATTTTGAGAAAAGAGCTTTGTCTGCATAATTTTCCAATGAGCCTGAAACGCTATTAATTATATCGCCCAAAACAACAACTCCTGCTGTACAATAACTAAAACTTCTGCCGTATTTTGTGTCTTTTGGTTTAGTTTTCCATTCGGGAAATCCTTTTATCGGCAAGTCCCAATAAAATTTAACCCAATCTTCGATTATATACATTTTTTCTTCTTGACCGCGAGAATTTTGGTCCCAATCATCGCATTCCAAAATCGAAGACATCGTTAACAAATCCTCAATGGTAATTTCGTCTTTTCGGCTGTCGGAATTTTGTAAATCTTTGACTTTTGAATATTTGGATGCTTTTTCATTGACCGATTTTAACGAGCCATCTTTAATTAAACTACCAATAAGAGTTCCTGTTATAGTTTTTGTTGCGGAACGAGTATTATGTTTCGTGTCAGAATTGTTGTCGTTGTAATAATTTTCAAAAATAACTTTTCCGTTATGGGCAATTACAACGCTGGAAATCTCTTTAAAGTGGCCTTTGGTTATAAGGCTGTCCATTTTTTGGATTTTCGTGTTATTTTTTAGTTGATTTTCCGTTTTCCAACCGTCGTTGTTTTCGATTGGCGTAAATGGATTATTTTGTGCGTTTAGATTGAAGCTGATAAACGCAATTAATCCAAGAAGATTGATTTTTTTCATTTGTTGATTAGATTTTTGATTGATGATTTTATCTATCTGACGCCAATGTTCAATTTATGTTACGTTTTTTTTTATAATTGTGGCTAACATTTATGTATAAGAATAGTTGCGTGTTTGTAACGTCTGATTTTCCGAAGGAAAATCCATAAGATTTAGCGACTTCATAAATATACACAGACCTTTCGTTTTCACCCTAAAGTCCGCATTACGTTTAGGCATTGTTGGCAACAGTTATTTATTTCCATTCCCATGATAAATTTTCGAACAAGGGGATTTTCAATTCTTCCCATTTCGTCTTAATTAATTCCCAGTTATCGATTCCTTTTTTTGAAATAATAAATGAAGTGCCATTTGTAAGTTTAATAAAAAAATTATTTTGAGTTTCATTAATTTTTTCAATTTCAGATATTTTAGTTTTCCTTTCTCCGTCATTCTCTTTGGTAATTATATGTTCAGAAGTAAACTCCATAGTTTCTTTTTCTCCGACCCTGTCAGCGTAACTGTTTTTCACAATCTTTGTGTAGTGTTTTCTAAGTTTCGTTTTGTAAATTTTGGTATAGAAAACTAAAGTTAAGATTGCTGAAATTACCAATAATACTGCAAATATCGTTTGGTTGTGATTATACAAATCAAAAGCAAAATATAGTAAAAGTCCAACCAGAAATACTTTGGATATATTTAGGGTTTTCATCGTGTTCTTGTTTTCGTCTATTGAAAATAAATGATATTCGATGAAGTTTTCTTCTCTTAATATATACTCAATTTTCATTCTTGCTTATAATTGTTGCCAACGGTCTAGTATAAGAATAGTAGCGGATTATTACTCACTAGCTTTTCGGTTTATACCTGTCCTTTGTTTTATTATTTATCTTTCGTTTAAGCACCAAAACCGCTATTTTTTATATACGTTGTTGGGCGTTCGTTATTTTTATTCCGTCAAAGAAATAGTTCAATATATATTTATCAAATTCATCTAAATTATTCGTTTTTTCAAAAGTCATTTCTTTTCCAATTTCATTAAGGCTTTCAACTACGCTATGAATTGTCAATTCGTCATCATAGAAATTAATAATTTCCGATTCGTGTAGTTTTTTTGAAATCATTCGAGGTAAACCATATTCCTCTAATTGAAATACCACTTTTGGAAGAAATGCGTGAGAACACCACTTTATAAATTTAGAAATATCATATTGTTTATCCTTTAAAATTCTTTTTTGCAAAGTGTTTAAATCATTTAATAGAGCAGAAAACTTATATGTTACGTTTCTTTCTAAAAGGAAGAATTTATCGATGCCAACGTCATAATCTTCAAGTTCTTTTAGTAATTCGGGAATGGATTTACTCCAATTATATGCCATAATCTTAATAAACTCGACAAAAGTTTTATAAGCCGTATCCCAATTCCCTGGTTGTAATTTTATAACCTTGTATAATAATCTATCCCAATTTTCAGGTTTGAACTCATTCAAATAATATAAACCATTCCACTCTTCTGGATTTGTAGATAGGTCAATAGCGATTGTTTTAATTAATTCGGAATTACTTGATTGAAATGCAGATTCTGCTTTAAGCTCGTCATATGCTTGGACGCCTATAAGTTCGCCCATTTCATCATTATAGATTTTTAATTTTGCAACTTGTTCTTTAGTTAGTAATCCTTCATATTTCGTATCGTTTAAATCTCCCAATATTTCATCTGGGAATGGAATATCTAATTGAGTTTGACCTTCAATTGGTGGTTCTTCCAAAATGTATATTTTACCAATAAAGTGTTTAAACATTCTACCGCCTCTTCCAATAATATTTTTGTAAGTGAAGTCATCTAGTTTTGCACTTCCTTTTCTATTTCGCCATATTATTACATTTTCTGCTGACGTATTCACTCCTTCTATAATTGAAGAAGTTGAAATCAAATTACGAATACCTGTTTCTTCTTCAAATAATTTTACTTGAATTTGACTTAACGAACGGTGTAATCTACCATTATGGACACCAATTTCACGACTAATTAACTTTGTTAAACTCCAATTGACATCATAGTTTTTAGAAAGCCAATCTGCAAACATATCAAGCAGTTCATTTTTTACAGGTTCGTATGTGTCAAGAAAAAGATAAGTTAAGCTATCTATGTTTGAATATGTACCTGCATAAATCAAAGATTTCCCTCTATTTTTAGATAATATTTCTAATAGTTTTTCGCTCTTTTCTTCGTTGTTTTTTATTTGATTATATAATTTGTGTTTTTCTAAAAAAACTGTATTAAAATCAAGCCTGATAAATTCCATATCTTCTGTAAATGGATTGCTATCTATAGACGTGATATTTGGTGCGAGATAATATTTTTGATTAGATTTAGAACCAAGTTTTATCATTGCTCTAATTAAGCTAGGCGACCTTTCTTTATCAAACTTACTACTAGCTTTATAGAATTCATCAACAATCATTATATCAAATGATTCTACAATATTGATGTAATTCATTGCTCTTTCTTGCGGAAATATAAAAATATTTTTATCTGATAATTTAACATCAGAGGTAGTTATGATTTTATATTCGTGTGCAAATTTTTTATATAGTCTTCTTCTAGTTTCATCTGTTAGGGCTAATGTTGGTACAATAATTAATACGTTGTTCGGTTTTTTGATTTTGATGTAAGCGTCAATTACAAAACTCTTCCCAAAACTTGTAGGTGCACTTACAGCAATATTTCTACCCTCTAAAAGACTTTTAAGCAATAATGATTGTTCTCTATGAAGCGTTAGTGGTTTTTCCTCTCCAACGTCCACTTTAAAAGCATTGTAGATAAATCGTTCTTCCCAATTGGAGGTTTCGGGTTCTAAATAGGGGAAAAGTCCTGTTTCTCTTATTAAATGGTTAACCAATGGATTATAGGCTAATTCATTAGTGTTATGGTAGTCTAATAACTTAATGAGTTCTTGTCGAGCTTCATTTTCTTGTTTACCAACTAGAAGTTCATTAATTATATGGCATTTATCAAAAACTTGTTCTTGCATATCTAATCTCTATAAACTTTTGCTATTTGAATAAATTTATCTACGATTTTATCTTTGTCAGCAATAGGAAACAGGATAATATGAAAATTAATTTTCTCGTATAAATGTACATCTGTACATTTTTGAATTTGCTTTTTAAAATATTGTGTCGCTCTGTCTTTGTGATAATCTACAATCCCTTGTTTATATTCTACTGTTAAAGCTGTTCCTGTTTTTGTTTGTTCGCATTCATATAAAAGTAAAATAGGAATATTTAAAATTGGCTTTATTTTATCAATTGATACACCTTGAGAAAGACTTGCTTTTATTTTGGTTTTTAATTCATCTGAAATTTCGTCAAAATCGTTGATGTCACTTAAATTGGTAATAATGCTATTCTCTTTTTTGATTTTTTCTAAACTAATAGAATCTTTCACAGAAGTGATAATTGTGTCTAAACGGGCATTTTCGATACTGTTGTAAAATTTAGATTCTCCAAACCATAGTGAAAAAGAGTCTTCTGATTCTATAACAATGTGGACACTGTCAGAACCTTTGGCTTCATCTTTTGTGTTTTGTTTGTAAAATATTTTAGGTACAATTGGAAGAGCAGAATAGTGGTCTTTCATTATTCCATAAAGAACAATTTCTGCAATTTCACTACCTCTACCAATTGCATCTACAGATTCAATTAATCGTAATTTCTTTGCTGATTCAGAAAGAATTGTACCTGCACCATCATTCAACAAAGCTTGTCTTTCGCTATGACTCAAAGCAGTTTCTTTAATGTTATCCCAAACATAGTTTTGAAACTTTTCATATCTCCATTCTCCATTCTCAAAATCATTGATTATTCCAAGAACTGATTTGTTGTCAGTCGGACTTAAAGAGTTGTCTAATTTAACGTCATCAAATATGTTATTTACGATAATTTCAAATTTCATTCTCGGTTTTTTTTTAATGACGCCTAACGGTTTAGCTAAGCGTAGTGCGGAGGCAAGGAAACTTTTCGTTTCCGTCTGAGCACGAAGCTAAAGCTTATTGTTTAGTTTTGTTTTTTCTTGTCCAAAGCTAAATCCATAAGATTTAGCGACTTAGTAAATATACACAGACCTTTCGATTTAGTCCAAAACTCCGCATTACGTTTAGGTTTTGTTAGCAAATGTACTTTTCCGTCTGAGTTGTAAATCCATTCGTAACAGTTGCGTTTGAGAGAAGTCCATCTGCATAAACTTGCTAAATTCCATCTCCGTAATGTTTGCGACTTAGATTTTTCCCGTCAAGTTTCAATTCCATTCGAATTACAAAACGTAATTTTTTTATTTTAAATTCGTTTTTTCGCTTTCCTTTTGTTTCTTTTTTTTAGACTCCTTTTTCATTAATCCAAATGCCCAAACAGCGAGTCCGAGATATAATACAATTCTTGCCCAGCTGTAAACTGAATTTAATTCTTCTATCACGTAGAATTTTTCGGATAACCAAAATAATCCACCAATAGCCATAAGTGCGAAACCGATTATTTCCAATTTATTATTCTTCTCCATTTGTATTGGTTTTTAAGTTGTAGTTATCAAATTTTGACTACTTGTAAAAATGTTCTTTCAGTATATTTGCTAACGTACGGCTAACCGTACAAGTACTGTTATATTTAATTATTTTAAATAACCGTAATTATACGGTTTCTTAATTTATCTTCTATTATTTACAGTTAATGCTCTAAAATAGATAAAAATGTATGGGTAAATTACTACGTTGCTAATATAGAAAATAATACTATTTAAAACTTTGTGGAAAACCACAGTAGTAAAAAATGTTTTAAAATTTATACCCAGCGTCGTATTGCAAAGTTTCTGTTTTTTAAGAAAAAAGGAGGAGTTACTACGTGTACTTATGAAATTTTAAGCCTAGCAATCTACAATGATGGCGGTATTAAGTAACGTAGAAATTAGGTTTGTTTTTAGTGTAGTTGTTTGTTGTATTTGTTTGAATTATTGGTACGCTCTTAAAGGCTTAATTTTTTATGTAGTACTTTTTGTTTTAATATTTTAGCAGCTCTAGTATACCCACTACTGCCACCATCAACAAAATGGATGTGTTTTGAATTTCTATTTTGAACATAACAAGACATGATACTTTTTTTGCTAACATAAATGCCATAAATAATTAGCTCATTTTTTTCTAAATCATCTAAATATTTAGTAAACAATTGCCTTTGTTTTGGACTGCCAGATATAACCATATTAATACGCCCATCCATTACTAAAATATCAGATAATTGCTTTAACTCATTTAAATATTTTTGACCTTCATTATTAGGTAAGTACATATATTTACCAATCATTCCACTAAACCAAACCTTTAAAAAATTTATAATACTAAATTTTTTATGACCAGCTTTCAGCTCTGTTTTAATCCTTTTATAATTAAATTTCAATTCTAATTTATCAATAGAAATAGGGCTTCTGCTCTGTAAGGGCCCATATATTTCATCTGTTTTTTCTAAAATGTTTTGAAAGATAGAAGCTTGTTCCGACTCATGCATGGCGTTTATTAATAAAGAAACTACTTCGTTTGAGTTCTCAGGAGGTGAAATTTTATTCCATCTGCATTCCATACCTTTTAAATCTAAATGAGCTTTTTGTTTATTTTCAACTTCAAAATTTATATCTCTAGATTTTATTATTTTTTCTGCATAATGTAACCCATTACCTAATATTACAGGAATTGTATGTAGCTCATTAATGCTTGCTTTGGCAATTTTTAATTCTTGGTTGTTATTATACGCTTTAGAAACAGCTATATTTCCAACTCTTAATACAATATCAAATTCTTTTTGAATGTTTTGTTGATGTATAACCAAAGCCTCCATAACTTCTTGAAGTAAAATAGATGGAATTAATAGCGTAGCTCCATCTCCACCAAAGAAAAAAGGAATATCTATAGTATGTTTTTTAGCGATATTTAGTGCAGCGACAATACTACCTGTTGCTATTAGATTTACTAATTCAGATAACCCTTTCTCTACAGATACCGTTGAACCTTTTATATCGGTTACTATAATATACCAATTATCAGGAATTCGTTTAAAGTTGTCCGTTTTTGAAAGTAATTCCGTTATGGGTTCTTTATGATTTTTAAGCTTGGTATAAAATAAAGAGTTGTCCATAAAATTCTGATTTGAGGTCAATTTATGTAGGTAGGTTCTTTTAGCTATAAGAGTTCTTGTATGAAAATTTTATTAAGAAGCCTTCATTTTTATTTTTGCTAAGCGTATGTTTTCATTATTATTTATTACAGTTAATCTTCAAATATACACCTGAAAAATATTTGTAAGTTACATAAATATTTGTGAGGTAAACTACGTAGCTACCATACCACATAATACTCTTTAAAACTTGCAGAGAACTGCAGAAGTAAAAAAATATTGAAAAAAATAAAAGTATCGCCGTACTACAGAGGTTCTGTTTTTAAAAGAAAAGTCTTTAAGAATAACTGATTTTTTTTTAGCTTAGCTCTTTGTTGGCAGCAGTTTTTATTTATCGTAAAACTCTTTTATGATCATATTTTTGTCTTCTGTTAATTTTTTCAATTCACTTAAAATATAATATCTGTGCATAAACCCACAGAGTACAACAATTTTTTTGCCTTGTTGCTGTTCAGAAATCTGAATTATATTTTTGGCCATTGTTTGATTTCTTAAATCCCAAAAATCACCAGCCAACTGATATCCATCTCGATAACTTATTTTTTCACCATTTGGTTTCGTGTGAAAACGTGTTGCAAATTCATTTCTTTTATTCGTTATTTTTGATAGCATTGTATACTGATAATATTGTCTTTCTGCGCAAATGCTGTCCGTTGATGGGGTATTGAAATTTTCAGGAGATTTAGATGCTAATATGATTAATGGCTCTATGAGCGCTTTATATTTATTATGAATTTCAGCTTCTGTATCGGATAATAAATCAACGTTATTTAAGCTATCTATTAGTTTTGTTGTTAACCCATCTGTTGGTCGTGAGCCAATATTTATCCTATATTCATTTCTTCCTTCAAATTCATAAGGTCTCAATTTAGTCGTTGGGTATTTTTCAATATATTTTTCAGATGCCATACGTTCATTACTATTTGAAACACTTTTGTGTTTAAAATCTGAAGTAAAAAAAGAAGAGTCTAGTTCTTCTAATATAAAATCTGGTTGTATATTTTCTAATATATTAAAGAGAATTTCTGGGTTGAAATTAGGTTCTGGTTTATGAAGTGTTCCAATAACAATTATTTCAGTTGTTTTTTCTGTCTTACAAGGTAAAATTGTTGCTAAAACTAGTAATAGTAGTATTATTTTGTTCATTTTTAAATTATAACCTACGCTGTAGCCAAGTGTATCGTGGAGCATACGAAAGTTTCTTACCTCCGTCTACGCACATAGCAAAAGCTTGTTGTTTGTATTTTCTTCTAAAACTAAACCCATAAGCTTTAGCGACTTTATAAAAATAAGTAAACCTTTTGATTAAGTACAAACTGCCTATGTTTTATATATGTTCTTTTTTAACAAAGGTTTTTTAATAAGAGGATTATTTTTTATAAGACTTTTCTAAATTCAATTTTAAGGCACCATCGAGCAATTCATAATGGTTTTTAATAAGTACGATACCTTCTTCATAAATAAATTCATTGTAATATTCATACACCTGATCAAATTGAAAAAGGTGACCAGTGTAGGGTTCACCTTCTTTAAAATTAATTTCAACAGTTTTACCATTCAATGGGTTTTTAGATCTTTCTAAAACCACGACATCATTTACAAAGGTTTGTTCTGCTAGCAGTGTATCTTTATAAAAAACTTGTTGAATACCTTCTCTTTTACTGTCTTTATAATGGGTATGTACAGCTATTGAAGAATTATTCTCAATTTTTAATCCTTCTATAATTTCAGTACTAGAACTTGGGTAAATGCCTATACCTATTTGTTTATCTCCTTTAGTACTCCTCCAGTATACGGTATCTTTTTCTATACCAAATACGCGTGTTTTAAGGTTGTGGAAATCATTTCTTGCTTTAAATTCTACTTGTTTAATTAATTTTCCATGCGCATAATACTGCTTAAAATAGGCATCAGAATATCTACTAGAATAGATGCCATCATAAATTTCTCCGTTTCTATACGTGGTCGTATAATCTATTTTACCATTGTTTAGATAGGTTATAGACGGTCCGTGTAATATGCCCTTTTTATAGGTTGCGGAATTCGTTATTTTTCCCTCAGCAGTATACCAAACTATCTTATCTTCTAGGGTTTCATTTTCTAGCTCAGAAATGTGCCCTTCCATTTGTAGCTTCCCATTGATGTAAAAATCTTTTATATGAAAAAGAGAGTCGTTTTTTTTAGTTAGAAGCCTATAAAATTCCGCTTTTTCTTTCGTTGTCGTGTTCCAGTCTTTATCAAAGTAAATTTTAGATTGCGCATACGTAAGTTGAGAAATAAAAAGATAGGATATAATAATGAGTAAGCCTTTTAAGTACTTTTTAAAGCTATTTTCTTTCATGTTTTACTAAAATTTATAGGCGATTGCTATGCTTTTTGGATTAGAATAAGAAGGTTAAATTATTAAAGTAAAACTTTATTTATCACTATATATTAATAGCATCATCTTATAAAATTATTAGACGTTTATTTTCTTAGTCTTGTTTACAATATATGTTCAAAATTATGCATTATAATTTACAGTAAAATAAATTTAAATTAAGGCGAGAGTGCCATTTAACTATTATAAAACATAATACTTTTTAAAACATTGTGAAAAACTTGAGAATATTGAAAAATAAAATTAGTGCTGTATTGTAAAGTATTTATATCTTGTAGAAAAGGAAATTACTAATGAAAGATGGAGCACCATAAATAAAACTTATGTATCTGTACTACCTAAATAAATAGAGGGTAAATCGAAAAAAAAAAGCTCAAAGAATCACAATTTTGAATTTATGAGCCTAAAATAATTGTGTCTCAAATTAAGTAAGAATTAGCTAGTTTTTATCTCAGTTCTTTATTACTTTATTACTTTTTGTTTTCTAATAATTCCTTAAGCGGTTTTTTTAATTTTTTATAGTTTTCAGGCATTTTTAAAAATGGTTCTATAGTAAAACTAAATTTACTATCTCCATTAAAAACCCAGTAGTTTCCTTCTAATTTACCGTCACTGGTTTTTATGTTATGTTGTGAAATATTATTGACAGAAAATTGATTTTTATTTTCATTGAACCAAACTCCTAAGTTTCTTAAGTCCCTTTCTTTCAAGTAACTGAGTGTTAAATGTGGTTGAATTGAATCTTTTATAGGTGTGAAACTCAAATTTTTAACAGGAAAACTATCCAATTCTTTTGCCCAAGAAGTTTTTCGTTCTTTCCAATATCGTAATTTATCCCATTGCTCTAATATAATTGTCGTGTCTTTTTCAGGTTGAATTACTGTAAATAAATTTTCTTGAATAATTTTAATTTGATGAATTTTAGGATCTATTGTAACTATAGTTTTCTCTGCTGTAATTCGTCCGTCCTCAATCCCAAAAAAGGATGTTAAGACAAAGAATATTATTTTTATTTGTTCCATATTTTAATTTGTGTCTTAGCCATAGTGTTTTTTATTGAGTTGTAAATTCGTTCGTATTATCTCTAATATATTTTATTCTTAAATCTCCAAATTTCGCTAAGTCAAGATTATTTATAAATTTTGTATCTAAATCGTTTAATGGATTGTCTTTGTATGAATCATTAAAACTTTGAAGCTTTCCATCGTTAAATTCTTCACGTTTAGCTTTATTTGTAAAATGAATTTTATTTGCAAGAGCAACTATTTCAGATAATGTTTCTCCGCCAATTATTTTAAATCCGATTTCAGCCATTTCCGAAAATTTTCCATTTGCATTAGAATAGTACTGATTGAAGCCTCCGTTATATACTTCTGCTTCCAACCAAAAAGTCGAGAAAACTGCTTGTTGTCCTTTGGTTAATTTTGATACTTTACCTAAAGTATATTGTTCTCCTATTTTAAAGTTAGTGTCAATATTGTCTAAAATTGTTTGTTCTAATTTATCGTCAGGTATTGTCTTTAAAATTTCAGGTGTTAGCTTTTTGTAAATAGTTCTATTGTTGAATTCATCAAAGCTTTTTTCGATAAGTAAATCCATTTCGGTTTTTTCCTGAATAGGCTCAGTTTTTTCTTTACAACCAAGAAAACTTAAGATAGAAGTCAGAATCATTATCGGTATTATCTTTTTACTCATCGGTTTTCAATAGTATGGCTAACGTCTGCGTATAAGAAACGTAGGGCAGTTAAAGCACTTTCGTTTTAACAGTTAAATCAAAATTACTTATACACTGTGTAGGCGGTAGTTATTCTTTGTTTATTTTTTCAATTACAATCGTATCTAATTTAATTTCAATTCCCTTTGCAATTTCAAATTCTTTAATTTTAACGTTAAAAATATCTCCCTCTCTTAAGATTATCGTGTTTGGTGCAAAAACTTTATGAAAAGTAGTTACTAGACTACCTCCATTCTCATATAATTCTGTTCTTTCACAACTTATTCCGTAATGAGTTTTTAGAGAAGCTCTTTTAGGTATGATTTCAATTGGGATTTCAAGACCTTCTCCTACTGCTATTTTTAATTTACTCTTTTTCTTTGCTTCAAAAACGCCATATATTGATGACAAACCAGGAGTTCCAATATGAGCAACATGATATGATGTTGACCAGGAATGCTTGAAATGGACGACTTCAACCTCTTTGACATTGTTGATATGATCTATAGGTATTCTATTTTCGTTTGATAATATATCATTCCCTTCTTTATGCCAGCCTCTTAAATCTTCAAATTTTGTGAATGTAATTTCTTGTTTTTTTAAATTTTTGCAGAGAATAAAAGGGATTAAAATCGTATCTTTTATGTTATTAAATGCTATCGGTGAATTGGTATTGTAATAGAAGTCTTTGTATTTATAGAGTTGTTGTCTTGGTTCATTATATACTGGTAAAACGTATTTACTTTTATAATTTATTTCCTTGATATCAAACACTTTAGTAGTGTATTTTTCAGTAATAGTCGGATTGTTATTTGCATTCTCTATATCAGAAAAAGTATGAGTAATAGTATAAAGTCCTTCTCGTTTAGGTATAATTTCAAAAATTAAATAATCGATACCTAAAGAATCTGTTTTTTTATTTGAACTAATGATATTAAAATTTTCTTCAATTAACTCTGGGAAATCAAAATTTATGTCGTTTACTTGAATAGTTCTCACTTGTCCTTGAGCAAATACAGACAGGATTAAATAATATGTAAGAGTTAAATACTTCATTTTAATTATAGCCAACGGTTTTGTAAATGGTTTTTAGCTTAGTTTACCACGAAAGTTAGCAAATAAAAACGGAATAGAAAATGCGCGAGGATTTACAATTTTGAATCTATGAGCCTAGAATAATAGTGTCTCAAATTAAGGAAGAATTTGTTTGTTTTTTACCTCAGTCCTTTGTTGCCAATAGTTTTTTTATTTGTAATACCTATGTTTATATCCTAGCATAGCAATGGCGTTACCAACTTTTTCTAAATTTTCTGTAAAATGAATTACTAAAACATATTCATCTCCGCCTGTTTCTAATAAACTTATCTGTAAATTATGTTTTTTAATAGTTTCATTATATACTTTAAAAGCGTCCCAATCATTATTAATTAAATAATTAGCTTCAAAAAGTTTATAATTTGGTAGTTCTATTTCTTTTTCGAGTAATGATTTTACTATAGAATCTATCCAATAATGTAACTCACTTACCGATTCTTTCCAATCTAGATGTATGAATAAATCAATTTTATTTTCCATTGCATATTCATTCAATTCATACCATGGTAGTTCAATGAATTTATTTGTATCAATAAAAGATAATAATTTGTTTTGTGTTTTTCGAGATGAGCAGAGTTTTACGATATCTTTAAGCCCTTCTTTTTCATTCTTGCTTACATCTAATTCTTCTTCGATATATTGAGGGATAAAAGGTTTTACTTCTTTTAAAGTGTTATCTTTTTTCTGTCTTTTTTCAAACCATTTTTTTCCAGTGATAACATCTTTTATAAGAAGCCACCAAAAGAAAGGAATAAACCACCAAATGTAAACTTTGAACATAAAATTTAAAAAAACATAAATACCAAGAACTAAAAAGACAAATAGGGTTATAAAATATAATTTGGTTTTGTTCATAGTTTGTTGGGTACATTACTGGCAACGTTAAGTATAAGAAACGTAGGGCAGGAGATAAGCACTTTCGTTTCGGTTTATTGCCTAGCAAAATATAAATATTTTGCTTTTATTTTTTCTCTTAGATGCCAAATTTTATATTTATCGGACTTTGATAGTATTCACAGACCTTTTGGTTAAGCACAAATGCCCTATGTTTTTTATAATTTGTTGGCAATAGTTTTTAATCAATCAAAGTTTCCTTTTCTAGTTGCAAAGATTGTACATCTCCATTTCTTGAATAATTAATATTGATTAAGTCCATTTCCTTAATTGGATTGTTTAAAAAAAAATCACAAGCATCTTTCGATATTAATTCTCGAAAATTAAAATCATTTACTGTTACTATTTCATCGCCTAACTGAAGTCCTTTTTTTTCAGCATTAGAATTTTTATAGATGATTGCTATAATTGCTTTTTGACCATTCACACTAGTTTGAAAACCAAAATTTTCCAATATTGTACTGATGGATTCTTTTTGCGTTATCATATATATCTTATTCTCATCATAACTTATGATAATCTTAAAATTTTTAAGGAATTGGTTGCCAACTGTTGGAGAATTTTCATTAAAAGTGACAATCTTATTTTGAAGATGTAAGCCGCCAATTTCAATGGAGTTTACCTTTGAATCTACATAGTTTTTATTTTCACCTTTGCCATAAATTGCAGCAGACGCCTTACCATAATATTCAACACTTTTATTGTCATCAAGAACACTTGAATAAAAATTCAATGGTAATTTAATTCCACCATTAGAACCAGTATCAAACTTTACACCTTTTCTTTTCTTCTTATTTACTGTAACATCTATGCTAGGCGAATAGTATCCCTTTTTTTTATTTGTTTTGAACTTGATAATAGCAGCGTTTTCGGGAATTTTAAAATTATCAATATTATCAGTTAAGCGAATTACTTTATTTTCATAATCTATTTCCCAAATGGCATTTTTGATTAAATTATTTCCAATTACGCCATCCAGATTCAAACAACCAATTTCAAAACCAGTACTTAAATCAGTTGAAAGGGCTTCAATTTGTTTAAAACCAATCTCTCCAATACTAATTTCATTAACTATTACGTGACTTTCTTGTTTTGTGTTACCATTAATATCCATTCCCATTATAGAGCGAATGCTTTTCAAGTTAAGGTCATTAGATATGCTTTCTGAGAGTACAGTTGGCATTCCAGTGTCAAATAGAAAGTTATATTCTTTATTATTAATTGTAGCTTTAATTATTGGAACCCCATAATCAAAATTGAATGGAATCTCTTTGATATATTGATTTTCAATAAGCTCTTTTTTTGTAATAAAACTAGATGATACAAAAATTAATACTAGATAAGTACATAATTTTTTCATAGGTTTTTTTGTTTCTTTTAAATTATTTCCAACGTTCAGTATAAGAAACGTAGGGCAGGTGGTAAGCACTTTCGTTTCGGTTTATTACTTAGCTAAATATAAAAATTTTGCTTTTATCTTTTCTATTATAAATGTCAAATTTTATATTTAGCGGGCTTTGTTAATATTCACAGACCTTTCGGCAAGAACAAACGCCCTATGTTTTTTATACCTTGTTCTACGCAGTTTTTATTCCCATTCTTTTTCTCCGAATAGTTTGATGTCATTACTAAACCCTTTGTTTTCTTCATTCAATTCTGTAACTCCAATAAATAAAGCGTCAATTTTCATATCGTGAATGTGCTTATTTACAATTAAACTTGAAACTTGAGAATCATCTTCAAATGCAACTCCTGTTAATCCATCTAAAACTGTTTTTGATAAATTGTCAATATCAACTTCTTTAAAACGTTTCTCTTTAACCGAAAAGGATAAAACAACTTCGACTAATGCAGGCATTTTAATTATTCCTTTCTCTTTAAAAGCTTCTCTTGAATATTCTGAAACTAAATCTTTCATTTCTTGGATAGAATTTTTGTCGTCTTTCCGTTCATAAAGATTTTTTATTTCTGTTTCATTTCCATCATCGTCCAGTTCAAATGCTTGCAAAGGTTTGAATTTATCTTGCTTAGTCGGTACTGGCTTACCACCATAAAAGCCAAAAAGAATTTCTATTTTAGGATTTTTATAGAATGTTACAAATTTTTCTGACATCTCTTAATCAATTCAATTTTAGATTAATTTTTATTTAACCCGTGAAACCTTGTTCCGAATTTCTTTTTATACAAACTTTCGATATTTGTCACTTCTTTACTTGTCAAATTACTCGGAAGCGTTTGTAAAATAGTGAACTGAAAATTTCGTTGATATTCGTTATCTGTTAAATACAAGTCAATCAGAAGTTGATTTCCTCCGTGTTTTGTTTTAGCATAATCATTCCACCTTTGCCAAATCCCGAATTTTCCGCAAGCAGAGCCTATATATTGATTTCCCGTTGATTTGTCAAGAATCATATAAATTCCGTTTACAGATGACAAATGATTTTTCCAATCACGATTTGCGTCTGGATTTTCAAATAATCGTTTCAGTTCGTTATAATCTAAAATAAAGTTGGTCAATCCTGGGAATTCTCCAAGATAGCCTTTTGGCAAAATTTCCAAAACTTCTTTTGTGTAATTCCTATAATCTTGATGCCAAGCTCTTGTCGCATTTCCCCAATCAATTATCACTCTGTCAATTAATTCAGGACAAACATTTATTTCTTCGAGGTCGTAATAAAATTTTCCGTTTTCACGCTGTTCAACATTACCAACTTTAAAAAAGCCAAATAATAATGATTTTGTACTTTCTTGTCCAATAAAAGAAACGAGATATTCGGTTTTTCCGAAGACGTTTGTTCCTTGTTCTTTCTGATATTCAATTAGTTGTTTTCTGTCTTTAATTACATCTCGATATTCTATTCGGCTATCTTGATGTCTAACTAATTTTACTTTTCTATTATCGAAAATGTCAGTTCGTAATGATATTAATTCTTGGATATTTAGCATTTATTTTTTCAAATTCGATGTTCTTTCTTTTATGCTCAGGTGTTTTTTCAAATTGCGTAGAACGTTAAATATATGGCATTTTGGGTAGTAAATAAGCGATTACTTTCGGTTTAGCCACAAGCCAAATCTTTTTATTTTGTTTTAATTTTTCTCATTTAATACCAAATCAAAAGATTTGGCGACTTTGCAAATAGAGAAGAACCTTTCGGTTAAACATTAATCGCCCAATTTGCTATATATAGTGTTGTATGCTGTTATTTTATGTTTTCTGAATGAAATAACAAGCGGTTTTTGATGTAGGTTCAAAAAAGACAAATAAATCTCCGTCACCCCAGAAGTTTAACTTTTTAAAGTAACTCTTCATAAATTTATCTTTAATTGAAACATTTGTATTATCAACCATTATTCCGCTAGTACTTTTAATCTGACAAACAAATTTCATTATTTTATTGGTTTTCGGACATCTTGGATACATGGGGTTTTGAATCCAATTTGGTATTCCACTATGAGCGATTCCATATCCGTAATCAAATGCTCCTTCATATCGGCACTTATACTCTTTGTAATGTATTTGAAATTCATAATCTAGAAAATCATAACTTGTCTCACAACTATTTAATTCATCAATGTTTATAACTTGAGGTGATAGTGGATTGGAATAATCTAGAAACAACTGTTTAAAGTTTAAAAAAATAGGGCAGGTAAGGTGTAATTTAATATTTAACCAACTTAATTTTTCGTCTTCGTTATTGATATATCCCAAATACTGAAAATTTCCAATGTTTTTAGTCTTCTGTAATTTAAAATTATCTGGCTTGATTCCACCTATCTGATGTAAACCTTTCTTATATTTAATTAGGTCAATAATTATGTTTTTTGGATTGTCTTTATACTTTACTTTATCTATTAGACTTTCTATATCTTTTGACCTATTATTTCTCCATTCATCATTTATTTTTTTATTAGAATATTGATTGATATCGGCTAATAAGTCTTTGTCGTCATATGACAAAACTATATAATCAGACAATCTCGGTACATTATTCTCTTCTATTCCTTGAGTGTTCAAAAACCCATCGATATCAGAAATAGGTAAGTCAAATCCGCCAAAATATTCGTGTTTTACTATCTCTCTCTTTTTCCTAAATAATTTAAACATTACAGTTTTTTTTAATGGCATACAACGGTTTTGTATATGGCTCGTAGCGTGTTAATTAGCGATTTCTTTTCGGTTAAGCACGAGCCGAATTTTTTAATTTTCTTATTATCTTCTTTTATCAATAAGCCAAATTAAAAAATTTGGTGGACTTGCAAATATGTCTTAACTTTGATTAGGCAACTAATTAGCTATGAGCTATATACGTTGTTATATGCCGTTTTTAATACGTCCATATTTTCGATATTGATTGATATAATGATTTACTTCTTTCCGCAATCTGTTCTTCATTCCATTCAGGTTTGTCTTGTAAATATTGATTGATTATTAACGTTGATTGACTTCCAATTTCTCTTTTCTTAACCGAAAATGAAGAATTACTTACTGCTGGATTTAACGATGAAGTTAATATTGTCAGATTTCCAATCGAATGCAACATTTTATTTCTTCCCTCAATTCGGTGAAATTTACCTTCTTTGTCGTCCTCTGTTCTAACTGCGTATGGCGAAAGTTCAAAATCTTCCGCTGAAATTAGTTGTCCGTCTAATGGCCAATGTTCAAACCAAGTTTGAGGTAGAATATGCTCAATGTGTAAACCTGTATTTAAAAAATTGACCTGTTCTTGTTTGCTACCTCTTTTAGACTGCTCAACTTCTAAAAGAATATTTGATATAGTTTTTGTTTTGTTTTTTTCTTCTCGATACAATGGTCTTTCTATTAATTTTTCTAATAGCATATTGTCTGAAGGCCATAAATTACCGTCCGAAGTTTTTGATTGTAAATGTGTTTTGAACGATTCAGCATCTTTATGTTCATTTAGGAATTTGAGGTATTCCAAAAAGACGTTGTTATAGTTCTTGGTTGTTAAACCACATAAAAATCTTCTTGTTAAATATGAATCGAGAATTGTATAAATAGCATCTTTATTAACTTGAGTAATCTCTGA
The DNA here is from genome assembly GCF_019021925.1 of Cellulophaga sp. HaHaR_3_176. Taxonomy (NCBI): domain Bacteria; kingdom Pseudomonadati; phylum Bacteroidota; class Flavobacteriia; order Flavobacteriales; family Flavobacteriaceae; genus Cellulophaga; species Cellulophaga sp. HaHaR_3_176. Next base: position 999,204 of record NZ_CP058990.1, read on the forward strand.
ATCTCCTTCAACGTAGAGTAGAAGAGGAAACAATGTTGAAATGTCCATATCTCTTAAACGCTCTGCCAATTTTTCAAAACGAGAATTGCCTTTTGGATTTGTAAGTTTTTTAAAGATTTGACTATATCTATTTAGTTCCTTTAATTCTCCCTCAATATCTTTAAAATTTGCTTTGTTTAGCGTAAATAACTTGTAATAATAAAATACCTGGTCATATCGAATTTCTGTTTGCAATTTTAAAGTCAAATAGTCAATAACGTAGAATTGTAAACGAGTTTCTGAATATCTACCACGACTTGTTCTATCGTGCCATCTATATTCTGCATTTGGGTCGTCAAATTCGTCCCAATATTCATCATATATTTCATCGAGATTTTCTTCATTGCTATTTGCTCGCATAAAAATATAATTTCTGATAAGGTCTGTTTCACTTAAAGAAGCTCCACGACCATTCATAGTCTCAAAAATCATTTGTGGGTCGTCATTTTGCGTGAGTCCAATTTCTACAAATTGGAAATCTCTTTTTATGACTAAAAGCAAGTTTGTTATTAACTCTGTAATTTCAATATCAGATTGTTCGATATACTCGTTTAGTTTGTCATAGAAGAAAATATAAGCTCCTAAAATATTATGTCTGCTTTTTGCAACATTTCGATAACTTTTAGGTCCAATTCCGTGTTCGCTCAAAACTGGCGTAATATGTAATTCTTCAACTTTTTCGTAAGTATTCCCAACGATTGATTTGAAAATTTCTTTATTGAACTTTGTCGGTTCGAGTTTAAATTTTTGGTTTTCGTAATCTTTATCTCCGAAAGATTTATCGTTGAAAAGATATTTGTTTAATTCCTTGATTAAACTTTCATCTTCCAAATGTTTGCGACAAACTTCTCTAAAAGATGCAATGAATAGTTGAAATGTCGTTAATCGTTGTTGTCCATCAATTACGTTATAAGTTGATAATGTACTTGTAGTTGTATTTTCGTGAAAAAGTACAATTGAACCTGTATAATGTGGATGAATTTTTTGTTTGTTCTGTCGTTCGTTGAACTTATTTATAAAATCCTCCCATAAAGGCATCCATTGGTCTTGTTCGTTCCAAACGTAATGTCTTTGGAAAACTGGAATTTTAAATCGGATTTGTTTATTTAGTAATTCTTCTAATAGCGGTTTTCCTAAATTCATTCGTTTTTTACTGTTTTTTGATTGATGTACTGTTGTTGGTCTTAAATGGCATATAACGTGTTTGTGTAAGGATAGTTGCGTGTGCAAGCAACTAACTTAATAAAAATGGAACGAACCATTGGAAATTCCGCAGGAATTTCCAAGTAGGCAAGTCACAAGCAATTATTTTTACACGGTGTTGTAGCACGTTTTTCTATCTTTTTAGTAATGATTCTAATAAATTTTCTCTAGTCGTTCCTAGTGCTTTTTGCTTTTCAGAAGCTAAAACATTTTCTTCCAGATTACTTATTAGTCCAACAGGATTTTTAGCAGAAATAGAACCACCAAAATTCAGTTTATATTCTGAAAATTTTAATGGTGATTTTTTTCCTCCAAAAAATAGAACTATATCCATTTCATAGTTATGTTCGTCTCCCAATGTTTCCATATTGAAAATTAATCTTTGAGAATTCATTTCTGGTCCTCCAAAATGCAGTATATCAATATGATTTCTGTTGGTATATTGATGTCCTTCCATTGAATAAAATCTTTCTGTTCGGGCATTTAAACTACCAGCAAAAACTGCTTGACCACAAATTACTCGGTAGCTAATATCTTGTTCATTTTGAAGTTCGGAAAAGTTGATTATTAAAATTGATATATCTAAAAACATATTTCCGTTACCAGCATTTCCATATCTGTCAAGATTAATAAATCCCTCAATATTCGGATAGTTTACTTTTTTAAATAGTGCATCAATTAAATAGTGTGGAGCAGGTTTGGTTTGTCCATCTAGCCTTGCATAATATGTGTTTTTGAATTGATGTGGACTGTAATTGCTTTGTTGAATCTCAAAAATGTATAAATATGAACCGTCATTTTCAATTATTTGCACATTTATGTTTACAGGTAAAGGAGTTATTGAATCAGATATTTTACTAATCAGAGTATCTTTTTCTTTAAATTCCTTAACAGGAGCTAAATCTCCAACAAATACGATTTTGCCATCTTCTTTTTTTCCTAATGGAGCTCCCCAAATTAAAATTCCTCCGTTTGAATTAAGAAACCCACAAATTCCTCGTATTACTCCATCAAGATTTTGATTGAAATTCCCATAATCAGGATGAAAAGCTTTGAATTCAATCTTATCAGATTCTTCTTTAGATTCTATGAAGAAATTAGAAATATCTGCGTATTCTAGTTCTTCTAAATCCTTTCCGAAATATTTTTCTGCGTAGTTTGTCATAATGTGCTACAACGTACGGCTAACCGTACATGTACTGTTATATTTTATTATTTTAAATAACCGTAATTATACGGTTTCTTAATTTAGCTACTATTATTTACCGCAAATGTTATAAACGATATAAAATGAGTGGGTAAACTATTGCGTTGCTAATATAGAAAATAATACTATTTAAAACCGTGTGGAAAACCACAGTGGTAAAAAATGTTTTAAAATATAGAGGCGTTACGGTAAAGGGGAGAAACAGTAACAATTTTAAACATAGGGTAAGGTTAACTTTATTTACGTGTGCTATTAGCATTTTATGATCAAGGTATTTTAACTATTTTTGCGGCTGTCATGAAAGTATGTATTGCCGAAAAACCCAGTGTTGCCCGTGAAATTGCTACCGTAGTAGGAGCAAACAAAAAATGCGATGGCTATTATGAAGGCAACGGCTATGCGGTAACTTATACTTTTGGCCATTTGTGCACCTTATTTGAACCAAATGATTACAAGCCGCATTGGAAAAGTTGGGACCTGAATAACCTGCCCATGCTTCCGGAGAAGTTTAAAACCAAAGTTGTAGCCAATTCGGGCATCCAAAAACAATTCAAGATTGTAAAAAAATTATTTGATACCGCTAGCTTGGTCATCAACTGTGGAGATGCCGGGCAGGAGGGAGAGCTGATACAACGTTGGGTGATAGACCAAGCCGGGTATAAAGGAGAAGTGCAGCGTTTATGGATTTCTTCTTTAACCACCGAGGCTATAAAAGAAGGGTTTGAAAAACTACAACCTTCTGCCCAATATGATAACTTATATTATGCAGGATTTTCTAGAGCTATAGGAGATTGGCTTTTAGGCATGAATGCCACCCGATTATACACATTAAAACATGGTGGTTACAAACAAATGCTATCCGTTGGTCGTGTGCAAACACCCACACTAGCTATGTTGGTTAACCGGTTTAAAGAAATAGAAAATTTTAAGCCACAACCGTATTGGGAATTACAAACGTTGTATCGGGAAACGTTATTTAGTTATGAAGAAGGGCGTTTTCTTAAAGTGGAAGATGGGGAAAAGCTTGCAAATATTGTAAAAGAGCACGATTTTGAAATTGTTTCTACTACAAAAAAAGCAGGTAATGAATATGCACCCAAGCTATTTGATTTAACAGGCTTGCAGGTATATTGCAACACGAAGTTCGGTTTTAGTGCCGATGAAACTTTAAAGATTGTTCAGAAACTATACGAGCAAAAAGTAGTAACCTATCCAAGAGTAGATACCACATTTTTGCCCAATGATGTATTCCCTAAAATACCAGGAATTCTTAAAAAACTAACGAAGTATGCTGCTCTAACGCAACCGCTTGATGGCAAGAAATTAAAGAAAACTAAAAAGGTTTTTGATGATAGTAAGGTTACAGATCACCATGCTATTATACCAACAGGCCAACAAATAAACTTACAATACGCCCAGCAACAGGTTTATGATATTATTGTACGCCGGTTTATAGCCGTTTTTTATCCAGATTGTAAAGTCTCTAATACGACGGTACTTGGGAAGGCAGAAAAAGTAATGTTTAAAGCGACTGGAAAAGAAATTTTAGAAAAAGGATGGCGCGTTGTTTTTGAAAACCCGGAGGCAAAAAACACTACGGAGAAAGGCCTATTACCTACTTTTGTAAAGGGAGAAAAAGGCCCGCATGAACCTTCTTTTTTGGAGAAAGAAACCAAGCCACCAAATCAATTTACGGAAGCTACCTTATTGCGTGCTATGGAAACGGCAGGGAAGCAGGTAGATGATGATGAACTTCGGGAGTTGATGAAAGAAAATGGTATCGGCCGCCCTTCTACCCGTGCCAATATTATTGAAACCTTATTTAGAAGAAAATATATAAAACGAAATAAAAAACAGGTACTCCCAACCGTTACCGGTATTCAGTTAATAGATACCATCCAAAACGAAATGCTAAAATCTGCCGAGCTCACAGGTAAATGGGAGAAGCAGTTAAAAGATATAGAAAAAGGGACTTTTAGTGCAGGTAGTTTTATCAAGCAGATGAAGCGAATGGTAGATCATTTGGTTTACGAAGTGCGAAGTGAAACTAAAAAGGCGAATATTTCGGCAGTGAATAATAAACCGGCAACAGCCGCTAAGAAAAAGGCGGTAAAGAAACCGGAAGGGTTAACCTCCGAGGCTTGTCCTAAATGTAAAAAAGGAACGATCCGTAAAGGAAAATCAGCTTATGGTTGTTCGGAGTTTAATAAGACCTGCGATTTTGTAATGCCCTTTAAATTTGAAGGTAAAACTATTTCAGAAAAACAGTTTATTAGGCTATTTCAAAAAGGATCAACAGTAAATTTAAAAGGCTTTAAAATTAATGATGCTTCTGTTGAGGGCTTGCTTAGGTTTGATGAGAATTATAAGCTCAAATTAGAACGTAAAAAGGGTAAAGTAGCAGTAAAAAGTACTCCTGAAGATAATACCTGCCCGAAATGCAACAAAGGCAACATTTTAAAAGGGAAGACCGCTTATGGTTGCAGTGAATATAAAGCAGGTTGCGATTTCAGATTTAGTTTTGATGACATCAGAAAAAAAGCTAAAGGGCAGCCACTAACCAAAGATTTGGTCTTTAAAATATTTAGAGAAAACTAATTGCTTAAGTTTTATAGAGTAGTTTATTCCTTGACGTTAGATATTTAAAAAGGCTCTTGATTTCTCAGGAGCCTTTTTTTAGTAGGGAAACTTAACTTCGCCTATATATGAGATATTTTTAGTAGCCTTTAATTTAACCAGCCGCCACCAAATGAGCGGTACTATTTAATTACTGCTTGAAGCTCTTGATATTTATCATTCACGGCATCTAATTGCACAGCCAATAAGCTATTTTGTGTAGAACAAACTCTTTGTATAGTTTCTCTGTTAAAACAATTATAATATATAGTAAAACCTCTAACATATCGAGGTATAGCTAAGGTGTGAATTAATACATAAGAAACATATAGGTATTAATTAAAAAAAAAAGAGTTATTCGTTTTCTGGTGGTTACTTTCCAATACAGAAGTTGGCAAAAATATTACCTAGAAGGTCATCACTTGATATCTCACCGGTTATTTCACCAAAATGGTATAATGCTTGACGAATATCAATAGCTAATAAATCTCCAGAAAAACCAGAATCCATTCCGTATTGTACCTTTTGAATCTCTTCTAAAGCTTTTAAAAGTGAATTGTAATGTCTAGAGTTAGTCACAATCGTTTCGTTGTTTCTCAGCGCTCCTGTATTTATTAAACCTAACAATTCTTTTTTTAAATCTTCAACACCTTCACCTGTTTTCGCAGAAAGGAAAATTGTTTTTAACTTTTCGGATAAGGATACCAATTCACTTTGGATAAGACTAGAGGTGTCTTTTGAAATTTTATCAGACTTATTAATTAATAAAAGAATTGATTTTAAAGGAAACTGATTTTTTATTTTTTCTATTTCAATCTTTAAATTGATAAGTGCATTATTCTCATTTAAAAGAGAACCATCAACCAAATACAAAACAACTTGTGCTTGTTTAATTTTTTCAAAGGTTTTTTTGATTCCGATACCTTCAACAACATCTTGTGTTTCACGAATACCAGCGGTATCAATAAAACGAAACCCGATACCTTCTATAGCTATTTCATCTTCAATAGTATCACGAGTTGTACCCGCAATGTCTGAAACTATTGCACGATCTTCATTTAATAATGAGTTTAATAAGGTAGATTTTCCCACATTTGGTTCGCCAACAATAGCTACAGGAATTCCGTTTTTGATAACATTACCAACCGCAAAAGAATCAATCAATCGTTTTAAAACTAAGGTAATTCTATTGATAAGATCTTGGAATTGATCTCTATTGGCAAACTCTACGTCTTCTTCTGAAAAATCAAGTTCCAATTCTATTAAAGAAGCAAAATTCATTAATTCTGCTCGTAATTCTTTTATTTCATTACTGAAACCACCACGCATTTGTTGTATTGCAATTTGATGACTAGCAGCATTATCAGAAGCAATAACATCAGCTACAGCTTCAGCCTGACTCAAATCAATCTTACCATTTAAAAAAGCGCGTAAAGTAAATTCTCCTGCATCAGCAGTTTTACAGCCGTTTCTTAAAAATAATTGTATTATTTCTTGTTGTATATATGTAGATCCATGGCACGATATTTCAACAACATTTTCGCCAGTATAAGAGTTTGGACCTTTAAAAATAGAAATTAAAACTTCGTCTAAAGTTCTGTTACCATCAACGATATGACCTAATAATATAGTATGGCTCTTTTGTTCTTCAAGTTTTTTACCTCTTTTAGATACAAAATGTTTGCTAGCAATGGTAATAGCATTTTCCCCTGAAATTCGTATTACAGCAATTGCTCCAGCTCCTGAAGGTGTTGCTAATGCTACAATAGATTCATTTGAAATCATAGAAATAATTTAATTGCAAAAGTATAAAAAACAGCAGAAGTAATGGGATAAACTTTGAACTCTATATTTATTAAATATTTATTTTTTCAATTGTACTATTTTATATATTCGCACACTTAAAATTTAATTATGAGAAAAAATATATTCGTTGTTTTTGCATTTTTAACAGTATTAGTTACTTATAGTCAAGAGACTAATGTGGTTAAGGATACTACTATTGTTTTGTCAAATGTTGTTAATGATGAAGAAGCTTTAAAAAGAATTGAAGCAGCTGAAAAAGCAAGAAAAAAAGAAGAAAAGGCAGAGAAGAAAGCAGAAAAAGAAGAAGCTAAAGTCAATAAGCTAAAAGATGCAATTGCTTCAAAGAAAAAGGATATCAAGAAAAGTGAAAGAAAAATATCTTCTTATCAAGAAAAATTAGAAGTAGGAAAAAGAAAAGGCAAATTGTCTCCTGAAGATGAATTAAAAATTGGAAGTAAAATATCTAAAGAAAAATTATCAATTTTAAAAGATACAGATAAGCTTAAAAAATTAGAAAGAAAATTATAATTATATGTTGTTGTAACATTTTTGTTTGATTATCGTCCTATAAGTACATCAATCAATAAAAACGAAAATCATGCAAAAAGAAAACAGACAATTATTAGTTATTACTCATTTGAGTCAATTATTAGATATTATTACAGGCTTTGGAGGTTTTATAGTGCCATTAATTATATGGCTTACCCAAAAAGATTCTGTTATAGATATGGACGAAAACGGGAAGGCAATAATGAACTTTAGAATCAGTATGTTCTTGTATTTAGTTATTAGCATTCCTTTAGTTCTTTTATTCGGGTTAGGTTTGTTAGGCTTTTTAGCGATAGCTATTTTAACATTTATTTTTCCGATAGTAAATGCTGTTAGGGTTAGTAATGGTGAAAAACCTTATTACCCAATGAGTATCAAATTTTTATAAGACATTGTTACTTTTATAAAAGCAAAAAGCCCAACTAAATTAATTAGTTGGGCTTTTCTTATAAAGTTTGTTGGTAATTTAACTATTAAGCATAACTGGCATTACAAGCATAGTTACTAATTCTCCTTCATCTAAACCATCAACAGGTGTTAATATACCTGCTCTGTTTGGTAAACTCATTTCTAAAGAAACGTCATCAGAAGTTAAGTTTGCCAACATTTCAACTAAAAATCTTGAGTTAAAACCTATTTGCATATCATCACCTTGGTAAGAACATGTTAAACGTTCTTCTGCTTTATTACTGTAATCGATATCTTCTGCAGAAATATTAAGTTCTGCACCAGCTATTTTTAAGCGTATTTGGTGTGTTGTTTTATTTGAGAAAATTGAAACTCTACGTACAGAACTCAATAATTGATTTCTAGAAATAGAAAGTACATTCGGATTTTCTTTCGGTATAACGGCTTCGTAGTTAGGGTATTTACCATCAATTAAACGACAGATAAGTTCTGTGTTCTCGAAGCTAAATTTAGCATTACTCTCATTATATTCAATAGTAACATCAGATTCGCTACCTCCTAAAATTCCTTTTAAAAGATTTAAAGGCTTTTTAGGCATGATAAACTCAGCTACTTGAGTAGCTGTAATATCTGTTCTTTGGTATTTTACCAATTTATGAGCATCAGTAGCAACGAAAGTTAAATTTTCTGGTGAAAATTGAAAAAAGATACCACTCATTACAGGTCTTAAATCATCATTACCAGCAGCAAAAATTGTTTTGTTAATTGCTGTTGCTAAAATATCTCCAATAATAGTAGTAGAACTAGGGTTCGAAAGCTCAATTGCTTTAGGAAACTCAGCACCATCAGCATATGCTAAAGCATATTTACCATGGTTAGAGCTTATTTCTACGGTATTGTTATCCTCAACAACAAAAGTTAATGGTTGTTCAGGAAACGTTTTAAGAATATCTAATAATAATTTTGCAGGAACAGCAATTAAACCTTCATTATCAGAATCTACATTTAAAACAGAACTCATAGTCGTTTCTAAATCTGATGCAGAAACTGTTAATTGATTTTGTTTTAAATCAAACAGAAAATTATCTAGAATAGGTAATGTGTTACTGTTGTTAATCACGCCACCTAAAACCTGTAATTGTTTAAGTAAATACGTACTAGATACTATAAATTTCATTTTATATGTGTTTTATTTTCTCTTAAATCTTGTATTCTATTAAAGTATTGTAATTTAAAAAAGCATCAAATTACAGTCTTCACTGAAAAAACAAAGATATTTTAAATGTTGTTTTTAATGAAACAAACTTATTAACACTTATTGTCTTTAAAAACCACTAAAAATAGCACTGTAAATTGAGCTAAAAAATTGCGTAAACCTACTGTTAATCAGTAAAAAAGATTTTAATTTCATGTTATGAAAAACAGATTTTTTTTTAACTTTTAGAATACGATGTTTATAAGTACTCTAAATTTAAGGTTTTTTAAATAAAATCGATAGTAATTGTATCTCTGTAATCTAACCCTAATAGGGTAGAGGCACCACCAACTGTATTTAAATCACTCTTGTAAATTGCCAATTCAATATATTCTGACGAATTAAATAATGCTAATAAGTCACCAGGACCTTTTCGGTTATTCTTTTCTAAATTAAAATTAATAATATCACTGTATTTGTTATGTATTTTATCAATTTTCTTATTTCGGGCATTTAAAACAAAGCTTCTTCCTTTTCTGTAGGCTTCAAAAATATGTTTTTGAATATTGGTAATTACATTTCCGAAATTATCTATGTAAATAACGCTTCCAACAATTCCATCTCCATTATCTATTATTCTAGGTGCAAATTCACGAATATCTTTAAGACCGTCAAAAGTTTTACCAACAACCTCTAAAGTTCCACCTCGTGCAATATGGCAAGCAACTTTTACAAATACATCTAATACAGGAAAAGATCCATAATCAGGGTTTGGAATATTAATTTCTACAACTTTTTCTGGGGTAACTTCAGAAGTTATTAAAGATATAACACCATTGTTTGCTGAAATAAAATAGTGCCCATCTACAAGCACTGCAATATGCTGGTTTTCGGGTGTAGGCTCAGAGTCTACACCTACAATATGTATAGTGCCTTCAGGGAAGCTTTTATAGGAGTTTTTTAATATATATGCACATTCTGGAATATTAAAAGGATTTATATCATTAGAAATATCAACAATTTTAGCGTCGGCTAATTCTTTATAAATAGTTCCCTTTATAGCACCAACAAAATGGTCTTTATATCCAAAATCAGTAGTTAATGTAATAATTGCCATATAGGACTGTTGATATGTTTTTTACTTTATCAAACTGATTTTTACTTAAGTTTGTTAAACAAAATTACACAAAATTTAAGGCAACTAAAATTAATATTTATAAGACATTAATTAAAATCTATATTCTTTGAAAGAACTTATAATCGAACTTACGGAAATTAGTCCACGAGATTTTTTTGGACAGCAAAATGAAAATATAGATTTACTGAAGAAATATTTTCCAAAGTTAAAAATTGTAGCAAGAGGAAGCAAGATTAAAGCCTATGGTGATGATGAACTTTTAGAAGAGTTTAACCTACGTTTTAAAATGCTAACAGCGCATTATTTGAAATATAATAAGCTAGATGAAAATAGTATAGAGCGTTTACTGATGAGTAGCAGTAAAGACGATATATCATCTTCAGAAAGTAGTGGCGATGTTCTGATACATGGTGTTGGTGGACGCTTAATAAAAGCACAAACAGTAAACCAACGTAAATTGGTTGATGCTATGCGTAATAACGATATGGTGTTTGCAATTGGCCCAGCAGGAACGGGAAAAACATATACGGGCGTAGCATTGGCAGTAAAGGCTCTGAAAGAAAAAAGAGTAAAGAAAATTATATTAACTCGACCAGCAGTAGAGGCAGGGGAGAATTTAGGTTTCTTACCAGGCGATTTAAAAGAAAAATTAGATCCTTATATGCAACCTTTGTATGATGCATTGAGAGATATGATTTCTCCAGAAAAATTGTCACTTTATATTGAAAATGGAACAATACAAATTGCTCCATTAGCATTTATGAGAGGTAGAACGTTAGATAATGCATTTGTAATTTTAGATGAAGGTCAAAATACAACTCATGCACAAATGAAAATGTTTTTAACAAGAATGGGGAAACATGCTCAGTTTTTAATAACAGGTGATCCTGGTCAGATAGATTTACCAAGAAGGACCATTTCAGGATTAAAAGAAGCATTATTAGTACTACAGAATGTAGAGGGAATATCTATTATTTATTTAGATGATAAAGATGTAATCCGTCATAAATTAGTTAAAAAGGTAATTGAAGCTTACAAAGGAATAGAACATCAGAATTAAATTTAAGAAGCACATAATGAGTAATACGATTATTGATACAAACTTTAGTTTTCCAAAACAAGTAAATTTATATAAAGGAAAAGTAAGAGAAGTTTATAGTCTTGAAAATGATTTAATGGTAATGGTTGCTACAGATAGGCTTTCGGCTTTTGATGTTGTTATGCCTAAAGGAATACCTTATAAAGGACAAATCTTAAACCAAATTGCTACAAAAATGATGGCAGAAACGGAAGATATTGTTCCTAATTGGTTACTTGCGACTCCTGATCCTAATGTTGCAATTGGCCATGCTTGCGAGCCTTTTAAAGTAGAGATGGTTATACGTGGTTATATGTCTGGCCACGCTGCTCGTGAATATAAATTAGGTAAAAGAGTTTTATGTGGTGTTGCAATGCCAGAAGGTATGCATGAAAACGATAAATTTCCAAACCCGATCATAACTCCAGCTACGAAAGCAGAAATGGGAGACCATGATGAGGATATTTCTAGAGAGGATATTTTAAAAAAAGGTATTGTATCTGAAGAAGATTATATTGTATTAGAAAACTACACGAAAGCTCTATTTGAAAGAGGTACAGATATAGCTGCTAAAAGAGGTTTGATTTTAGTAGATACAAAATATGAGTTTGGAAAAACGAAAGATGGTAAGATTGTATTAATTGATGAAATACATACACCAGACTCTTCTCGCTATTTTTATGCAGATGGTTATCAAGAGCGTCAAAATAAAGAAGAAGCGCAAAAACAGTTATCAAAAGAGTTTGTACGTCAGTGGTTAATTTCTAATAACTTTCAAGGCTTAGAAGGCCAAGTTGTACCAGAAATGACAGACGAATATATTATTTCTGTATCAGAAAGATATATTGAGTTGTATGAAAATATTACAGGAGAAAAATTTGTGAAAGCGGATATTACAAATATTCAATCGAGGATTGAAACAAACGTATTATCTTACTTAACAAGATAGTACGTTAGTCTAATTTTAATGATTTAGATTTATGATATAACCAGTGCTAGTTGCATTTGTAGCACTAGCTACGTTTTTAGTATCGTTTTCTTCTACATTACTACTGTATAAAATAGCAGATAAAATAAAACCGATTAAAAGTAATATACTCTTTAGTTTTTGTTTAGTTGTCATGATTAATAGATTTTGGTTGAAATAAATATAGTAAAATAATTTAGTTAACCTGCATCTTATCGTGTTATTTTAACATTTTAACGGATAAAGTGTTAAAAAATTACAGAATAATATAGAAGCCATGTTGATTTTTACTTTTCGGCAATGTTTTATTCTTAAAATTATGATATTATCTCAGTAAATACTTTAAGGTAACCTCTTTCTTATCCTTAAGTTTAGAAACAATTTTCAAGAAAAGTATAGCAGTTATATAGGCATCACCCATTGCGGTATGCCTATCTTTTTTTGAAATATTAAATTTATCAGCGAGATCATCAAGCGAATAATTTTCCTTTTTAGTTAGCAGATTGGTTTTAATTAAGGTTTTTTTATAAAGATCAGATGTATCTAAATTTATATTTTTTAATCTAGGCAAGCCATGTCTAAGCAGAGCTGTATTAATCATCGTTAAATCAAAAAAAGTATGATGAGCTATAATAACAGCGTTTTCTATATAACTTAAAAATTGTTTTAAAGCTTCTAGTTCGGATAAACGGGGTATTACTTCATTTTTTAAAATACCATGTATTTTAGCAGATTCTTTGCCATAAACTTCTTGCTCAATATAAACTTCAAAACCATCTTTTAAGGAAATACTATTATTTATAAGCTTTACAGCTCCTATGCAAAGCATACGATCTGTAGCGTAATTAAAGCCTGTAGTTTCAGTATCTAAAACAATAAATGTAATATCATTTATATTTTTTGGTAACTCTTTAGTAAAAGTAGCTTCGTAAGCTTTCCAATACTCAGGGTTATCAATTGATTTCTTTTTAAAAAATTCTAACATTACATTGATTTTAGTTGAAACCGAATAGTAACTAATTCTTGTATTTCTTTAATAGTTTTAAAAGTACGTTTAAGCTTAATTTTTTCTTCTTTGGATAATGTATTTAAATTTATAAATCTTCCAGAGTCATTATTAAGTAAGCCTTGCCTTGTTCTAAATTTTAATAAAGCTTTTGAGGCATAAGAACAAGCTAAATATATTTCTTTATTATTAGGCTCTAGTTCTGCTAATTTTTCAAAACGCTCTGCAGTATTGTGTATTGATTTTATATAATGCGATAATAATAATACTCGTGCAGCAGCTATTAAAGGTCTTAAAGCTCTGTTTTTAACATCAAAAGAGTCTTTATGAGCACCATCCTGTTCTACTAAAAATTTTCTAAAAAAACCTGTGGGTGATGGGTTTTGAAGAGCACCTTTTGCAAGGTGAATAAAAAAGATAGGGTATTTTTTTACTGTATAAAAAATGTGTTCAGATAATGCGTTTACTAAAGCGTTTTCTCCATAAATAAGGTTGTAATCGAAAAATATTGAAGAAAGTAATACTTCATCATTACCAGGGTTTATGATCCAATGCGATGTTGTTTTTTTCCATTCACTAAAACTTAAGCACCATTTTGGGTTAGAAGCCATCATTTCTGCTGGGCAATATTCATAACCAATATCATTTAAGCCTTTAGTAACTTTTTTTGAAAATGATAAAAAGTAATCGTTTGTTTTAGAAAGTAATTCGTCTGGTACGTCTTCAAAAATAAGAGCATTATCTTGGTCTGTATGTAACATTTGCTCACTACGCCCTTGGCTGCCTAAACTTAACCAAGCAAACTTTACTGGTGGTGATGTTTTCATTTTATCTAACGATAAATGAATTACTTGTTTTAAACAGGCATCATTAAGTTCTGAAATTATTTTAGAAATAAGCGTCATCGGAATATTTTCTTTTAAATATCCTTTCAATAATTCAATAATACTATTTCTAATAGGTCGTAAATGTTTTACTTTTTTAGCTCTTTTAATAGCTTTAATCAACACGGCAGGGTTGTTGCCTAAAGCAACCATTACATCGTGTTTAGATAGTATACCTATGGTTTTAGTATTTACAGTTCCATCTTCTGTTAAACATAAATGACTGATGTTACTTTTCATCATAGCCATTTGAGCTTGGGTAATGGTTAATGTTTTAGGATATGTAATTACTGGGGTAGTCATAACATCGCTTGCAGCAGCGGTAATAAGGAACTGCCCTGTAACTATTTTATTACGTAAATCCTTATCAGTAATAATGCCTACAGGTAAATGATTTTCAACAACTAAAATCGCCCCAATTTTCTTTTTAGTCATTATTTCAGCAGCAGCTTTTACTGTTGTTTCAGGTGTACAACTAATAATTTTTTTTGAAAATTTAACGGGTTGTAAATCACTCAATTCAATATCTGTAGCGTCTTTTTCAGATTCAATAGTGTTTTCTGTAAATAACTTACCTCTGTGATTTTTTGAATAAGGGTTTCTTGTGTTGGAAGCAAAGCTTTCGATTAAGAAATTACCAACAACTTCATTAGCTAATGCTAATGGTTTAAAAATTGAAATAGGAATTGCATACAAAATACTCTCTTCGTGTGCTTTAGCTTCTAATTCATAATTTTCATTAGCTAATAAAGGTCTTAATCCAAAAATATCTCCTTCATCACAAATATCAACAATAGAGTTTGTTGCTTTTCTTTCTAATGACACTGCTCCTTTATGTACTACATAAAAATACTCGTGGCCAGCTTCTTTCTCAGAAAAAATAACACTGTCTTTTTCTTTGTATAATATGGATACTTGTTCTGAAATTACTTGTATGTCAGAAATTTCTAACCCATTAAAAGGAGGGAAGTTTTTAAGAAAATCAGCTACTCTTTGTGATATTGTATTTTTCATTTATGAAAACAGTTGTACTGTAAAATTAACGTAAGTAAAGTTAAAACAGAAACAATAGTTACTCTGAAAAATTCAATTTAATTTACCAATTATAGAATAGGGGAGTTTGAGTTTGAAAATAGATAAGTAGAACTTACAAATAGTTAACTTGCGATATTTAGCCTAAATTAAGCCTAGGCTTGATACAATATATACTAAATGAGTGGTATTAGCTGCATTAAAATAATCTTTTAATTTACTGATATTAGTCTCAATAGATCGAACACTATTTGGTGTTATTCCTTTTTCTTTTAAATAAGAGCTTATCTCGTTTTGTTTATATCCTTTAGCTAAAAGTAATAAAAGTTGCTCTTCATACGAATCTAAAGCTAAGATATTTTGTTGTTGTAAAACAGCCGTTGCAATTGGGCAAGTGTATGTTTTATTTTCTAATAAAGCTTCAATGCTATTTTTAAGTTCTTTTAAACCATTCAAGCCTTTACAAACGTAGGCATCAATATTTTGATCTGAAAATAAAGATTTTATAGTATGATGATCATCTTCAACAGAAAACACAATAACTTTTATTGTTGGATAAATTTCTTTTATAGCTTTAATGAGATCTTGTCCGTTTTGTAATTTTTTTGAATTTCTTGGATTTACAAAAGATAAATCTGTTATTAAAAGATCAAATGGCTCATCAACTATAATTGCTTTTTTTAATTTTAAAAAAGCATCGTCACAATATTGCGAGTGTCCAATATTAGTGTAACCCATTTGATGTAATGTGGTAGTTACACCTAAATTATTACTGTCGATATCTTCTGAAACAAAAATTTTATTAAAATTCATATACGCTATTTAAATGGTAAATAGTATAATGGCTGTGAAGCCTTTATTTGGTTTTGAATCGAAATTAATACTTCCTTTGATAGATTTTATGCGGTTTTCCACATTCTTAAGTCCATTTCCAAAATAATTGTCTTTTACATTAAAACCAATACCATTATCTACGTATTTAATAGACACTTGTTTTTCGTTTTTTGAGCATGTTATAGCTACTAATGAGGCATTACTGTGTTTCTTCATGTTTACTAATAATTCTTGTAGTATTCTATAAATTTCAATTTTTGTTTTAGGTGTTATGTCGTTCCAAAAATCAGAAGCTAATTCTTTAGTAATTAACTTTGTTTTGTTTGAGCCATAAGAATTTAAGAGCGTTTGGAATTGCTTACCGAATTCATCTCCGGTATGTATTGCTGTAAATTCTTTCGAAAAATCTCTTATTCTTTGGTAAATACTATTTAGGCTATCTAAAACTAAAGCGTTTTTTGAAGTATTTATATCTTGATCTCCTTTCTGAACTTGAGTCATTAAATAAAAGATATCGTTACCTAACTCATCATGTAATTTTTTTGATAATCTTAATTCTGTTTTATACGCAGCCTCTAGTTGTTCTTTGTTTTTTTGATGATTTTTATAATAAATAATAAAACCTATTAAAATCAAAAGAAATAAAGTAACTGAAAAAGCTATACTATTTTGCTTTTTTTTAGTTGCAACTGTAGCTAATAATTTAAGATTGTTTTTTTCTAAAGTATCATTATCATATTTGGTTGCAGCATATATTGATCGTACTGTTTGCTTTGTTTTTTCAAGTTTGTTTTGCACTTTTGAATATAAAATTGCTTCTTCAGAAACATCTTGGTTTAATGATTTTTTTAGAGGTAATACTAAATCTAAAGATTCTAATACAGCAACAGGGTTATTTTGTGTATAAGAATATTGATATGCCATTTGAGCATATTTTAAAGCTTCATGTTTATCGATTTTAAAATAATATTCAGCTAAATGAATAGTACTAGATATTAAACCAGATACAGTGTTTAATTTTTTTCGTTTTTCAAATGATTTTATTAATAGAGATTCACTTTCAGGGTTGTTTTTATTTTCTAACCATTTATAGTACCCTATGTTACATAAAGCACGCGAGTTTTGAAATTGATTACCCTTATTAGTGTTTTTTATAATAGTATTTAAAATACGGAAACTACTTTCAAATTTATTAGTTTCTGCCAATATGTTGGCTCTAGTAATATTAATAGTATGATTAATTTCTAAGCCTAAATTAGAAGAATCTTTTTTCGATAAATTAATAGATTTATCATTCCATCGAAGTGCTTCTTTATAGTCTCCTAATTCTTTGTGACAAACTGATATAGTTTGATATAACCCAATTATTGATTTTATTTTGGTAGAATTTTCTATATACTTTATACCTTCAATAGCTGTAATCATTCCTCCATTATAATCACCTAAGCTTTTCTGAATATTAGCCATATCTAATAAACGATCTCCGACAGCAATACTGTCATTCAATTTTAAGTTTATAGTAAATGATTTGTTAAAATAATAGTAGGCAGAATCTAATTGATTTATTTTTTTAAAATAAAAACCTTGCCTCCAAATAGCATTATTAATAGATGAACTATCAGCGACAATTTGAGCTTTTTTATATAGTTTTTTTGAATATAAAATAGCGTTATCATAATCTTTATTTTTAGCAAAAGCACCAATTTTATTTTTAAGTATTGTTATTGAATCATTTGATTTTTCACTTAAAATATAAATAGATAAGCTTTGTTGTTTAAAAAAATCATTTGCAAAAACAGTATTAAAACCAATGTATATAAATATAAAAAAGAGGGATAAACTAAACTTAAATTTCATCCCTCCAAAGTACAAAAACAGTTTACATTTTAACACTTCTTTTTATCAAATTCTATTTATAACACTGAATTATTCATCAGGATCATTTTCAATATCTCCATCATCACCTTCAGTTGCTGCTGAATTTTTATATACAGTATCAGTTTCTGATAAAGAATCATATTCGCAAGAAACTATAGTGAGGTTGACAAGTATTAAAACGATTAAAAAAGTTATTTTTTTCATATTATTTATTTTGAAAATTGGACATAATAATGGCTGTTCGGGTTATTCCGAATTTTATTTAAACCACTTTTTTTTAAGGGGTAGGAGTTGTTCCTACATTTTGCTGGGAAGTGAAAAACCGCTGTAGAAACTTTTAGTTACTTCCCAATAAACTATTGGTTTACTACAGTTGTTTTTTAATTGTTATTGATTGCTTATCATGAGTAACAAATCAATGACAATGCGAAGTAAGGACTTAGGTTTCGTAATGAATGGACGGAATGTGGAAAGTTGGTGGAAAATATTTTCCAGTCTTTTTTTTCCATATAATTTCCAGAAATGTAGTAGTTTTAGGGGGTAACCAGACCAACCAAAATGTCCAAAAAATTAATAGCAATTGTATTTAAAAAAGTAGAAGCAGATATAGGCTCTTCGGTTCCAACCAGAATGGCACAACATCTCTCAGTTGAGCTTTTAGAAGAGTATAATTATCAAATAAGCGAAAGAACCTTAAGGAATTATTATAATAACTTTTTAAAGAATGATAATTCATTAAATGAAGCTCTGAAACCAGAATTAATTAAATATCTATGCAAATATTTAGGGTATAATAATTACGCAGGCTTTGTTAGTGCTCATCCATCTGAACATGAAGAAGTAAAAGTATTTGAAGATCTAATAACTAAAGAAAAGAATCTAAAATTAAGCTCTCTCAAAAAAAATACTTTCTTTGGATTGTTTGAAAAAGGGGGTAATAGAATTGTCACATATATATCTGTAATTATAATTAGTGCTTTAACGTATTTTGGTTTCGTAAAAGAAGAACAGAATTGTATGGTTTGGCAAGAAGATCATTATGTGAAATCTACCTGTACAGGAGTACTTCTGGAGAAACCTTATCAAGAATTAATATTTAAAAAATTTAAAAAAATAAAGGATTTAAATGCAGTAAAAAATAGGAGAGAACAACATAAAGAACTTTGGTATGTAAAAACAAATGGCGTGGTAGAATTCTTTACATATCATGGAAATCACCCTATTAATAATAAAGGTTTAAAAGAAGTTACAGATTATATGTTTAAAACATATGTTTTAGATGAGTTGGAGAATGTAAAATAAACTTATAGTTTCCGGATAGTTTAAAGATCACTCATAAAGCCAGTAAGCAACCCCACCATGATGAGAACAAGCACCTCTACCTGTTGCTTTAGAGGAAGTGCCGTCATTACAAATAGCACCAATTCGTGTATTTGTTACAGCTTCTTTTTTATATAGATTATTTTTAGTGGATTGGGGGATTTCTAATTCGGTTTTTAAACTTCTAATAGAGGTGTTTAATTGATACTCTGGTTTTAGTTCGGGACTATTATAATTTTTAGAAGAATAAATATTTGAAGGAGATGCATTATTTTGCGGAATATATTTTTTTTGTTGATTGTATAATAGCAAACCCAAAATAGCTAGTATAATACTAATTTTCGGGTATTTTCTAACGATACCAATTACAATACCTAAAAACATAAGCTTAAAAATCCACTCCATTAATAAAGAATAAAACTTAAATTACGCGTTAATATTAACACGTAATTTAAGTTATGATTTATAATTAAGATTCGATTATTCATCAAAAAAGAAATCGTGTATTTCTATAATACTACCCCTTCCTATCTGGACTAGGTTTTGAGTGTCTTTAAGAAAGATGCCTAATGATTTCTCATTGTAAATGAATTTCATTTCAGCAGAGTATTCTGTTACAACATACATATCTCCTGAAAGTTGATAAAATGGAATTGTGGTTTTACTTTTTTCTTTCACTCCTTTATTCACAATTTTTCCACGTTGTAAATGATCTTTAATTAAAACATCGTTTCTTTCGCCTGAAGCAACTTTAACGTAAGAAGTCATCATTTTAAGCCACTCAGATGAATCGATTAAATACCATTTTACTTTATCGAAATCGATACCATATTCATTGATCCAACCATAGCTAGTGAAACCTATTAGAATTTGTTTTCTTCCATCTAATTCTGGTTTATCAGAAGGTGTAAACTCTTGAATTTTAAATGTTATTACAGAGGTTGTAGATAAATCTTTGAGTTTTTTACCATCAAAATCTAAAGTTTTAAGTGAAAAATTTTCTAACTCAGCATTATTTGTTAAAATATATTCAGTAGCCATCAATTCGGCTCTTTCTTTCATTTGCTCTACTGCAGCAACTCCTGCACCAATGGCCAGTAGTGCTCCAGCAGCACCAGCTACAACAGTACCCGCATCTTGTGCGTGTGAAGTTTTAGGAATTAATAAAATAGTGGTCAATAAAAGTAATAAGATAATTTTTTTCATTTTTGGTTTTTTAAATTATTTCAGTTTTCTAAAGCAAACTTAAAATCTTAAAATAAAATTACCTTGTGGTTTTCCGCAGTCTATATTTTCTATCAACGAGCAAGTACCCAATTGAACCAGAATTCATCAAATAATTGATTACCTGTTTTATTAGTATCAAAAGAGCTAGCTAGTTGTATTAAACTGTATAAATTAAAATCAGAAAGCATTAAAAGTGATTCATCTTGCTTTTCTAAATTATGGTTAGGCCTCAATATTACGTATTCAATTATACGGTTAGGTTGATTCTTATAATGTTTATTAACTAGTTTTTGGTATTTTTTCAAAAGATTTCTATCTATTTTAGATTGCATTTTGTTTCTTATAATTAATGCATACTCTTGTTTATTCACTTTTAACTCTACCCATAAGTCTATATTTTTATTTTGCTTCAAAAGTCTAATATTTGAAAATGTCAATCTATCAGTATTTTCGAAAAGCAATAATTTAGCTACTATTCTTTGCGCATAATTATATACTTTTTTGTTTCTATTTTGATGTTTTTCATCAGCACATCGAATAGTCCATGAAATGAAAAAAACTATTATTTTTTTCATTTTTAAAGAATCAGTGTCGTCAATAAAAAAAATAGGGGGATTCATTTAATAAATTTACTAGTGTATTTATTTTATACATTATTAAAACAAAAGCAAATAAGAGTAAAATTTATAAATTGATTCTGCGGTTTTCCACAGTGAGAGTAATATTGTTGTTTGTTTTTGAAAATAGATATTGCATTTAACTCTTTTCTGTTCTTAAATACTAAAAGTTGATACTTTAGAGGTGAAGTGTTTTTTAAGCGTTTATATGGTTAAGTGATTCTTCTAAAGTAGTTTTTCGTAATTTAGCCTTGCTTTTATAATTCATTAACATGAAATTGAACCCAGTTAGAATTAAGGACAACGCTAAGATTCATCATTTGATAATTTCTAAAATTAGAGATTTTATTGATTTGAGAAAACTGGTTGAAGGTGATAAATTGCCATCTGAACGAGAGTTAAGTGTCACGCTAAATGTTAGTCGTAGAAATGTAAGGGAGGCTATTGATAAGCTTGAATTTTATGGGATTGTTAAATCAATACCACAAACAGGAATATTTATAAATACAGGTAGAGTAGCACTTATAGGTATGATTGATGGGTTACTTACTTTAGGTGAACAAGATTTTCTTTCTTTAGTAGAGTCTAGGCTAATGCTTGAAAATAAAGCCGTTTTTTTAGCAGCAACAAGAAGAACTGTTGATGATTTACAAGAAATTGAAATAGCATTAGATAGGTATAAATCAAAAATATTGAGCAAAGAAAGTGCTTTAGAAGAAGATCTTTTATTTCACTTGGCAATTGCAAAGGCTAGTAAAAACACAACTATCTATGAAATGATGCTGCAAATTATACCTAAAATAATTGCAGTTTTTGTAAAAACTAGAGTTTGTGATGAAGAAGGTTTCAACTACGAGATAGACAAGCATGAATCTATTTTTCAAGCAATTAAAAATAGAAAGCCTGAAGAGGCTGTTAAATTAATGGAGTTTCATTTTGAATTACTTATTGAGTTCTGTGACGATTTTAAAGAGCGAGTAGTCTAATTATAGCTTCATAAATAATTATCTTTTTCATTTTGATGTTTTTTTAGGACTTGTTTTTATACCGTATTGTATTCAAGATTATTTTTTATAACTATATTTTTTCCTCACAGACTAATTCTTTAATTATCAAACAGATATTAAATTCTATTCCAATTCTTTGGATAAGAAAATAATAAATGTATTTTTGGTACACCAAACTGGTGCGCCAGTTTGTTTAATTAAAAGTAACTTCTTATATAATCATTTCAGATAAGGTTTTTATTCGTTCTTATAAATTATAATAATGAAACCTTAAAACAAATTAGTAAGCATGAAAATAACAGATATAAAAGTTTTTGTATGTTGCCCTGGTCGTAATTTTGTTACAGTTAAAATTTTTACAGACGAGGGTGTCTACGGGGTAGGAGATGCAACGTTAAATGGTAGGGAATTATCTGTTGTTACATATTTAGAAGAGCATGTAATACCTTGTTTAATTGGTAAAGATCCACATCAAATAGAAGATATTTGGCAATATCTATATAAAGGTGCATATTGGCAAAATGGAGCGGTTAGTATGGCTGCAATAGGTTCTATTGATGTTGCACTTTGGGATATAAAAGGTAAAGTTGCTGGGTTACCAGTTTATCAATTGTTAGGTGGTAAAAGCAGAAAATCGGTAACTGTTTATGCGCATGTAAACGGAGAAACTATTGACGATGTTTTAACTAATTTACAAATAGCTATTAATGACGGATATAAAGTTGTTAGGCTGCAATGTACTATTCCTGATTTAAAAGGCACATATGGGACTTTAGGCGATAAAAAAAACTATTTTGAATTACAAGGTAGTAGGCCATTACCTCCAGAGCATAGCTGGTCTACTAAAAAATATTTAAATTTTATTCCTGAATTATTTAAAAGAGCAAGAGAGAGATTTGGTTATGAGATAGAGCTTTGTCATGATGTTCATAGTCGATTAACACCTATTGAAGCGGTTCAATTAGCAAAAATGTTAGAACCGTATAGATTAAAATTTATTGAAGATGCCGTAACTTATGAAAATACTGATGGTTATAGAATTATAAGAAACCAAACTTCAACACCTTTGGCTCTTGGTGAAAAATTTAATACGATATGGGATGCTAAACCTTTGATTGAAAATCAATATATCGATTTTGTAAGAACAGCAGTAACACACGGAGGTGGATTAACACCTTTAAAAAAATTAGCCGATTTTGCTTCTCTTTATCATGTTAGAATGGCACCTCACGGAGCTCCCGATCTATCTCCTATTTGCTTTATGGCACATATGCATTTAGACTTATGGGCACCAAATTTTGGAGTTCAAGAATTTATAGGTTTTGGTACACCTGAATTGAATGAAATATTCAGCTTTAATGCAAAACTGAAAGAAGGCGAAATTTTTATAGATGATACACCAGGAATAGGAGTGGTTTTTAATGAAGAAGCATGTAAAAAATATCCTTATAAAAGATCTTATCTTCCTGTTAGTAGGTTAGAAGATGGTACATTGTGGAGTTGGTAAACTTCACATATTAATTGCACTAGATATTAAAAAAACAGAAGTCTTTTATTTAGTTATTATGACTTCTACATAATTTTTATTACCTGTTTCACTAAGTAAATTTAAATTTATTTATCTATGAATATAGATTCTCTTTTTAATAATGAAAGTCAAAAAAATAATAACCGAATAAATAAATTAATTTCTCAGATAAGTGATTTAATTAATAAAAAGCATTATCAACCGGGAGATAAATTACCGCCAGAAAGAACGTTATCTGAAAAATTCGGTGTAAGCCGAAGAAGTATTCGTGCTGCTATTTTAAAATTAGAATCCTACGGTATATTAAAATCAATGCCGCAAAGTGGAACATTTGTTTCTAATATAGGTCGTATTGCAATGAACAGTATGGTTAAGGATATTGTAAGCCTTGAAATGCCCAATTTTAAATCGCTTGTTGAAACTAGAATTTTATTAGAGTTAGAATCCGTAAAACTTGCAGCCTTAAGACATACAGAACAGGGTTTGGAAAAAATTAAAGATGCTTTAGATGCTCATGAAAGTAAATTATTGTCGGGTAAAGATGCTATTCAGGAAGATTTACTATTCCATTTAGCAATTGCACAAGTAAGTGGTAATGCAACAATAAATAAAATAATGATTGCTATCGCACCTCAAATAATTATAGAGTTTAAAAAGTATCATGTTGATTATGATGATTTAGATGAATTAAGGATTAATGAGCATATACAGATTTACGAAGCTATAAAAGATCGAAATCCTGAATTGGCAAAAAAAAGAATGAAAATACATTTTAAAATGCTGTATGAGTATTGTGATACTAGTAGTTAATAAATATCACTTGTATTTAGCTTAATTAAGCTGTGTTTCTGTCAATATAAAATTAAAAAAATATAAAATGAAGAGTAAATTAAAAGTTCTTATATCTGGTACTGGTTTTGCTGGTCAGGGCCATGCAGATGCCTTTAGAGCATATGGTGCTGAGGTTGTAGGTATAGTTGGTAGAACAGAAAGTGTTGTAAAAGAAGTGGCTAGTAAAATGAATATTCCTTACGCTAGTACAGATTGGAAACAAGCTTTAAAAGACTGTCAACCAGATATTGTTTCAATAGCAACCCCGGGTGGTGCTCATTATGAAACTATAATACAAGCAATTGAATTTGGTTGTCATATTTTTAGTGATAAACCACTAACTCACAGCGGAGAGTCTGCAGTTGAGTTATATGAACTAGCCAAGAGGAAAAATATTAAAACAGCATTTGCTTCAAGCTTTCGCTACATGCCATGTATTTTACATGCTAAAGAGCTAGTTGCAAGTGGTGCAATTGGCGAGCCTGTAGAAGTAGAATGTATCTCTCACTTCAATTTAGAAAGAGATATTCCGTTTGGTTGGTCACATCGAAAAGAAGATGGTGGTGGTCGTTTGAATAATAATTTTACTCATATGATGTCGATTGTAACATCTGTAATCGGAGAAAAAATTTTAGCAATAATAGGAGAGGTACGTGATGATATGGGTAAAGCTCCTATTGTAGATGGAGTTCATAACTTCAAAACAAGAAGAGATTTTATTCCGAAAGATATTAATGATCCATCTCTTAAATGGGGAGAAAGCAACGTGGAGTGGTCATACACTGTTATGGCAAAATTGGAAAGTAAAATTGCATCAAAACCAGTATCTGTATTATTTAAACATGGAGGTTTAAACCCTAGGTTTCATGAAGAAGATCATATTGTGTTTTATGGTACAAAGGGTGCAATTTATATCAAAGGGCATTATGGTAGCGGTCCTTTATATTTATGGGATCAGAATAAAACATGGAAAGAATTAGATATGCCTGAAAATATTACAGCTAACCAACCAGAGGTAGAAGGTGATACGCAAAGAAATTGGCATTATTTAGTTAGAGAGTTTATAAAAGATATTAATGGAGAGAAAGTAGCACCATACCAAACTTTTAAAGAAGGTAGCTTATATCAACAGTTAATTGATCTAATTAGAAAAAATAATAATTGGACAGATGTTAACTATCTGCAATAAAAAGATATACTATGTTTTACGATTATCTTGTTATTGGAATTTATTTTATATTAATACTTGCAATTGGCGTTGTTTTTTCGCGAATGGCAAGCAACTCAACGAGTGATTATTTTCGAGGAGGAGGTAGAATGTTATGGTGGATGGTTGGCTCCAGTGCTTTTATGGCGCAATTTTCTGCAGTAACTTTTACTGGCGCTGCAGGTAAAGCATTTACTGATGGTTTTGCTATAAGCGCAGTATATATAGGTAATACCTTTGCTTATTTTTGTGGTTGGGCATTCTTTGCACACCGATATAGGCAGATGAGAGTCGATACACCGACCGAGGGTATAAAAAGAAGATTTGGATCGCAAAACGAACTGTTTTTTTCATGTGCATTAATCGTTTTTTCTTTTTTAAATGCAGGGGTTTGGCTAAATGCTTTGGGAGTTTTTACTAGTGCTGTTTTTGAAACAGATTTAAGTATAACTATTGTTGTTATTGGTTTAACAGTGCTTTTTGTATCAGTTTTATCAGGTGCTTGGGGAGTTGTTGCATCAGATTTTGTGCAAACATTAGTAGTAGCTGTTGTTTCTGTAGCTTGTGCAGTGGTAGCGTTAGTTAAGGTTGGTGGGCCAGTTAATTTAGTAAATAACTTTCCAGGAGGCTTTCTTGTTGGGCCAAATATGAACTATCCTCTAATATTATTTGGTACGTTTATTTTCTTTCTGCCAAAGCAAATTATAACCATGATGAATCTTCACGATTCATTTAGGTGGTTAACAGCAAAAGATTCACTAAACGCTCGTAAAGCGGCTTTATTAGCTATGACATTGATGGGAGTAGGTACCATTGTTTGGTTTATTCCACCATGGGCAGCTGCTAGTTTAATGCCAGATGCTGTTGCAGGGTATTCAGAATTAGGAAACAAAGCGGCAGATGCTATTTATTTAGAATTTGCACGTAATGCTATGCCTGTAGGTACTGTAGGTTTAATGATGGCGGGGCTTTTTGCAGCAACTATGTCTTCAATGGATTCTGCACTGAACAAAAATGCAGGAATTTTTGTTAGAAGTATTTATCAACCTTTTCTTAAAAAAAGAAATAGAGAATCTAATGATAAAAAATTATTAGGAATAAGTAGGCTTGTTAGTACAATATCAGGCTTAGGTGTTATTGCAGCAGCATGGTATTTTGCATCATTAAAAGAGCTTAGCTTATTTGAACTTATGATGTCTGTATCTACTATGATTCAGGTACCAATGATGATACCTTTATTATTCGGAATTTTTGTAAAGAAAACACCAAAATGGGCACCTTGGGCTACTATTGCATTAGGTCTGTTTGTTTCTTGGTTTATTATAAATGTTTTTACTGCAGATGTTTTTGCATCATTATTTGGAATAGAATCACTTACCGAACGTGAAATTATTGATATGAATATAATTTTAACGGTTGCCGGTCATATTTTTATAACTGGTGGTTTTTTCTGTGCAACTTCACTTTTTTATAATGAAGCTAAAGATGAAAATAAAGAAGAAAAAGACCGCTTTTTTGAAGATTTAGAAAAACCATTTATAGCAGATAATCAACAAGATAATGTTGATCGTCAACAGCGACAAAAATTAGGCTCGATGGTTTATGTAATGAGTACAGGTATTTTACTTATGAGTTTAATTCCCAATCCTATATGGGGTAGATTAACTTTTGTAATTTGTTCATTAGTTATATTTAGTATTGGATTTTTATTAAAACGGAGTGCTAAAAAATAATATATAAATCATTTAATATGTATATAAAGGACGTATTGTTTTTATTTTCATTTCTGTTTTTATTACACTCATGTAAAGGGCAAAATACAGAGTTATTAGAGCTTACAGATGGAGTAGATACATCAGCAGGTGGTGTATCTGTATATATAATAAATACACCTTCTGCTATCTATCATTTAGAAAAAAAAGGTGGAGGTTTGTCGAGCATGATTGATAAGGATGGAGTAGATTGGATTGGTTTTAATAATGTAAAAGGATCTGGCTGGAAAGGTGAATATCGAGGATTTCCAAATGCAATTCATCATCAAGATGGAGATTACTTTCATGCAATGAATGCAGGAACAGATTCATCAATTTCAGAAGTGAAGATTGAAACAGATGAGCATGTTCGTATTGTTTTTACTTCCGACAATAAACAATGGCAAGGACAATGGGATTTTTATTTAGATCGGTGTGACTTTACAATGAGTAAAGTTAGCTCAGGTTATAATTACTGGATACAGTACGAAGGTGTTCCTGGAGGAGAAATGGATAGTACTGATTTTTGGTATGCTTCTGTTGATACTAAAAAGCATGAAATAAATGAAGCTTTTGTGGGTGATTTACCTTCACCAGAATGGATGGCTTTCGGAGATGAAAAATCATCTCGTATGATTTATATGTTGCATCATCAAGATGATGAACTACCAGATAATTATGTTAGTAGACCTTACATGACAGTATTTGGTTTTGGAAGAGAAAATAAAGAAAAATTTTTAAATACGATACAAACTTTTTCTATTGGTTTTGTAGAATCTAAAGAGTATTCTGTTGTTAATGAAACCATTAATAAGTTAGTTAAATAACTAAAAACTTCCCTTAAAAATTAAAGATTTTATCTACTCAGATATTATTCTAAATTGATTGAATACAAAACAAACCACATAGAGGTAGCTAAGCCTTAATTTTTTAACTGATTGTAGTTAAAGTTCCTGAAAAAGGGTTTTAAATTGTATATAATGAGTCTGCGGGTTGTTTAAGCTCTGTATTTTTTAATCAATTATAGTATAATCACAAATAGCTACTAAGGTTTATTCATAAAAAAACATACGTAATTGTTGTAAAAATCATTTTTTTTATTAAACTGTAGAAATACAGAAAAGTGTTATTAAAGTCACTTTTCGAATTACTCAAAGCTCAAAAAAAGGCTAGATTCTAAAATATATTATTTATATATAGTAGTTTAAAATCGGGTAATTACTACCCGATCGGGAGTTAATTACTCGTGATACTTTTTCTCCCTAAATCTTTAAATAACTGATATATAGTTGTTTGTGAATTAATAATTCAGTTAATTATATCTAGGTATAAATATTGAACTTAAAGAGTAAACTTATAAAATTAACATCATTTAGATATTTTAAATTCTTCGTATGCCTAAGAATATGACCACATCAAACAGAATAAATATTGTTTTAGCATTAGTTGCTGTTTTTCTATTAATATTAGGTACAAACCGTATTGATAAACGCCATTTTGAAACTGCTCAAAATGCAGTTAAATCTGTGTATAAAAATCGTGTGTTAGCGCAAAATTATATATACAAAATGAATAATCTTATTCATAAAAAGCAGAGACATTTAATGGAAGGCGCTGATGTGATGAATGCAAGTGTAAATAAAGAAATTGAAACACTAATAACATTGTTTTCTGATACAAAACTTACGGCAGATGAATTGAGTACTTTCGAAAATTTCACAACTGATTTTGAGAATTTAAAGAAAAAAGAAACTAGATATTTTGAAAATAAGAATACCCAAACTGAAAATCAAAGTAATGATAGACCTAGTTTTAAAACTCCGTTTGATGAAAATATTGAAGAATTACAAACAGATTTAAATAACCTTGCACTTATTCAAGTTTCAGAAACTAAACATGTATTAGGTTTTGCTCAAAAATCATTGAATTCCAATAAATTAATATCTAATTTAGAAGTTTATTTTTTACTAATTATTGGAATTATTATTATGTTTTTCACCTTCTATAGATTTAAAAAATCATAGTCTAAAATTAATATATAATTCAAAACAAAAAAAGGAAGCAATATCTACTAAATTGTAAACTTCTAAATATTTAAAATCAATTATTATTTATGGCAAAAAGATTATTAACACCATTTCAAAAATTTGTAAAAATAGAAGGATTTAGCGGTATTCTACTTTTAATGAGTACCATTATAGCTTTAGTTTGGGCAAATTCGGGTTTTGGAGACAGTTATGCTGCATTATGGAATTATAAAATAGGTATAGCGTCTGAAGGGTTTGAGCTTAAAAAACCATTATTATTATGGATTAATGATGGTTTAATGGCTATTTTCTTTTTTCTAATAGGTTTAGAAATTAAGCGAGAGGTACTTATAGGAGAATTAAATTCCATAAAAAAATTAGCTTTCCCGTTATTTGGTGCTTTAGGAGGAGTAATAGTTCCTGTAGCATTATTTATGCTGTTAAATCAAAACGCTGAAACCTTTAAAGGTTGGGGAATTCCTATGGCTACAGATATTGCTTTTTCATTAGCAGTCTTAAATGCTTTAGGTAAAAGAGTGCCTTTAAGTTTAAAAATATTTTTGATAGCTTTTGCTATTGTAGATGATATTGAGGCTGTTTTAGTGATTGCTATATTTTATAGTGGTGCAATAAAAACTACATTACTATTTATAGGACTAGGGCTTTTAGCAATATTATACCTATTATCTTACAAGGGTTACTATTCTAAATTTATCACTTTTTTTACAGGTATTATTATATGGTTATTATTTTTGAAATCAGGTGTGCACCCAACGGTTGCAGGAATTTTATTAGCACTTTCAGTGCCGATAAGACAGAAAATTGATACGTCTACATTTATCTTTCAATTAGAAAATATTTACAAAAACATTAAAGATGCAAGTATTTTAAAGAAACCTATTTTATCTAAAGAACAAATACAAGCCATGGATGATTTAGAAGATTGGAGTGGTAAGTTTCAATCACCGTTACAGCATTTAGAGCATAATTTGCATGGTTGGGTAGCCTATTTTATTATTCCAATTTTTGCTTTGGCGAATGCAGGTGTTATAATAGATAGTTCGGTAGGTATAGAGATTCCTTTGATAATAAATATTATACTCTGTTTAGTTTTAGGTAAAGGATTAGGTATTCCTGCAGTTATATTTTTAGCCAAAAAACTTAATTTAATTCAAATACCAGCAGATGTAAGTACAAGACATATTTTAGGTGTTTCTTTTATTGCCGGTATTGGATTTACAATGGCTATTTTTATTGCAAGTTTAGCATTTGTATCTACACCTGAATATATAAGCTCGGCTAAAATAGGAATCCTTTTAGGTTCTTTAATCTCTGCTATAATCGGATATCTAATTTTGAGATTTGGTTCTAATAAAACAGAATCTTTAAAGGATTAAAGGTAAACATGTTTATTTAATTATAGAAAATCAATCAAATTCTCAAGCCTATAAAGGAATTATAAGTTAATGACGACTACAGAGCAAGCATTAAAAGAACGAATTAAAGAGTTAACTTGTTTATACGAGGTATCATCTATTATAGGTAATGCTAATGTAGAATTAATAAATGATACGTTAAAAGCCATAGTTTTAAGCTTAAAAAAAGCATTTCAATATCCTGATAAAACAGATGTTATTATTGATTGGGAAGATATTTCAATTTTTACTAACGAATTTATTAAAGATGATTTAACGATACATTCTGATATTAATATTTTTAATCATACTAAAGGAGAATTAATAGTTCATTTAAATACTACAGATTCAAATGAGATTAATTTTTTAAAAGAAGAACAACTGTTATTAGATAACGTAGCATTAAAAGTTGGAAATTTTTTAGAACGTATTGAAATTCAAAAAAATGAAACTTCATTAAAACGACAGATGGAGCATACTGATCGTTTAAGTATTTTAGGTGAAATAACAGCAGGTATTGCTCACGAACTAAATACACCTTTAGCGAATATTTTAGGTTTCGCAGAATTACTTAAAAGTGATTTAGCAGTTGATGAAAAAGCTGTTAAAGATTTAGATAAGATTATTGATAATGCAATTTTTTCTAGAGAGGTTGTTAAAAAATTAATGTTTTTCGCTTGCGAAATGCCTCAGAAAATGAAACATATTAACCTTGTCCCTCATTTAAAAAATGCAGTTAAATTACTTGATGCTACTTTTAAAAAAGAACAAGTAAAACATAGTGTTAAAATTAAAGAAGAAGAACTTTGGCTAAGGGCAGATCCAATTCAAATCACCCAGATCATATTTAACTTATTAATTAATGCAATCTATTTTTCACCTAAAGAGGGAACTATAATTATTGAAGCATTCAAAAAGAAAAAAAATATTATTATTAAAATTTCAGATGAAGGTAAAGGGTTTACAGCAGATGAGCTGAAAAAGGTATTTCAACCTTTTTTTACAACCAAGCCAATAGGGGATGGTTCTGGATTGGGGTTGAGTGTCGTTCATGGTATAGTAGCATCACATAAAGGCACAATAACAGCAGAAAATAACATTAAAAATGGTGCTACCTTTACAATAACACTTCCAAAAGACTAATTATAGTTATGCAATTACGTAAAGAAAACATACTTGTTGTTGATGATGATGTAAATATTCTTGAACTTTTACAACGTCATCTGCAATCATGGAATTATCATGTTTTTAAGGCTATTTCGGTAAAAGAAGCGGTTACTATTTTACGTGATACAAAAATTGATTTATTGATTACCGATTTAAAAATGCCTGAGGTAGATGGTTTTGAACTTATAAAGTTCGTGTCAGAACATTATCCTAAACTTCCAAAATTGGTTGTTACGGGTTATCCATCAGTTCAAGGTTCTTTAGCTGCAATTAAATCAGGAGTAGTCGATTATTTAACCAAACCTTTTACAAAAGATGAGTTAAAATCTGCATTAGATAAATCTTTAATTACCTCTGAAGAAAAACTACAAAGAATAGACACACCTTCAATAGCACAAAATAAAGCTTATGGAGAAATTATTGGAAATTCTGAGAAAATAAACGAAGTAATACAATTAATAGAACGAGTAAAAGATAATAAAGCTACCGTATTTATTAAAGGAGAAAGCGGTACAGGTAAAGAGCTAGTTGCCCGCGCTATTCATTATCAAGGCAAATTTTCTAGAGCCCCATTTATTGCAGTTAATTGTGGTGGTATTCCAGAAAATCTTTTAGAAGCAGAATTGTTTGGATATTTGAAAGGAGCTTTTACTGGTGCAGAAACGAATAGAGAAGGTTTTTTTCAGGCCGCTAATGGTGGTACCATTTTTTTGGATGAAATAGGAAACGCATCACTAACTGTACAATCACGCTTACTAAGAGTTCTACAAGAAAAAGAAGTGGTTCGAGTGGGTTCAACTAAAGCAGAAAAGGTAGATGTTCGGATAATAGCCGCTACAAATAGTGATTTGCGAGAGATGATACAGAAACAAACTTTTAGAGAAGATTTGTTTTATAGATTGACTGTTGTAGAAATAAACGTAGCTCCATTAAGGGAAAGAAAAGATGATATTACATTGTTAGTAGATAAATTTATTTTTAAATATGGAGTAGAATATAAAGACCGATTTTTAAAAATTACACCTGAAGCTTTAGGTGTTTTAAGTCGTTATAATTGGCCAGGGAATATTAGAGAACTTGAAAATATAATTCAGCGTGCTGTAATTATGTGTGATAAAGTTATAGATGTAGAGCATTTTCCAGATCATCTAAAACATGAAATAACGTTTTCTACAGACGAACTAGTACCTCTTAGAGTTGTTGAAAAACAATATATAGAAAAAGTATTGCGTGCTACAGGAAATAATAAAACAAAAGCAGCAGAAATTCTTCAAATAGACAGAAAAACCATTCGACAAAAAATTTCAGAATAGATATTTATCACTGATTCATTTATACCCGTATGGGTAATTTTATACAGTACCTGTCTTTAATTAAAACTTACTTCATAGCGCTTTAAACCCTTTAATATAAAGGGTTTTCGTGTTTTTTAATCTGAACCTTATTTGCTTTGGCATAAGCATTGCCTTTATGTATAGGTATAACATTTATTAGTTTAATTATGAATCACTTTAATATTTGTCCGAGTTGCACATATCGTAACAACTGTGTATTAACAATACAAAAAGGTAAGGTTTGGTCGTGTAGTGAATTTGATGAAGAGTTATCAAATAAAAATATAACACCGCTATCAAAAAAATATCAAAAAAAACATTTAGAATTAGTTTAAAATTTAATTCTAACAATTAAGCTACAATTTAAAAAATACTAGAAATGATAACATTGGCACCAGAATTAAAAAAAGGCACTAAAAAGGCTCCAGTAAGAGGTATGATGGATAATGTGATGGATCAATTTAATAGTGCTTCAGATCAGATTAATTTACATCCAAACATTAGAAAAATATTAAGTATTACGAATAATGAAATTGTTGTCAATTTTCCTGTGAAAATGGATAACGGAGAAGTTGAAATATTTAAAGGGTATAGAGTTCAGCATAACAATGCTTTGGGCCCTTATAAAGGCGGTTTACGATACCACCCAACAGTAGATATTGATGCAGCTAGAGCTTTAGCAATGTGGATGACCTGGAAAACATCATTAGCGGGTTTACCCTATGGTGGAGGTAAAGGAGGTATAAAATTAGATCCTTCAAAATATTCACAATCAGAATTAGAACGAATCACAAGACGATTTACGTTTGCTCTAGCAGATAATATTGGACCGGAACATGATATACCTGCACCAGATGTTAATACAAATAGCCAAACTATGGCTTGGATTGCAGATACTTATATGAGTACGCGTCCGCCAGCAGAACGTACAGCAAATCAACATGTAGTTACAGGTAAACCAGACGGAAGTGGAGGGTTAGAAGGCCGTGACAGAGCTACAGGTTATGGAGTGTATTTGTCTATTAAGTTTTGGGCAGAGAAAAATAATGAGAATTTAGTTGGTAAAAAGTTTATTGTTCAAGGTTTTGGTAATGTTGGCTATTGGGCAGCTCATTTTTTAGAAAAAGATGGCGTTAAATTAGTTGCAGTTCAAGATGCTTACGGAAGTATTCAAAATCAAAAAGGAATAAATGTTGATGATTTATTTAAGTATAGCAAAATTAACGATGGGAGTATTGTCGATTTTCCAAAAGCAAAGCCTGTAGGTGAAAATAAATTTTTCACTCTAGATTGTGATATATGCATACCTGCAGCATTGGGCAATCAAATTACCAAACAAAATGCACCTCGAATAAAAGCAAGACTTATTGCTGAAGGTGCAAATGGGCCAACAAATGTTGAG
Organism: Cellulophaga sp. HaHaR_3_176; assembly: GCF_019021925.1. Taxonomy (NCBI): domain Bacteria; kingdom Pseudomonadati; phylum Bacteroidota; class Flavobacteriia; order Flavobacteriales; family Flavobacteriaceae; genus Cellulophaga; species Cellulophaga sp. HaHaR_3_176. The sequence continues at coordinate 1,033,877 of NZ_CP058990.1, forward strand.
GGAGAGAAAATACTATTAGATAGAGGAATAACCATTATACCAGATATTTTATGTAATTCGGGTGGTGTGGTTGGTAGTTATTTTGAATGGCTGCAAAACCGAAATGGAGAGATCTGGCAGCAGGAAGAAGTAATGGCGAAATTGGATAGAAAGATGAGAGAATCTTTTGATAAAGTTTATAATTATTCTAAAAATGAAGGTGTTGATATGCGTACAGCAGCATTCTGTATTGCTATAGAGCGTATTGAAAAAGCATATATACAAAGAGGAATTTTTCCTTAAAATTTAAAAATAAAAGATATGAAATACGGAAGTTTAATATTAGAAAAGAAAGAGTATGTATATCTAAAACGCATACTTAATATATCTGGATATGTTGGTGATCTCCAAACTCAAAAGTGTTTAACATCATTATCAGAAGAGTTAAAAACAGCTCACATTGTAGATGAAGAAGAAATGCCTTATGATGTGATAAGGTTTAATAGTAAGGTTACGGTAGTTTTTGAAAATGGTATTGAAAAAATAGTGCAAGTTGTTATCCCAACAGATAAGGATTTGAGCCAAAATAAAATTTCTATTCTCACGCCATTAGGTTCTGCTTTGATAGGGTACTCAAAAGATGATGCTATTTTATGGGATTTTCCTAAAGGTAAACAGCAACTTAAAATAGTTGAAATAACACAAGCAAAAAACTTTAGTGAGTTTGATTTAGTAATTTAAAATTTAAAAATATGAAAACTTTAAATACAACAATATATAATCACGATACAGATGTAGATATAACACACAAAATTAATACGATGGAGTTAGATAATTGGATTAATCATTTAAAATATATAAAAAAAGAATTGGTCAATCTAATAGGGATAACGAGTAAAGATTTAAAAAATAAATTTAATGATGACACTGTTGTAGAGCGCTTTCAAAAAAAAGAAGGTGAAAATGAAACGTTATTAAATGCGCTTCAGAAATATGCAACCTCAAGGTCTAATATTATAGAATGTGAAGATATGGATTGTGATATGATTTACATTACAGAGCATGAAAGTTACAGAAGAAGTTATTTATATCATTTAGATAAATATAGAAGGCTTAAAGATGAGTTTTTTAACAAAGTACAGGGCAAGTTTACTCTTTTAGATGCTAATTAATTTTTATACTCAATAACGTTTGACTTCAATTTCAATATATAAAATAGATATGCATAGAAGGCTTTGCATAGAAAAAGACTTAAACGAAGCAAGCACTTGGATAAGTACGTTAGAATCTTTTAATAATGAACTAGATCATCTGTCGGTAATTGAAAAGCAGCTTATAAAAAATGCTTCACTTTCACATTCAATTTTAGCTATTCGAAGAAAAAATATTTTAAATATGGCAAGCTTATGTAAATATGAGCAAGAACTTAAAACAGAATATGAATATGGAAAAGTCGAGTATAATGCTGTTAGGTCAAAATATCATGAAAAAAAACGACAGAATTATTTAGAATTGGTGAAAGAACAAATAGTTTTTAAGAATCAAATTTATTCTTTTCTAAAGAAGTTTAAGCGTCAATAATTAAAACTGATAAATTATTCTTAGGCACACAAAATCATGATTAATCAATAGTAAATAAATTGATTTTAAGTTAGTTAATGTTATCATAGATTTTGTGCATTTATAACCGCAAAGGTGATTGACTTTGCGGTTAGCCTGAGAAAAATATTTAATGAAAAGAACCACATTTAAAATAACTAAAAGATGAAAAAAATTTTAATTCCAACAGACTTGTCACTTAATAGTTATCAGACGATAGATTATGTGACTGAACTTTTTGCAAACGAGCAGTGCGAATTTTATTTTTTGAATGCATATAATTATGGTCTTTCAGGTTTAAATGCAATTGAGATGCTTCAGGCAGATGAAGAGTGGTTCGATAAACCTAAAAAAGAATCGATTGAACAGTTATGGAAATTGGTAGAGCGATATACACTCAAATCTAAAAATACTAAACACGCATTTAATGCAATTTCTAATTGTATGAATCTGACAGATAGTATAAAAAAGAATGTTGAAGAACTAAGTACAGACTTAATTATTTTAACTGGTAGAGCTAAGGAGAATGTAGGAAATACTACAGAAAGTATATTAGAAAAAGTTAGAAATTGCCCTATTCTAATTGTTCCTCCACATGCTAGTTCTAGTGATGGTATAAACCTTACCATTGCTTCAGACTTTAAACAAAAGATTAATATTAATGAAATTGATAGGTTTTGTAGAACCTTAACTAATACTAACTTTAGGGTTGGTGTATTAGTGCTTGAAAAGCAAAATTCTTTATCAAAAGAAGCATGTAATAATTTAGAAGGCTTAATTAACTATTTAGCTAAATTCTCAATTGAACCAATAGGTTTAGAATATATAAAATCATCATACCGTCTTAAAGATTATGCTGCATCTAATATTAAGGGTATTCTGTGTATTATAGATAAAAAGCCAGACTTATTTAGAAAAATTGGTCTTTATAAGTCTAATGTCATTTCAATTTTAAAAAAAATAAATACAAATACAGTATTAACAATACATCAATAAGTGATTTTTTAATCTTTTTTTATGCTTTTAGGCTTATTTATCATCTTAAAGTAAAATACTTTCTTATAGATTATAAGAATATAAAATATAATTAAGGAAGATTATTGGCTATTTTTTTAGCTACAGAATTAACAGAATTATTGGTTTATCTATGGAGTGAAAAATAAAAAAAGGGAAAGTGTATTATATTAAGTATATAGGTGCTTTGCCTGTATTTTTGTAATTACGTATGTTTGGTTCGGTATTTTTATTAATTTAACAAAATAGCAGTTAAATTAGTGTTGATTATTTAATAGATAGTAAATGTCAAAAATATATTAAACAAAAAAAAGTCAAGAATTAACTTCTTGACTTTTACTGATTTTATTAGTAGCGAGAACGAGAGTTGAACTCGTGACCTCCGGGTTATGAATCCGACGCTCTAACCAACTGAGCTACCTCGCCATGTTTTTTTAACGGCTGCAAATATATACTTTAATTTCCTGCTTATCAAAATAAGATTGAAAAAAATATTATCATCTTTTAATTTTTTAATAATATATAAATATTTATATTGCCCATTGAAAATATATTTAGAATGAGTGAAAAAGTAAAATTCGAAATTGAGTTTGTGATACAGTCATCACCTCAATTACTATATAGCTATTTGTCAACACCATCAGGACTTTCTGAATGGTTTGCAGATAACGTAAATTCAAGAGGAGAGAAGTTTTTTTTTATTTGGGACGGGTCTGAAGAAGAAGCAAAACTCTTAAAAAGAAAAAGTGATGAATTTGTAAAATTCACTTGGGTTGACGAAGAAGATGATAGCTTTTTTGAAATGCGTATAATAGTTGACGAAATAACATCAGATGTATCTTTATTTATTTCAGATTTTGCTGAAGAAGATGAAATTGATGAAGCTAAAATGTTGTGGACTAATCAAGTAGGTAGTTTAAAGCAAGTTTTAGGCTCTGCTTAAAGGTTATTTGTCATATTAACAATATCTTTGACCTTGAATTTATTCAAGGTTTTTTTATGCTTAATTTTAACGGGAAACAACATTCTGAAGATAGTTTTTTTTTAAACCAAGAAAATAGAGGGCTTCGCTATGGAGACTCATTGTTTGAGACAATACGAGTTGTAAACAATAAAATTTATTTTTGGGAAGATCATTATTTACGCTTAATGGCTTCTATGCGAATTTTGAGAATGCAAATTCCTATGAGCTTTACAATGGAATATTTAGAAGATCAAATATTACAAACGATAGCTTCAAATACTTTAGATAACGCACCTGTTAGAATACGATTGACCATTTTTAGAAATAATGGAGGCTTATATCTCCCTAAAACAAACGATGTTTCTTTCGTAATTGAAGCAAAAAAGCTAGATCATACGTTTTTTATTATAAATGATTCAGATTACGAAGTAGAGCTTTTTAAAGATTTTTATGTAAATCAAGATATGCTTTCTACATTAAAGACTAATAATAGAATATTAAACGTTGTAGGCAGCGTTTTTGCGAAAGAAAACAATTATGCAAACTGTTTGTTACTTAACAACCAGAAAATGGTTGTAGAGGCTTTAAATGGTAATATTTTCATGGTTTCTGGTACAACTATTAAAACACCTCCAAAAAAAGATGGTTGTATTAATGGCATATTAAGAAAAAAACTAATTGAAATATTAAATAAACTAGAAGGCTACACACTCGAAGAAACTTCTATTTCTCCTTTTGAATTACAGAAAGCAGATGAATTATTTATTACAAATGCAATTGTAGGCATACAGCCTATTACAAAATACCGAAAGAAAATGTATGCGAATACGGTTGCTAAAGATCTTTTAGGAAAATTAAATGCAGCAGCTAGGTTAGGCTAATTTAAACTAGGATTTTCAGGGGTGTTAGAAAAAAGAAGGTAATCTCCGCCTAATTCTACCATTTTTTCTTTCCAAAAAGCATCAGGTTTTTTCTGAATAATATCACTTTCGTATTCGTTAGGTACAATTACCCACGATTTTGAAGTAAGTTCTTTGTCTAATTGTAGAGATTCCCACCCAGTGTATCCTAAAAAAAAACGTATATCATCTTCAGATATAAGGTCCGAATTAATAAGTTGTACAATTTTTTCAAAATCGCCACCCCAATAAATACCATCAGATATTTCGATGCTATTGTCTATTAGGTTTGGGACTTTGTGAATAAAGTATAGGTTGTCTTGTTCTACAGGTCCGCCGTTAAATACTTGAAAGCTAGCAGATATCTCAGAAACTAAATCGTTAATGGTGTATTCAAGAGGTTTGTTTAAAATAAAACCTACAGATCCATCACAGTTATGTTCAGCCAGTAAAACAACAGAGCGGCTAAAAGAAACATCACCAGTTAATGCTGGTTCAGCTATAAGTAACTTTCCTTTTTCAGGTTGAATTTTTATCATCTAATCAATGGTTATATTACCTAAAGTAAGATAAAAATTATATTTATGAAAACCTTTGATAAAAAAAAGCACTTCGTAAAGAAGTGCTTCAATTATATTTCTAAGTTATTTCTTAGTTTACTGCTTTTGCTAATTCAGCACCAGCTTTAAACTTAACAACGTTCTTAGCTGCTATTTTAATAGTTTTTCCTGTTTGAGGATTTCTACCATCTCTAGCTTCTCTTCTAGATACAGACCAAGATCCAAAACCTACTAAAGAAACTCTACCGCCGTCTTTAAGAGAACCTTCAACATTTCCTAAAAAAGATTCTAAAGCTTTCTTTGCAGCTGCCTTTGTGATACCAGCGTCTGCCGCCATTGCATCGATTAATTCTGTTTTGTTCATAATTTTAATAAATTAATTGTTGTTAAAATTTCTATACCTTAACAAAATTATAAGGATTTGTCACTAACGCAAGTAAAACAAGGGGAAATCGGCGTTTTTGTTAATAACTATAGGTGTTTGTTGATAAAGTAGGGTTTTTTTTACATTTCATCGAGCGTACTGATAGCAAGGCTTTAGCCGACTTGAGCGTTTTTTTCTAATTTCAAACCATTTAATACATCTTGGGTTTTCATTTTTCGCTTTCCTGGTAATTGAATTTCTAAGAGTTGAATGTAACCTCCAGCAACTACAACCTTTATTGTTTTTTTATCAAAAATGATTGTTTTAGTTTTTAGACTATGATTTTCTTTCTCCATAGCTACATCATATATTTTTAGAAACAATTCTTCTTTATTATTATATAATGTTGTCCAAGATGCAGGGTAGGGGCTTAGGCCTCTAATATGATTGTATATATCATCAATTGGTTTCGTCCAATCTATTTCACAAGTATCTTTATGAATTTTATAGGCTACCTTTTCAATATGTGATTGTGGCTGTGGTTGAGTTATAACTTTTCCTTCTTCAATAGTCTTTACCGTTTTTAAAACTAAATCAGCACCAGATAGCATTAATTTATCATGTAATGTTCCTGCTGTTTCATCAGGAGTAATGTCTGTTTTTGATTGCAATATAATTTCTCCTGTATCAATTTTATCATCAATAAAAAAAGTAGTAACGCCTGTTTTAGTTTCACCATTAATAATTGCCCAGTTAATAGGTGCAGCACCTCTATAGTCAGGTAAAAGTGATGCATGTAAATTAAAAGTGCCAAATTCAGGAATATCCCAAACCACTTTTGGTAACATTCTAAAGGCTACAATTATTTGTAAATTGGCATTAAGATTTTTAAGCTCTTCTAAAAATTCTTCGTTTTTTAAATTGGTAGGTTGTAAAACTTTTAAGTCGTTTTCTACTGCATATTTTTTTACAGCAGACTCTTGTAGCTTTCTACCACGCCCAGCAGGTTTATCAGGAGCTGTTATAACACCTGCAATATCATAAGAGTTTTGCACAAGTGTATTTAAAATACCAACTGCAAAATCAGGAGTACCCATAAATACTATTCGTAGCTTATTCATATTTATATTATTTTATATTCGTTTTTTGAACTAATTTCTATTTCTCCGTTTTCTAATAAAGATTGTAATGCGCCGAAAATAACTTCTTCCTTATATAATATAGTACGAATTAGTTGTCTAGAGCTTTGTGGTTCTTTTTTCAATTCATTAATTACAGTCTCTTTGGCTAACTCAATTATTTCATTTGATATAGGCGGTGCTTTTAAACAAACATCACACTTACCACATTTTTTTCTTTTTTCTCCAAAATAACTCAATAACTGCTCGCTTCTGCAAATTGTATCGTTTTTAATATATGCTAGTATAGCCTCTATATTATTAGTTTTTTGAGTAATTAATTGTTCTACTTTTTTTGCAAATAAGTTAATAGTACTATCATCTTCTCTAGGGACTAAAAACTCAATTTCAATATCATTGTGCTGTGCGGTATAGGTTATAATCTTATCTTTTTCTAATTGTTCAAGTGTTTTTGCTATTACAATTTCTGGAACGTTTATTTTTTTAGAAAGTGACCATGTATTTATTTTTGTATTATAATCGAATATACCGCCATACGACCTTAAAATAGTCTGTATGATTAGAGTGCTTTTTGTGTAGGTTTCAATGTAATCGAAAACCTGATTTTTGGTAGCTATAAATTGTATGCTTGTTTTTTTAGAAAAATTTTCAGATAAAGCAATTACAGAGTTTTGATCTAAAACTCTTAACCCGTTATATGTTAAAAATTTATTGAGTTTATAGGTGTCACAAAAAGCATTGAAATTTAATTGATAAGGCTCTTCACTAATCTCTCCGAATGATATTTGAAAGTAATTATTTAATTTTTTGTATAATAACTTAAGAAAAGATACATCTGGTAAACCGCCAAAAAATTGTTCTTTAGTTCTAACTTCATCCGTTTTGTTTATTAATAAAATAGCTTCAGAATCATCTCCATTTCTTCCTGCCCTTCCTGCTTCTTGAAAATAGTTCTCAACACTATCAGGTATTTGAAAGTGAACTACAGTACCAACATCTGGTTTATCTATACCCATACCAAAAGCATTAGTAGCAACCATAACTTGTACTTTATCTTGTAGCCAAAGCTCTAGGCGATCGTCTTTTTCTTTTTTAGTTAATCCTCCATGGTAAAAAGTTGCTTTTATTTTATGGTGATTTAAAAAATTAGAAAGTTGCATGGTATTTTTTCGAGTGCTTACATATACAATTGCACTTTTTTTATTTTGGAATAAAATTTCTTTTAGTTGATATTCTTTATCATCATCATACTTAACTGAAAAAGCAATATTTTCTCTAGAAAAAGATGTTTTCTGTATTAAGGGATCTTTTAACTGTAAATTTTTAATAATATCATCTGCAACATTAGGTGTAGCAGTAGCTGTTAAAGCAATCATTGGTGCATTCGGAGCCAAATCTCGCAATATAGAACAAGCTAGATAAGCAGGCCTAAAGTCGTTTCCCCATTGTGATATACAGTGTGCTTCATCAATAGCTATTAAACTGACATTCATTTGTTGAATGCGGTCTTTAATTATTTCTTGCTGTAATCGTTCAGGAGATAGGTATAAAAATTTATAATTACCATATAAACAATTGTCAAGCAAATCTACAAGCTCATTATTACCTATTCCACCAGCTAGAGCAATGGCTTTTATACCTTTACTTTTTAGATTATCTACCTGATTTTTAATTAGAGCAACAAGCGGAGATACGACAATGCAAATACCCTCTTTTGCTAAAGCAGGTATTTGAAAGCATAAAGATTTTCCTCCTCCTGTAGGTAGTAATGCAAGTACATCTTTTTGATCTAAAATAGAAGTGATAATTTGCTCTTGAGATTCTTTAAACTCTGAAAAGCCCCAATACTGCTTTAGAATATCTTTTGGGTTTTTTTGCACTAGTTTAAATTTAGTTTTTCTAGTATAAAAATAACACGTTCTTCAATACTTAATTTAGGAACATCAATTATATTGTATCCGAAATTTTCGTAAGTCTGTTTTATATGTTTATGGATTTTTACAGCTTCATCATAATTCTCATATCGCTCATTATCAGATGTATGTATTTCTTTCCAAGGCGGTAATAAAAATATAGCATCATAAGTATATTGTTTACTAGTGGTAGTAAATTCTTCAGGATATTCAGTGCCAAAACAATCTAAATAAGCAATCACATCATGTATACCACGGTCTAAAAAAACTAAAGAATCAATATGGTTTTCAGCATCTTTAAATTGTGATATTCTTCCTTCAAGTATCCGTTTGCTAAACAAAACAGGATCAGTTAAAAAAAGCTGTTCTATACCCTCTTCTCTGGCCTGTAAAGTTACTTGTCTTGATATTTCGTGAAAACATTTAAAACCTTTTTCTTCAATATAATTGATTACAGAAGTTTTTCCTGTACTTGGTCCACCTGCGATTACTATTTTTTTTGTACTCAAAAGCTGTCTTTTTTCAATTAACAAAAGTAATGAAAGCATATTGACAAAAAAATTGGCATTGAAACTTTATATTTGTAAAAAGATTAAGATGGAATCAGAAAAAGAAGTAGAATTTTATAAGACATTAAAAGAAAGACTAAATGAAACGTCTTCATGGCCATCAATATATCCTTATAAGTTTATAGTACCTACAGCTGGTTCGGCTATAAAGGAAATTGAATCAATATTTGATGATACAAAGGCTGTTGTTTCAAAAAAACTATCTAAGAATGGTAAGTATACTAGTGTTTCTATAAATTTAGAAATGGATGGGCCTGATGCTATTATTGAAAAATATAAGGCTGTAGGTGAAGTAAAAGATGTAATATCGCTATAAAACGTCAGGTTTTCCTATATTAAGGTTTAATTGCAATCTAATTCAATTTATAAATCATATAACCTTAGTATATATACAAGATTTTTGTTATTTTGCATGCTTTAAGAGTATACTTTCCTCTTTATAATTATTAAGAAAAACTTTTCAATTTGAGTTTAGCAAACAACGAGGTATTCAATTTAGAATACAATACAGAGCGTCCTCAGCTTATTATTCCTGAGTATGGACGTCATTTTCAAAAAATGGTAGATTACGCAATGTCAATTGAAGATGATGTAGAGCGTAATAAAATAGCACAATCTATTATTAGCGTAATGGGTAATTTGCAGCCACACTTTAGAGATGTTCCTGATTTTCAACATAAATTATGGGATCAACTTTTTATCATGTCTGATTTTAAATTAAAAGTAGACTCTCCGTACCCAATTACTACAAAAGAAATGCTTAGAGAAAGACCAGAATCTCTCGCATACCCTCAAAACTACCCAAAATATCGTTTTTATGGTAATAACATAAAATTGATGATTGATGTAGCTATTTCTTGGGAAAAAGGAGATAAGCGTGATGGTTTGGAATATGCCATCGCAAATCACATGAAAAAATGTTATTTAAATTGGAATAAAGATACGGTTGAAGATAAGATTATCTTTAAACATCTACTTGAGTTAAGCGATGGTCAAATAGATTTGTCTGAAGATGAAACACTTACAGATAGTGGTCAGTTTTTGAAAAATAGACCAGCAAAACAAAATTCAAATCGTTCTAATAATCTGGCAAAAAAGAATAATAGAAATACTAACAATAATAATCGCAATAAAAAGCGATTCTAAAATATATCAGCATTAAATGGGGACATTTAAAATTGAAGGTGGTCACCAACTAAGTGGCGAAATTACTCCTCAAGGAGCAAAAAATGAAGCATTACAAATTTTATGCGCAGTACTTTTAACAGCAGAGCCTGTTACTATTAGCAATATTCCTGATATTGTTGATGTAAATAAGCTTATCGCTTTATTAGAAGATTTAGGCGTTAAAATTCAGAAAAAAGGTAAAGGAACATACAGTTTTGTTGCAGATGATGTAAACCTTGACTACTTGCAATCAGATCAGTTTAAAGAAGACGGTAGAGGTCTTAGGGGTTCTATTATGCTTGTTGGTCCTTTATTAGCACGTTTCGGAAAAGGATACATTCCTAAACCAGGAGGCGATAAAATTGGCAGAAGAAGATTAGACACACACTTTGAGGGCTTTATAAACCTTGGTGCTAAATTCAGATATAATAAAGAAGAACATTTTTATGGTGTAGAAGCTAAAAAGCTAAAAGGTACTTATATGCTTTTAGATGAAGCCTCGGTAACTGGAACTGCCAACATAGTAATGGCAGCTGTTCTTGCAGAAGGAAAAACTACAATTTATAATGCCGCTTGTGAGCCTTATCTTCAACAGCTTTGTAAAATGTTAAATAGAATGGGGGCTAAAATTACAGGTCTCGGTTCTAATTTATTAGAAATTGAAGGGGTAGATACACTTGGTGGTACTGAGCATCGTATGTTGCCAGATATGATTGAGATAGGTAGTTGGATTGGTCTTGCTGCGATGACAAAAAGTGAGCTTACAATTAAAAATGTAAGTTGGAATGATCTAGGTCAAATACCTTCTGTATTTAGAAAATTAGGTATTACGATAGAACGTAAGGATGATGATATTTATATTCCTGCACACATTAATGGTTATGAAATTCAAAACTATATAGATGGTTCTATTTTAACAATATCAGATGCTCCTTGGCCTGGTTTAACACCAGATTTATTGAGTATTATTTTAGTAGTGGCTACACAGGCTAAAGGAGAGGTTTTAATACATCAAAAAATGTTTGAAAGCCGCTTGTTTTTCGTAGATAAATTATTAGATATGGGAGCAAAGGTTATTCTTTGTGATCCACATAGAGCAACAGTTATTGGTCACGACTTTAAATCTACATTAAAAGCAACCACTATGGTTTCTCCAGATATTAGAGCGGGAGTTTCTTTATTAATAGCAGCACTTTCTGCGAAAGGAACATCTACAATTCATAATATTGAACAAATTGATAGAGGGTATGAAAATATAGATGAACGTTTACGTGCTATTGGTGCTAAAATAACACGTTTATAATTACGTTATATTTGTAATGTTAAAAGCCCGTAAAGTGAAAACTTTACGGGCTTTTTGTTTCTTATACTGTCTTTAGTAAAATTATAAACCTTTGCTTTTAAACACCCTTGTTAATCGGGTATTGGTTGGGTATTTTCTTTTAGAGGTTAAGTTGTTAAAAATTAAGGCAACAATAAATAAAATTAAAGTACCTGTTAGTACAGGGGAAATAATATAAAAATAACCTAAAGCTTTAATTTTTTCTGTACCAATAACAGCAATAAGCGCAGTGGCACCACCCGGTGGATGTAATGTTTTTGTTATTTGCATAGCTACAATAGAAACAGAAACAGCAAGAGGAGCCGTAATCCAAACAATGTCAGGCATTAATTTGAAAATAGTTACTCCAATAAAAGCTGAAATAACTTGACCTCCAATAACATTTCTGGGTTGTGCTAGCGGACTTTGTATTGCACCGTAAATTAAAACACTTGAAGCACCAAAAGAGCCAATTAATAAAATATTTTCTAATTGTGGTAAATATGATGATTGTAAAAATGCGATTAATGCAATACCTGTAAAAGCACCGATAAATGACCAAAATTGTTCTTTAAAATCAATAAGGGTTTCTTTATAAATTACATACCTTGATATTCGGACATTTCTTTTTATTTTATTGCTTATTTTGTTTTTAACTTTCATTAGAACAGCCTTTAATTGTGCTTATTTTAAATCGTTGCAAACTTAACAATTACATTTTTCTTATTATAAATATTGCATATGTTTTTGCTTTTCATGCAGAAGTGTTTTTAAAACCAAAGAATGTTTATTCTCGTAAGTGTCTGTATGAAAATAAAGATATATAAGTTGATTTTTTTACTTGTGTTGCCTAATATTTTAATCTCTCAAAAAATAGATAATTTAACATCTTTTAGAGAAATAAAGAGTGATAGTTATTTTAGGTTTAGTTATGAGAATGATTTTTTTTCAGCTACTGATCGAGATTATACACAAGGGTATAGTTTAGAATTTGTGAATTCTAAACTAGAAAAAAACCCTATAAACCATTTATTTTTCAATCTTGACAAATCTAATTACAAGTATGGTATTTCGATTGAGCATATAGGATTTACACCTAATAATTATGTGAGTTCGGAAATCCAATTTGGAGATAGGCCTTTTTCATCTGCAATTATGCTTAAAAGTTTTAATATAGCAATAGACAGTATTAGAAAAAGAAGAATAGCACAAACATTTAGTTTAGGTTTAATAGGTCCAGGGGCTTTCGGTAAAGAAATGCAAGTTGAAATACACAAAGTAACAGGAAACAAAATACCAGGTGGTTGGGATAATCAAATTAAAAATGATTTAGTTATAAATTATAAGGTAGATTATGAAAAGCAATTAATAAGGTATACTGACTTATTTGCTTTACAAGCGAACTCAAGCATGCAATTAGGAACTTTGTTTTCAAATGCATCTGTAGGTTTTAACACTCAAATAGGTATCATAAACTCTCCATTTACTTTAAATAAACCAGAGAAAGCTTTTCGATTATATGCATATGCTCAGCCAATTGTTAAAGTTGTTGGTTACGATGCGACTTTACAAGGTGGTGTATTCAATAAAGAGAGTGTTTATAATATTAGCTCAGGTAGTATTGAGCGATTTACAGCCCAATTTAATTACGGTATAGTTATAAAAACAAAGACGCTGTATTTTGAATATTCAAAATCTTTTATTACTAAAGAATTTAATTCGGGTAATTCAGCTAAATGGGGAGGGTTTAAAATAGGTTTTACACTTTAATATTGGAATATTTAGGGTGTTATCCCACTTCTCTTTCTAATGCTAAAAAGTGTGTAGTCTCAGAGTTGTAAAGAGGTATAATTTTTATTTCACAACTGTAAGGAGTTTTATCTTTTTTGTAGTTGATAATTACATCTGTAAAAGAAATATTTTGGACTATTTTTTCTCGAATCCTTTTTTTTGTTTCTGCAGATGTGTTAGCACCTTGTAAAAAGGCAGGTGTTTTATTTATAGCATGTTTTTTAGTATAACCTGTCATATCAGAAAATCCATTATTTACCCAAACAATTTGTTTTTCTAGATTTGTAATAACAAGGGCATCAAAAGTCTGATCTTTAAAAATACTTTCGATATCATTTTGCCAATTTAATTTTTTAGCAAGCGCAGAAAATTCTTTAATGTCATTTTCTTTTTTCAAACGTTCGGCCTCATTGTAAAAATTTTGACTGTAAATATCCCAACATAAAAGAGGCATTACTTTAGCATTAGATTCAGGTATATTTAATTCAATATCCTTTTTTTGCTCTTTACTTAAAGATGATAAGTAAAGGTCTAAACACATCATATCTGCTAAATTATTTTTCATAAATCTTATTTTATAGCCTAACTTATTTGTTTATATAACAAAGTTACTAGTTTTAAAATGCTTTAAAGATCCTTAGCATCATTTATTTCAATCCAATAGCCTTCTGGGTCAGTTAAGTATATTTGTCGCACACCATCAGCTCTTAGTGTTATTCCACCTTTTTCTCCAGGCCAATCTTCATAAGATATATTCTTATTATTTAAATTTTCAATAAAGGAATCTAGTTGATTTGTTGAAAGGCAAATATGACTAGATTTATGTTTTTTCATAACAACAGCATCTTTGTAAATTAAATGTAGCTGAGTATTACCTTGAATAGAAAACCATCTAAAATTAGGATCTTTTGTGGGGTGTTCAATTTCTTGTAAACCAATAATATTTTTGTAAAATTCTCCAGTAGCTTTTAAATCATTTACAATCAGAGTAGCATGATCAATTGTAAAATTATATGATTGCCCTTTTGCAATGAAAAACGTTATAAAAGCGAGTATAAAGAGTGTTTTTTTCATAATTATATTTTAACACAAGTTACTTAAAAAAGTACCGAATATTGTGTTTGTGTTTAAAGCGTATATATTATAAATCCATTTCAAGTATAATAAAATCGAAGCCATCCTTTGAATATGTTTTAGTAGTTTCTAATAAACCAAATTTTTTATAAAAAGCAATTTTAAGAATGCGGGCATTACACCATATTTTTTTTGTTTTTTCTTTTTTTGAATATTCTATTATGTGTTTTATTAATGAAGAAGCATGCCCTTTTCCTTGCTCAGAAACAGCTGTTGCAAGTTTCCTAAACTGAGCATTATTGTTTTCAAAAAATAAAGAAACAACAGAAACGATTACATCATTTTTTACAACAGCAAAATGCTCACCTTTATTATCTTTTGGTAATTTAATAGCTTCTAAAGGTAAATTAGGATACATTACGGTATGCCTTAAATGATATGTTTCTTCTGTGGTTATTTTTTTAATTTCTATCATTATTATTCATCTCGATACTTTTTCATAATTTCTTTAAATAAATCGCCTGTAGAAGGTGGTGTAAATGATATAGCATTAGCACCTGCTTCAATAGCTTCTAGTATAGAAGCGTCAGATTTTCCACCTGTTGCTAATATGGCAACATTAGGGTCTATATCTTTTATTTTTTTTATGATATCAGCTGTTTTTGCAGCACCAGAAACGTTAAATATATCGACACCTGCCGCTATTCTACCTTTTATATCATCGTGTTCAGATACGATAGTTATGGTAATAGGAATGTCTATTTTCTCTTTTAATTCAGATATTAACTTATTTGGTGTTGGTTTATTTAAAACTACACCCATTGCACCTTGAAACTCAGCATGTATTGCCAATTCTATTGATCTTGCTCCGGTTGTTAAACCACCACCTACACCGCAAAAAATGGGCTTATCAGCAGCAAGAATTAATGCATTTGATATTACAGGTTGTGGTGTAAATGGGTAAACAGCTATAATAGCATTTGCATTTGTATTTCTGATTATAGCAACGTCAGTACTAAATACAAAAGATTTTAATAGTTGTCCGAAAACCCTAATACCTGAGCATTCATTAATGATTTCAGGAACGGTTACAATATTATTTCTAAGACGACTGCCGAATGAGGGTATATTATCCATTTTTAAAATAAAAAATACCTTTTAGATAAAGTATTTATAAAATAAAGATATGTTTTTTAGCGTTCAGTAAATCAATTTTTATAATTATTCTAAAGCTTTTTTATAAGTAGATAAACAGCGCTCTCTGGCTAGTTTATGATCTACCATTTTTTCAGGATAGGTGAGTTCTTGTAGGTCAGGAACCCATTTATTGATGTACTCTTTTTGTTTATCAAACTTATCAACTTGAGTCATCGGATTAAAGATTCTGAAATACGGAGCAGCATCAACGCCCGAACCAGCAGCCCATTGCCAGTTACCAACATTAGCGCTAAGATCAAAATCAAGTAATTTTTCAGCAAAATAAGCTTCACCCCAACGCCAATCAATTAATAAGTGTTTACATAAAAAACTAGCTACAAGCATGCGTACCCGATTGTGCATATAACCAGTCGTGTTTAGTTCTCTCATACCTGCATCAACAAGTGCATAACCCGTCTGCCCGTTTTTCCATTTTTCAAATTCATCTTCATTATTGCGCCATGTAATTCTATCATATTTTGGCCTAAATGCTTCATGTGTGGTATGTGGAAAATGATACATAATTTGCATGAAGAATTCTCGCCATATCAATTCACTCCAAAAAACTTCATTCTTTTCGTTTATAGCCTTTTTCATCATTTTACGAATTGATACCACTCCGAAACGTAAATAAGGGCCTAATCGCGATGTACCGTCTAAAGCAGGATAGTTTCTGGTGTCTTCATAATTTTCAATTAAATCAGGAGTTACTGTGTATTCAGGTACTGTAATTGAAGATTTTTTAAAACCTATGTCAGATAACGATAGGTTGGGTAACCGAGAATGTTCTATTGTATTATCTAAATATTGTGAGGTGTAGTGTATTTTTAAATCTGTTGATGGTTTAAAAATAGATTTCCATTTATTTTTAAAAGGAGTGTAAACAACGTATGGGTCTCCATCATCTTTCAAAACATCATTTTTTTCAAAAATCACCTGATCTTTAAAGGTGTTGAATTTTATATTCTTTTTTTCTAATAGTTTTTTTATGTCTTCATCCCTTTTTTTTGCATAAGGTTCATAATCTGTATTCGTATAAACTTCTTGAATACTATAAGACTCTGAAAGCTCGTTAAATACTTTTTCGGGAGTACTGTAATAAATACCGATAGAACTATTCACTTTTGTTTGAAGTTCTTCTCTCATGTTCTGAAGTGTTTCAAAAATAAAAGAAACTCTAGCATCATCTTGCGGTAATTTTTCTAATATTTCTTTATCAAAAATGAAAATAGGTAAAACGGGAAACTCTCCTTTTAATGAAGCTAAAAAACCTACATTGTCATCTAATCGAAGGTCACGTCGAAACCAAAAAATAGAAACTTTTTTATTCATATAAATAATGTACTAATTAATGTTTAAAGATGATAAACCACCGTCGACTCCTAAAATTTGTCCAGTCATCCAACTACTTTTATCACTTAATAAAAATAAAGAAACATCAGCAATATCTTCAGGTTTACCAACTCTTTTTAGAGGATGCCTTTGAGACATTATTTCAACTTTCTTATCCGTATTTAAGAGTCTTTTAGCTAAAGGTGTATCAATTAAAGAAGGGGCAACTACATTAATTCTAATTTTAGGAGCATACTCTGCAGCCATAGATTTTGCAAAGCCCTCAATAGCTCCTTTTGCAGCGGCAACGCTTGAATGAAAAGGCATTCCTGTACCTACAGCAACTGTGCTAAAAAACACCATACTTGAATTAACACTCATTTTACTAATTATATTTTTAACAATTTTAACTAAGCTAAAAAAGTTCAACTCCATGTCTTCATAAAAAGTATCTAAACTCATCATTTTAAAGGGTTTTAAATTGATGCTACCAGGGCAGTATACAAAACCATGCAATTCATCAGGCAATACAGAAGTATCTAATTCATCATTCAAAACATCAAAAGGAATATGAGTAACATTCAAATTCTGAATTTCTTCTTTAGTTCTAGATGCTATGTATACATTATGTTCTTTTTGTAATTCACTAGCTATTGAAAAACCGATTCCGTGTGAACCACCTATTAATAATATATTTTTTTTCATGTTATATTTTTTTTAATTCTAGCTCATTTTGTATACCAGGTACTTTTCCGAAAAGTTTGATTAACTTTTCTTCTCTATATTTAAAAATAGTTTTTAATTGTTTTTTGATAAACAATGAGTTAGCTAATTGGCCTAAAATACCAAAAGGAACTTTGTAATCAATTATATCTTCCATTTCAACACCGTTGGGAGTGGTTTTTAAAAAATGTTTATGATGCCATAATTGATAAGGACCAAACCTTTGCTCATCTACAAAATAGAAACCTTCATTAACATTTGTAATTTCAGTAACCCATCGTGTTTTATAGCCAGGAAAAGGTGAAACTGTATATTGTATTATTTGTCCAGAAAACATTTTTCTGTCAGCACCAGATAATACTTCAAAACCCATAGATGAAGGAGTAATTATTTTTAAATTACTAGGGTTTGATAGAAAATCCCATGCCTCTTGTTGTGTTATTGGTAATGTTTGTTTAGATTTTAACTGAAACAACTTCATATTAGAAATTTATTTTTGGAAAAAGAATAAACAAAAATACATATTTTGTTTAACATAAATATATAAAGTATAAACAAAAAGGATTTAATTAGCCTAGATGTTAAAGTGAATTGCTGATTCTTATACATAAAATAGACAGAATAGTTAGTTTTTTTTAAGGTTTCGTTAACAAATGAAGGTTGCCTTTATTGGTAGCTTTGTTAAAAATAAATGACTTATATATTATGAAAAAAACAGCTATTTTATTATTGTTAGCTTTTACGAGTTTAGCTGCAAAAGCTCAAATTACCACACCACAACCTAGCCCTTTATCGACAGTTAAACAAGTTGTTGGTTTGACTGATGTTACTTTAGAGTACTCTAGACCGGCAATGAAAGGAAGGATTATTTTTGGAGATTTAGTGCCTTTTGAAAAATTATGGAGAACAGGTGCTAATAATAATTCAATTGTTACTTTTAGTACAGATGTAAGTGTAGCAGGTAAAGCACTTAAAGCAGGCACTTACGCAATATTTACAATACCAGGAGAAACTATTTGGGAAGTTAATTTTTATACTGACACAAATAACTGGGGAACTCCTAAAAGTTGGGATGCAAGTAAAGTTGCTGCAACTATTAAAATAAATGCATCAAGCATTTCTGAGAAAGTAGAATCATTTACAATTGAAATTAGTGACTTGACAAACAATGGAGCAAACCTTTCTATTTTATGGGATAAGACGAAAGTTGTAATACCTTTTACCGTACCTACGGATACAACTGTTATAGCATCTATCGATAAAACTATGGCTGGGCCTGGATCTAATGATTATTATGCATCAGCAGTTTATTATTTAAATTCTGATAGAGATATTAATAAAGCAAAAGAATGGATTGATAAGGCTATTTCAATGGCTGAAACTCCTGCTTTTTGGCAGTTAAGACAACAATCTTTGATTTACGCTAAGGCTGGTGATAAAAAAGGAGCTATCGCAGTAGCTAAAAAATCTTTAGCAGCTTCAGAAGCAGCTGGTAATGCAGATTATGTTAAAATGAATAAAGATTCATTAGCAGAGTGGGGAGCTAAATAATTTAGCTTTCATACTACATAAAAAGCCTCATAAAGTAAAACACTTTATGAGGCTTTTTTATTCACCGTATTATTTTTATTTATCTCCTAAATTTTTAGTTTTCAAAATATTATCAAACAATTGAAAGAAGCAGGATATAAAAATAGCTAATAGGCAACCAATTAAATTTAATAATAAATAACTCATTTTTTCATGTCCAGATGGGTATATAAATATGAAAGAATAATAGATTACAATAACTAGAATCTGAGTTAAAATAGCGCCTAAAAACACAGCATTACTTTTTACAAATTTAAAGAAGAATGCTAATAAAAATATACCTAATACATTACCATAAAAAATTGATCCAATTATATTTACAAGTTGTATTAAATTATCGACAAGTGTAGCGGCACAAGCTATTAGTATAGCAATTACACCCCAAACCATTGTAAACCATTTAGAAATAGATACGTAATACTCTTGTGATTTTTTAGATTCTGGATCGGTATGTCTTTTATAAAGGTCTAATGATGTAATGGTTCCTAATGCATTTAATTCAGAAGCTGTTGATGACATTGCAGCAGAAAGTATTACAGCTAAAAGTAAGCCAATAAGTCCTTTAGGTAAGTAGTTTAATATAAAGTGGATAAAAACATAATCTTTATCATTAGTTTCTGCACCAGAATCGGCTTGCTTAATTACAGCCCTTGCAGCTTCTCTATTTTGTTTATCTTTTTCATTAATATGAATAATGTTTTGTTTGGCTTCAATAGTGGCGTCATATTCTTTAATATCTAAAGCCATCGAAAACTTATCTTGTGCAATCTTTTTTTCTATTGCTAACTCTTCATGAGCTTCTTGCAGTAATCTATAATCATCTGCATATTTTGATTCTAAAACGGTAGCTGTTGCGGCAGGGTTAAAGTTTAAAGGAGAAGGATTGTACTGATAAAATACAAATACTAAAACACCAACTAAAAGAATAAAAAACTGCATAGGTATTTTAAAAATACCATTGAAAATTAACCCTAGTTGACTTTCTCTAACTGATTTACCAGATAAATATCTTTGAACTTGACTTTGATCTGTACCAAAGTAAGCCAAGAAAAGAAAAAAGCCCCCTGTAATACCATTCCAAAATGTATATCTCGTAGAGGTGTTAAAACTAAAATCTAATACATCTAGTTTACCACTGGCTCCAGCAACTTTTAATGCTTTACTAAAATTCATATCTGCTGGTAAATAACCTAGTATAAAGAAAAAGGCTATAAACATACCCAGCATAATAATAAACATCTGTTGCTTTTGTGTAACATTTACAGCTTTAGTACCTCCTGAAACGGTATATATTGTTACGATTGTACCAATAATTACGTTTAGTGTTTTCAAATCCCAACCTAAAACAGCAGATAAAATTATAGAAGGAGCAAATATGGTAATACCAGCAGCTAAACCTCTTTGAATTAAGAATAAGAGCGCAGCAAGAGTTCGTGTTTTAACATCAAACCGAGCCTCTAAGAATTCGTAAGCAGTATATACTTTTAATTTATGATATAGTGGTACAAATACAATACATATAACAACCATGGCTAATGGTAGGCCAAAATAGAATTGAACAAACCCCATTCCGTCATGAAATGCTTGACCAGGAGTAGATAAAAATGTAATAGCACTGGCTTGAGTTGCCATTACAGAAAGCCCAACTGTTGTCCAATTGGCTTCTTTACCGCCTAATACATAATCATTAACATTTTTACTTCCTTTAGTTTTCCAAACACCATAACCTACAATAAATGCAAGTGTACCAACCAATATAATCCAATCAATTAACTCCATGCTATCTGTTCTCTGTCATTATGAAATAAAAAATAATAACATAAATAATATTTAATAATAAAACGATGGAGTATTCCTTCTTCCAAACAAATTTTTCGTTCATTTTATTATTGTTTTAATTCTTTTTTGGTAACAACCGTTTCTTTTCCTAAAGATAACATATTAGCAAAAAGCTTGTATGCACCTGTTACACCAGCTGGTAATTCTCTAAAAAAGCTAAGACCTGTATATATATAGTTTCCTTTTCCATATTTAGCCACTAATAAACTTCCTTTTTTACCAGTTTCACCTTCATCATTCATTTCTAATATGGGAGTAAACTCATTCGACCATTCACTCGGAAAGTACAAGCCACGTTCTTGAACCCAACCTTCAAAATCTTTCGATGTAATTTTATTAGGAAAATTTAGAAGAGAATGGTTTTTATTTAAAATTTTCACTTCAGCATTTTCATCTGTTACTCGATCTTTTGAAAGTGTAAGGTCATAAGGAGCAATATTTTTAAATTGTTTATTCCATCTTCCTGAGGTATTATATTGCACAATTAACGTGCCACCATTTTCTACATATTCTAATATGTTTTTTTGCTTAAATTTTAGTTCAGACACAACATTATAAGCTCTAATGCCCATAACTATTGCATCATATTTTTTTAAGAGTGAGGTAGTAATTACACTAGGGTCTATTTGTTCAACATAATACCCCATTTGCTCTAAGCTTACAGGTACTTTATCTCCTGCACCAGCAATATAACCAATGTTATTGCCCGCTTTTTCTATATTTAAGCGTACAACCTTAGTTTCTGAAGGCATTAAAACAGTTTGTTGCGGAATATGGTCGTAAGCAATTGTAATTAACTCTTTTGTAATTTCTTTACCATCTATTTTTACGATAGGAGTTATTAAACTTTCATTTTCAGAGGTAGGAGGGGTAAGAGTGAAATACAAGGTTTGTTCATCTCCTTTATTTATAATATTGAATGCTTTGGTATCACTATCTACAGACCAACCTGTCGTATGAGATAAAACAACTTCTCCTTTAGCATTATCTTTATGGGCTTTAACAACTATGGGTACTTGTTTAGACTTACCATCAGCAAAAATCAAAACTTTATCTTTTATTTGAGCTGTAGCTTCTGGAATAATTTCAAAAGGCTGATATAACTCACCTTTATCTGGTTTTGAAAATCTGTAAACTACAGGTTTTAGGATATGAATTTCTTTACCATTAAACTCTAATTTAAATAAAGCATTTATAGCTCTTGGTGTTTCTGGATTTCCAATTAATTGTTGATCACTTACAACATATGTACCCAACGTACTTTTATCGTTAAGCCAGTAAGGATTCGTGTATTTGGTATTTTCGGCAACCTTATAATTAATTTTGAAATTAGATTTAATGTTATTTTTTAAATCGATAATAGAATCTTTACTAATAACATCAGTTAGAGTAATACTTTTTAAAACAATTTTGTTTTTACTTCTGTTGATAGCTTCAATTTCAACTTCTATTTCTCCTCCAGGGTTTGTAGAAGAAGTGTTAGCTGTAGCTTCTAAGTATAAACCAGAAATAGATTCTATAATAGCAACTAACTCTTTCGTTTTATCCGTTTTCCAATCTTTATCTGTGCTTTTTTGTAATAGCTCATACGCTTTTAAAAGCTCAGGTAAGTGCTCAGATGGGTTTTTGAAATTATAGTTTTTTTCAACGGCATATAGTATATCTCCGATTGCTTTTCCTCCATTAATTCTGGTCCAAGTAGTATTTATTCCATCAAAAATATTATCCTTATTTTTAGGTAAATCTCCTTTTAAAAGTTCAATGTATTCTTTTTCAGAACCACGAGAAGTTAATCTTCCGAACCCTTGACATAAATGTTGACTTCTAGCTATATCAGCAATTTCATTATTAGAAAGACCTAAATTTGGATAAAAAACTCCTGTATCTACACTTAATAGATTTGTTTTATCTGCTTTATCAAAATTTTCTTGATTACCATAAAACCACCAAGAAGTATTAAAGAAAAGTCGTTTCGGTTGCCATGTCGTTGTTTGTGTTAATTGATCAGAATATGCATTTGTGTTATTAGCTAAATCAAAAGCTTCAAAACTTAACATAGCAGAAGAGGTATGATGCCCGTGAGTAGTACCAGGAGATCGATGATCAAAGCGATTGATGATAACATCTGGTTTAAAGTTTCTAATAACCCAAACAACATCACTTAACACTAAATCTTTATCCCAAATTTTTAAAGTTTCGTTTGGGTGTTTAGAGAAACCAAAGTCTTTTGCTCTTGAAAAAAACTGTTGACCACCATCAACACGCCTAGCAGCAAGAAGTTCTTGTGTTCGTAAAACACCTAAAAGTTCTGATAACTCTGTGCCTATTAAATTTTGACCTCCATCACCACGTGTTAAAGATAGATAAGCTGTTTTGGCTTTCACATTATTAGATAAGTATGAAATTAGCCTTGTGTTTTCATCGTCGGGGTGAGCAGCTATATATAATGCTTTTCCTAAAAAATTTAATTTTTGAATTGATAAGTAAATATCAGAAGAACTGTTTTTTTTGGGGGCTTGTGCAAAACAAAATACGTTTATAACTAAGGTGATAAATAATAACCTTATGTTTAGACTCATAATTTTTATAAATTAGTTGGTGATCAAAAATAGAAAGATATAAAAAGAAGCTCGTTAAAATTAGAACTTCTTTAACATTTTTTATTAATAGGAACTTAATCTTCGTTTTCAGCAAAAACCTGTCCTAAATTCTCACTATAAGTGTTTACTAATGATACGCCTTTTTGTAAGATTAAGCTATTTGGGTAGGTTAAAATTTCTCCATTATTTCTTCTTAGATGTAGATGAAAAGCACGTATATCTTCAATTATAAAAACCTCTTCACCATTTTTATCAGTGCTTTGTATTTCTTTATCGTATACTCTAATAGTATTACCAATTTTAAAAGGATATGAAAAGAAAATAATAACACCAGCGGTGATATTACTAAGTATAGACCACTGTGCAAATAACGCAACACCAATTACAGCAAATACAGAGGCTAAAAGAGCTCCTATTTCTTTAAAGTTAACACTCCAAATTAAAGTAAAAACACCAATACTTATTATAGTAAGAGCAATGGAAATATATTTAACAATTAAATTTGTTCTTACTTTATTGAAATCTCCAAGTTTACCTACTTTTCGAACTGCTTTAGTAAAAATAAATTTTAGTACTAAAACAACAAAAATTGTAATTAACGAACTAAGTAATTCTTCTTTGTAGTGTAAAAAAAAAGCATCCATAAATTATAACCCTAAACTATCGCGCAAAAATAAGTCACTATTCTTATTTTGTTGCCAATATGGTGTTAGAATTAACTTATTTTTAATAGCAGTTGTCGTCATAGATTTGGTGCTAGAACCATGACCACTAAGGTATGTTTCTCTCCAGCCTTCAATAATGTGTGGAAAAGCAGTAGAAAAATCAATTTCTAATGTTCTTTCTAACTCTGGATAATCTAAAATGTATGTTTGTATTAAGTCACTTTTAGCTTCTAATTTAGCAGTAGCAGTGTATTCTTTTAATTCTTTGTGAGTTTGTCTGAGAAACTCTAAAGAAGGAATAATTTCAATAGTACCTGAAGGTAAATTATTAGGATTTATTCTAATTTTATTCCAAATTTCATTTTCTAAATATGTTTTATTTAATTCAAATTTTTGATCTGCTTCGCTTTCAAAATAGGAGTGTGATTCTATCTCAAATTTTTCTCTATTATTTAATTGAGCATAAATATGCCCACACCATTCTTGAGCTGAAAAAGATAGCTTTGTTGCATGGCTATCATCATGTACGGGGTAAAAAGTACTCGTCATTATCGAATAGGGATAAATGCCTGTAATATAGTTTTTAACAGTATTTAGTTTAAGTACGGGAATATTATCTGCATTATTACCATCTGCTTTTACTTGTTTATTTGCTAGAAAAGGCTCTGTTACATATATTAAAACAGAGCTTCCAGGTCTAATTTCACCATATCTCACTTGTTTTAATGTATAAGATGTAATTTCGGCATTACCTGAATACCAATATTTTTTAAATTCTTTAGGTAGTTCTTTCTTTTCAACGTCAATTGGTAAAGTTGTGTTTTCTACAAGAATTTTTTCTTTTTGTTTTTCATTGTTTTTACATGACTGGGTAGTTATGATAAAACCAATAAAAAAAACAAGTACAAACTTAAATTTCAATCCCTTCTTCATTTTTGTTTTTCTTTTTTCTAAAAATAAAGCAATAAACTTAATTAACCATAGTCATTAACATTTTATGAACTAAATGGGTAGGTAAACCAACCACATTAGCATGAGATCCTTTAATTTCTTCAATAGCAATTAATCCAATCCATTCTTGAATACCATAACCACCAGCTTTATCAAACGGTTTGTAGGTTTCGATATAGTAATTGATTTCTGAATCAGTTAATTTTTTAAATTTAACATGAGTAGTGCTATTAAGCACTTTTTGAGAAGAAAAAGAGGTGAAACATACAGATGTAATAACCTCGTGCCAATCATCAGAAAGCGTTTTAAGCATTTTAAATGCTTCTGCGTTATCTGCGGGTTTGGCTAAAGAAGTTTCATTGTGCCAAACTACTGTATCAGATGTTATAACAACATCGTTTTTATCAATATTACCTTTGAAATTAGCAGCTTTTAAAATAGCTAAGTAGTCAGATATTTCACTAGCTTTTAAATGTTCAGGATAAACTTCATCAACAGGTCTGACATCTATTTTAACATCAACATCTAGGTCTTCAAAAAATTGTTTTCTTCTAGGCGATCCTGAAGCTAAAATAATATTGATTTTTTTTAATTTTTCTGTCCACATAAGTTATGCATTATCAGCCTCAAAATTTTTATACCAGTCACCGCGTACTTTTAGCACTTGTTCAATAACATCCCTAACGCAACCTTTTCCTCCTTTTTTATGCGAAATATATTGACTAACAGCTTTAACCTCTGGTACGGCATCTTGCGGACATGTAGGTAAGCCTATTAATTTCATTGGTGGAATATCAGGTAAATCATCACCCATATATAGTACATTCTCAGGTTTTAGATTGTACTTTTTCAAATATTCCTTTATAGGTTCAGTTTTGAGATGAGCACCCAAATAAATATCAGTAACACCAAGGTTTATCATACGTTCTCTAACACCTTCATTTGTTCCACCAGAAATAATACATACATTGTAACCTTTATTTAAAGCTGTTTTAAGTGCAAAACCATCTTTAATATTCATTTTTCTTAACATTTCTCCAGTACTGGTAATCATAATACTACCATCTGTAAATACTCCATCAACATCAAAAACAAATGTGGTAATATTACTTAAAAACTCTTTATAACTTTTTTCCATACTTTTTTTGAATTGATTCGCTTAGTAGTTTGTATATTTTTTGTTGATTTCTAGATTTTAATTGTCCTAAATGTCTTTGCATAGTTTCAATATCGTCTCGTTTTGCGGGTCCCGTTTGTGCATCAAGAGGGGAGAGCCCTTCAATTTTTAAAGCTGTTTCTTTAATTAATGGTTTTAAAATATCAAAAGGAACGTTATTAATATCACAAATATCGTTACCAATTGCGTACATGTAATTTGTAAAGTTATTTACAAAAACAGCTGCTAAATGCAAGTGTTTACGTTGTTCAGATGTTATATTATAAACAGTGTCTGAAATAACTTCAGCAATGCTTGATAAGGTTTTTAAATTCGCACTTTTTTCTGCTTCTATACAAATAGGGATGTTTTTAAAATTTACTTTTTTCCCTTTTGTAAAAGTTTGCAGTGGGTAAAATACTCCAATGTTATTACTTAATAAAGCAGTCATAGCTACACTGCCAGAAGTGTGAACGACTAAACCTTTTAGAGGCTTTAGTTTTTTAGATACTTCAGGTATCGCATCATCACTAACAGCAACAATATAAATATCAGCTTCTTTTATTTGGTTAGTTAGTAAACGAGTATCAACTTTATCAGAAAAATAAGAAAGTGATTCTTGACTTCTTCCAACTACTTGTATAACATGTGTAGCATCATATAAAGAAAAAGTATCGAATAAATGTGTTGCGATATTCCCCGTGCCGATAAGTACAATTGAAACCATACTCAAAAGTACAAATTTTAAAAAACAGGATTCATTTATTTCTAAATAATCTAGTGATAAATTAATAGATTTCAAAGTAACAGAGATTTGAAAATATAAGAAATAATTAACATTCTTAAAATTCCTTTTTACTGTTAATGGTTTCGTAATAGCAACAAAAGGGCTTATTTTTGCGTACCGAAATTCAAATGGTTAATTATCCATGATAGCACTTCTTAAAAAGTTTTTCTTTTCTACACGATTAATGTCTGTTTTGTTTATTGTTTTTGCAGTTTCTATGGGAATAGGAACTTTTATAGAAAGCTTATACAGTACCGATACAGCTCGAATTTATATTTATAATACTACATGGTTCGAAGCAATAATGGTATTTTTTGTTATCAATTTTATTGGTAATATGTTTAGGTACAAATTGTTAAGACTAGAGAAGTGGGCAGTTCTGTTTTTACACCTTTCATGGATTTTAATAATCATAGGAGCTTTTGTTACTCGATATATAAGTTTTGAGGGTATGATGCCTATTAGAGAAGGAGCTACTGAAAATGTTTTTTATTCAGATATAACATATTTAAACGTAAATGTAGACGGAGATAGAGGAGGAGAACGAGCAAGAAAACCCCTAGAAGAAGCTATTATTGTTACTTCAGAAGGGATGAAATCTAGCTTACCTTGGAAAATGGATTTTAACGGTCAGCCTTTTAAAATATCATTTGTTGAATTTATTGAAGGAGCCGAAAAAGGGTTGATACCTGATGAAAATGGAAACGAATATCTGAAAATAGTAGAAGCAGGTGATGGTGAACGACATGATCATTATATAGAAAAAGGCAAAGTTTCTAGCATACATAATGTATTATTTGCATTAAATAAACCTACGGAAGGGGCTATAAATATTATAGTAACGGATAGTACGTATCAAATAAAATCACCATTTGAAGGTGATTTTATGAGAATGGCAGATCAATTTAAAGGAGTAGTAATTAAAGATAGTTTGCAGACTTTATTACTACGTTCGCTATATAATACAGCAGGTATGCAATTTGTTATTCCTGATCCTATCATAAAAGGGTCTTATGGTGTTGTTAAAGTTGATGAAGATAAGGTTGATGAAAAAACTAGAGACGCTTTAGTTTTAGAAATAGAATCAAACGGAGAAAAAGTACAGCAAAAAATATTGGGTGGTAAAGGATCTGCGGAGTATACTGATAAAATTACGTTGGCAGGTTTAGACTTTACTTTACGTTATGGCTCTAAAGTACATGAGTTACCATTCGGAATAAAATTAAACGATTTTGTTGCTGAAAAATATCCTGGAACAGAGCGTGGCTTTTCTTCATTTATGAGTAAAGTGACTATCGAAGATGAAAGGCCATTTGATTATGATATTTATATGAATCATGTGTTAGATCATAAAGGGTATCGATTTTTTCAAGCCAATTTCGATCCAGATGAAAAAGGTACGGGCCTATCTGTAAATCATGATTTTTATGGTACTTGGATAACCTATATCGGTTACTTTTTATTATACATTGGCTTAATGGGAATTATGTTTTTCGGTAAAACAAGATTTAAAGATTTAACGGCTTCTTTGGATAAATTGAATGAAAAGAAAAAGAAAATGATAACTTCTTTAGCTTTAATAATTAGTTTAAGTTTTGGTTTAAATGCACAAGACGGTCATAGTAATAATGATAGTCACGAACATAATGCTGGTCCAACTACGAGTCAAGTAGATTCTATTTTAGCATCTACAGTAGTAATAAAAGAACATGCTGTAAACTTCGGAAAACTTATTATACAAGATGAAGGTGGGCGAATGAAGCCAATTAACACTTATTCGTCAGAATTATTAAGAAAGCTAAGTTTTAAATCAAAATACGAAGATTTAAATTCAGATCAGGTATTGTTGTCAATGATGCTAAACCCTGCTGTATGGTATAATACTGAGTTTATAGCGTTAGATAAAAAAGGTCAGAATGATAGTATTCGAAAAATAATAGGTGTTGAGAGTGGTCAGAAATATGTAAAAGCTACTGACTTTTTTAATGAAAAAGGGGTGTCAAAATTTGATCCATTTTTGCAAGATGCATTTTCTACAACAAACCCAAATAAATTTCAGAAAGATATAAAAGATACTTATTTAAGATTGGGTCTTTTAAATAGAGCATTAGGTGGTGAAATAATCAAGATTTTCCCATTATTAGATGATGAAAATAATAAATGGATTTCAGCTGTAGAGTATCGCTCAGAAAAATATCAAGTGAATGATTCTTTGTATTCCAACTTTATAACAAACGCAGTTCCTTTTTATTTAATGACTTTAAGAAAGGCTGTTAAAACAGGAGATTATACACAAGCAGATAAATTATTAGATGCTTTTAAGCAAAATCAGAAAAACCACGGATCAGAAGTTTTACCATCTGACAATAAAATTGATGCTGAAGTATTTTATAATAAAATAGATATTTTTAATAGACTTTATAAAATGTATGCTTTAGTAGGTTTACTAATGTTTTTTCTACTGATTTTTCAAATATTTAAAGATAGAAAAGGACTTCGCATAAGCGTAAAAACATTTAAAGTTCTAGTTTGGGTGTTATTTGTACTGCACACTTTAGGCTTAATTTTACGATGGTATATATCAGGCCATGCACCTTGGAGTGATGCTTATGAGAGTATATTGTATGTTGCTTGGGCAACAATGGGTATAGGTTTAGCATTTAGTAGTCGAAGTAATTTAACTATTGCAGCAACTGCTTTTGTAACCTCTATGCTTTTATGGATAGCTCATGGTAACTGGGTAGATCCGGCAGTAGCAAATTTGCAACCAGTATTAGATAGCTATTGGTTAATGATACACGTATCTGTAATTGTAGGTAGTTACGGGCCATTAACTGTGGGAATGATTTTGGGTCTTGTTTCATTAATTTTAATGTTACTAACCAACGAAAAAAATAAAGAGAAAATGGAGCTTAATATAAAAGAGCTTACCATTGTTAATGAACTAGCACTAACAGCAGGTTTAGTAATGTTAACCATCGGAAACTTTTTAGGAGGCCAATGGGCAAACGAAAGTTGGGGCCGTTATTGGGGATGGGATCCAAAAGAAACTTGGGCTTTAATTTCTATTATGGTGTATGCATTTGTTATTCACATGCGTTTGGTACCAGGCTTACGAGGTAAATGGATATTTAACTTTTTAAGTGTAGCGGCATTTGCAAGTATTATGATGACTTATTTTGGAGTTAACTTTTACCTTGCTGGGTTACATAGTTATGCAAGCGGAGCTCAAGTAATTACACCTTCATTTGTGTATTATTCAGTTTTTGGAGTTATTGTTTTAGGAGCTTTAAGCTTTTGGAAATATAAAGTGTACTATTCAAAAAAGTAGCTTGTTATACGTTTCATTTTTCTTATTTTTAGTTTATAAGAGAAATTAAATTTGATTTAGATGGAGAATAAAAAACAAGGACTCAATACAATTTGTACTCATTACGGAGAATTGAAAGACACCGAATTTAAAGGTGCTGTATCACCACTTTATATGAGTACATCTTACGCGTTTGATGATGTAGAGGTAAAGAGATATCCTCGTTATTTTAACACTCCAAATCAGGTAGCTCTTTCAAAAAAAATAGCAGCGTTAGAACACACTGAAGCAGCACTGATTTTTGGTAGTGGCATGGCTGCAATAAGTAATTCATTAATGGCCTTTTTAAAAGCTGGAGACCATATTGTTTTACAAAAAACATTATATGGTGGTACTTATAATTTAGTATCTGAAGAATTTGAAAAATTTGGTATAGAATTTTCCTTTACAGATGGACTGAATTCAGAAGATTTTGAAGCTAAAATTAAAGAAAACACTAAAGTTATTTATGTAGAAACACCTTCAAACCCGTTATTAACGATAACAGACTTGAAAGCTATTACAGCACTAGCAAAAAAGTACAATCTAGTTACTATGATAGATAATACGTTTGCTAGTCCAGTAAATCAAAACCCGATAGATTTTGGAATAGATATAGTTATACATAGTGCAACAAAATATATGGGAGGTCATTCCGATATATTAGCAGGAGCAGTCGCTTCCACTGAAAAAAATATAGAACGAATCTTTCAATTAGGAAAAAATTTTGGTGGTAATTTAAGTGATTATACTGTTTGGTTATTAGAGCGTAGTATTAAAACTATGGGAATTCGTGTAAAAGCACAGAACGAAAATGCACAGAAAATGGCAGAATATTTGTATGAAAATACAGATGTAGAAGCTGTTTACTACCCCGGTTTGCCTAGTCACCCAGATCATGAATTAGCAAAATTACAAATGAAAGGTTTTGGAGGAATGCTTTCTTTTGAGTTGAATTCAAAAATGGATTCATATAAATTTCAACAAGATTTACAATTGGTAAAATCATCTATGAGTCTTGCTGGAGTAGAAAGCACAATTCTATCACCAACTAAAACTTCTCACGGACTTTTAAGTCCTGAAGAAAGAGAAAATCAAGGAATAAAAGATGGTCTTATTCGTTTTTCTTTAGGGATTGAAGAAATAGAAGATTTAATAGCGGATATAGCACAAGCGATTGCAAAACAAAAGTAAGTTTACATAACAAGTTTCGACTAAACTGTACCTTTAAATTATAATTATGAAATTAGATATACTTGCTTTTGGAGCACACCCAGATGATGTTGAATTAGGAGCAGGAGCTACCGTAGCAAAAGAAATAGCTAACGGAAAAAAAGTAGGTATTATAGATTTAACTAGGGGAGAACTAGGTACAAGAGGTAGCGCAGAAATTAGAGATAATGAAGCGGCTTTAGCGGCAAAAATTTTGGGAGTATCAATAAGAGAAAACTTGAAGTTTGCAGATGGTTTTTTTACTAATGATAAAGAACACCAATTAACGGTAATTAAAATGATTAGAAAATATCAACCTTCAATAGTTTTGTGTAATGCTATTGATGACCGCCACATCGATCATGGTAAAGGTAGTAAGTTGGTAAGTGATGCTTGTTTTTTAAGCGGGTTAATTAAAATTGAAACAAAAGACGAAAATAATGAAGCGCAAAAGCCTTGGCGGCCAAAGCATGTTTATCATTATATTCAATGGAAAAATATCGAACCAGATTTTGTATTAGATGTTACGGGTTTTGTAGAAAAAAAGAAAAATGCTATAATGGCATATTCATCGCAGTTTTTTGACCCAAAAAGTAATGAGCCAGAAACACCTATAAGTAGTAAGAATTTTACAGACAGTGTAGATTATAGAGCAAGAGATTTGGGTAGATTAATAGGTGTAGAGCATGCAGAAGGTTTTACAGTAGAGCGTTTTGTAGCTGTAGATAAATTAGATGATCTGATTTAATTTTTTGGAATAGTAAAATAAAAAGTACTTCCTTCGCCTAAAATCGTTTCAGCACTCAACGTGCCTTTATTGTGTTCAATCATTTGCTTACATAATTTTAAACCAATACCTGTTCCTTTTTCATTTGCAGTACCGTAAGTGGTAATATATTTTTTATCTGAAGAGAATATTTTATTTTTAATATCATCAGTCATACCAACACCATTATCAGTTATAGTTACTTTATAAAAATCATTATCTTCAATAATATTGATGGTGATTTTCCCTTTTGAATTTGTAAATTTTATAGCATTGTGTAATAGGTTTCTAATAATTATTTTAAACTGATTTTTATCACAATTTATTACGATACTATCAGGAGCTAAATTTTCAACAGAGATATTTTTTTTAGTAATGTTTTCTTTTAAAGAAGTAATGGTTTCTTGTATTTCTTCTCTTAAGTTAAAATTTACAGGAACATGTATAAAACCTTTCATTTGAGATTTACTCCATGATAATAGATTACTTAGGCTAAATGACATAGCATCAACATCATTATATAGTTTTGGTGTAAATCTTAAAAAATCATTAGAATCTATATCTCCATTTTTTAGAAGTAACAATAAGCTTTTGAGTCCATTTATTGGAGATTTTAAATCATGACTTATAATTGAAAAGATTTTATCTTGTGTTTTTTTATCATTTTCAGCTTTTTCTTCAATTCTTTTAAGAGCTATCTTTTTTTCTTGAAGCAGTGCTTTAAGGCCTGTAATTGTTTTGTTTTTTTTATAGATAATGATTGTTGCTACAATCAATAATAATAATAAAGCAAAGGCATTTAAAGCCATATAGTATTACTTAAGTAATGTTTAGTTTGATGTTAAAATATGCTCTTTTTAACTAGATTCATAATTATTTTCAATTTGTATTACTTCTATTACATGTTTTTATTATTTGTACTACTTGAGTATGCGATTTTTGAGAAATTCTTAAAAGAAATAGTAGTTTTAAGTTTTTTTTTAATCGCTAATTACATGGAATAATCATTTGTTTTATTTATTAATTGGAAGTCTGAAATAAAACGAACTACCTTTATTTATTTTGCTCTCAACCCAAATTTTACCGTTATTATTCTCAACCATTTCTTTACATAAAGGAAGGCCTAAACCGGTACCTTTTTCATTAGCGGTACCATAGGTGGTAACCAAAATATTATCAAATGAAAATAATCTATTTTTAACTTCCTCAGACATTCCTACACCATTATCTGTTATAACTATTTCGATGTAATTTTTTTCTTCTTTACTGCTTATAGTTATAATTCCTTTGTCGTTGGTAAACTTAATAGCATTACTCAATAAATTTCTAATTAATAAATCTATCTGATTTTTATCGGCCCAAACAATACTCTTTTCCGAAACATAATTTTTAATGTGAATGGATTTATTATAAGTTAATTCACGTAAGAAATTTTCATTATTATTTATTAATTCAAATAAATTTATATGACTTGGATTAGTTACTGAACCTGACATTTGACTTCTACCCCATGATAAGAGGTTGTTTAAGGTAAAAGAAATAGCATCAACATCGTTCTTTAATTTAGGAGTAAAATCAAAAAACTCAGCAACTGTAATTTCATTATTTTTAACTAAACCTAATACACTACCTAAAGCATTTATTGGGCCTCTTAAATCATGACCAATTATTGAAAACAACTTGTCTTTTGTAGCGTTAATGAGATTTAATTCGTTTTCTCTTTTTTCAAGAGCAGTTGTTTTAATTTGTAATTGTTTGTTAAAAGTTTTACGAGTTTTTGATTGTTTTGTTAACAAAAATATTAAAAGCCCCAGCGTAGATAATACAATTATGGCTATAATTAAAAATAGATTTTGTTTGGCTTCTTTTTTTTGATTTTCGAGAATCAGATATTCTTCTTTTTTTTCAAATTCTTTTTTAGCTTTTAAAACCTCTAAACTATTTAGGTTGTCTATTCTTGTAATAGAATCAGATAAAACTTTGTAATTTTCATGATACCTTAAGGCTTTATCAGTCAAACCATTTCCTTTATTAATTTTATATAATAACTCATAGGTTATTATTTCATCATTTAATAAATTTAATCTAGTTGTTATCTCCAAGGCTTCAAAAGCTTTTTTCTCAGCTTCAATATAGTTTTCAAGATGTAAATAAGATTCAGACATGTCATTTAACAAAACAGCCTTGTATCTATCATCATTAATAGTTTTATGTATATCTAAACTTTTAGTATACCAGAATAGAGATATTGTATAATTTTTTTGTTTATAAAAAACTAGCCCCTTTATTTGATATGCAAAAGCTAACCATTCTAAAATTTCATTTTTTTCAAAAACAGCAATACATGAGTTTATGTATTTATTAGCATTTTGTATATCGTTACTTTTTAAATATGCCTCAGCCATATTAATGTCTGTCATACTTGAAAAAACTTCATCATTAAGTAACGTATTAAATTTTTCAACTTCTTTGTGAAATTGTAAAGACAATACATAATCTTTTTGTCTAAAATATAATAGCGCAACATTTTCGTTAATTATGGAGAGTAGCTTTATATTTTTTACACTTTCTGCTAATTCTATTCCTTTTAAGTAATTTTTTAAAGCACTAGAATAATCTCCTACAGCAGCTTTTTGTAGGCCTATTAAATTTAAAACGCTAGCATGCCTATCAATTACGTTATATTTTTTAGCAAGTATTGTAGCAGTATTTAAAAGTTCTAAAGATTTGTCACCTTTACCCGAATTAAAGTAATAGTTGGCTAAACATATTAAGGCATCTATCTCTCCATTAGTATATTGTATTTCAGCACTTATTTTATGTGCTTTTTCGCCATAAAATTTTAAACTATCTAGATTGACATAATAATATTGTTTTCCAATACTATTTAAAACATCTATATATTCTGGAGTTTTATTATTCTTAATTTTTTTAAGAACGACTTTTAAGCTGTCTAATTTTTTTTCTTGAGCAAATGTAATAGTAGTAATACTTAAAAAGAGGAGTAAAGCAATGCCTTTTTTAAGGTATGATATATAGTATAAAAAACGAACCATACTTGGTTTTAAATTATTTGTTGAATCATATAAAAATAAATGATCATTTTTCAAACTTCTAATTTCTGTTGTGAAACTGCTTATTTATGTGTTGTACAACTGAAAAAATGTTTATTTAATCGAGAATCAGTTTTTATATGAAAGAAAGACCTTTCTTTTTGTGAAGTTATAAAATTACAATTTTTTTAATTTAATGATCTTAAATATTATTTAAATGATTGTTATAGAGTTTATTTAAAAAAAATGCTAATTATTTTAAAAATAACGATTATTTTATTTTGTAGATAACAACTAAAAATCTAAATTTGCAACCGCTTACAAATGGTGGTTGTAGCTCAGCTGGTTAGAGCATCGGTTTGTGGTACCGAGGGTCGCCGGTTCGAACCCGGTCTTCCACCCAAAAGTATAAAGCCTTATATTTCTATATAAGGCTTTTTTTGTGCCTTAATTTTATATAAAAAAGGGGTAATTAGTCCTAAAACTAATTACCCCCTTTTAGCTGAAGCAGTATTTTTATTTATTGGCTTTGTCTACTAACAATCTATCTTTTCTATTAGCAACTTCCCAACCTGTATAAAATACTAATCGAGTTCTGTTTTCTAAAAGATCATAGTTGATTTTATCAGGTGTATCACCAGGAGCATGATAATCTGCATGTGTACCATTAAAATAAAAAATGATAGGAATATTATTTTTCACAAAATTATAATGGTCACTTCTGTAATAAAATCTATTAGGATCATTCTCGTCATTATAAGTATAATCTAACTCTATATTCATGTACTTTTTATTTACTTCTTCTGATACATTGTGCAAATCAGTACTCAGCTTATCTGAACCAATCAAATAAATATAATTACGGTCACCATCTCTTTTTGGGTCTATTCTGCCAATCATGTCTATATTTAAATCAGCAACTGTTTGATCAAGTGGAAATATAGGGTCAAAATCAGAATAATATTGAGAACCTAATAAACCTTTTTCTTCACCAGTTACATGTAAAAAAACAATAGATCTTTTAGGACCCTTACCTTCATCAGCAGCTTTTTTAAAGGCTTCAGCGATTTCTAATAAAGCAACAGTTCCTGAGCCGTCATCATCAGCTCCGTTATTAATTTCACCATCTTTTGTAACACCAATATGATCTAAATGAGATGAAATCACTAAATATTCCTCTGGCTTCTCAGATCCTTTTAGAATAGCAACTACATTTTCAGAGTCAACGTCTTCATCAGCACTTTTTATATTAAAATCAATGGTAGTATTAATAATTTTAGGAGTATTCTCTAATGCTATATTAGGTACAATTGTATTTGCTAAATTTCCATCAATAAAAATTGTAAAGAAGTTATCTTTTTTCTCTTCTTTAATAGCCATTCTACCACTATCATTAGCTTTCATATAGTCAAAACGACTTTTAAAACGCCCAAAATTATTTTCATCAAAATAAAGAACACCTGCAGCGCCGTTATTTTTAGCGGCTTCAAAACGTTTAGTAACAGATTCAGATCTATTACTCCAAACTGATTTTTCAGTTGACCCTGTAACGCTATAAGTGCCATCAGCATTTGTAGGTTCACCTGCTTTTACAAAAACCACTTTTCCTTTTACATCAATATTTTTATAATCAGAATATGTTTCATCATCTATACCAAAACCAGCGTATATTAATTCTGAATATGTGCCATTAGCAGCAGAAAAGGTTAAGATGTTATTTCCGTTTTCGTAAGTTTCACCATTTAATATTAAAGAACCATCAGGTAATTTGCTAACTGTTAAAGGTACTTTTTGAAAATAATCACCATTTGCTTGAGCAGGAGGAATGCCTAGTTTTTTATATTGATCAGCTAAATATTCTACAGCTTTTTTTTGCCCTGGCTTACCAGTTTCTCTACCTTCAAATTCATCAGAAGCATAAATATACAAATGCTCTTTCAATTCATTTTCAGTAATAGTTTCAGCATATGGTTTAGGATCCATTTCAGAGCCGTTTTCTGTAGATTTATCACCTACAGTTTTTTGCGATGAATTACATGCCATAGCAAGTAAAGCAGCAAATAAGGTTACTTTTTTCATTTTTAATTATGTTTTAGTCATTTCAAAAATAACGAAAACTAAATACTTTTTAAGTACGATTTTGAAAATCTAAGCTTGAATAATTTATGTTGTCAGTTTATTGCAAAAATTAATGCTCTCCATAACCAACATCATCCATTTTACCTTTAAATACACGATATTGAATAATCATATAAATAATAACTAAAACTACAGCTATTGAAAACCAATAAACGCCTACAGATAGGCCATACTCATCAGCAGCTACATTATAAATAGTTAAGCTAGGGTTGATAGAGTTTGTAGAGGGTAATACTTTTGGAAATATTGATGCCACAGTAGTTGTAAGTCCGCCAAATAAAAATAAAGTAGAGAATAAAAAACCTAAGCCATCTTTTTTAAACGATCTTACTTTAAATAAGCCAAATAAACCTGTAAAAGTGATTAAAGGAAATATCCATAACCAAGGCATTTCAATAAAGTTATGAAATGGCTTTGGCTCAATTATGTGCCATGTAAATAGCGATATAATTATTAATGCGAGTAATACAAAATTAAGGTTAAAAATAACCTTTCGTAGTTTAGTGTTTAAATTAGAATTGGTTTTGAAAATAATCCAATTAGCTCCGTGAATTGTTAGAGAAACAACTCCGATTATACCAAGTAAAACTGTAAACCAATCTAATATGCCTAAATGCTCGGCTTGTGGGCTAAAAGTAGGGTTCCATAGCGGTAAAAAGAAATAATGTGGCTCTTGAGTTGATACTCCGTCGGTAACTATACCTAGATTTACTCCACGAACAATATTACCTAATGCTACGCCAAAAAATAAGGCTAGTAGTAAGCTAGATATTCCAAAAGCTTTATCCCAAACAACCTCCCACATTTTATTGTGTATTTGACCACGAAGTTCAAGCCCAATTGCTCTAAAAATAAGCAACCATAAAATCATAATTAATGGTAAATAAAAACCACTAAAAGATGATGCATAAAGTGTAGGAAAAGCGAAGAATAAAACCCCGCCAGATGCTATTAACCAAACCTCATTAGCATCCCAAAACGGACCGATAGAATTTGTAATAGCTTTTTTATCTTTCTCTGTTTTAGCAAAAAATAAATGTATAATTCCTGCTCCAAAATCATAACCATCTAAAATAACATAAACAGCTAACATGGTCATTAAAACAATATACCAAAATAGTTCCATAATTATTCTTTTATAAGTTCAGGGCCTTTATTAATTATTTTTCCTGCTAGTAATAAAAAGAGTAGCCCGAGTAAGAGATATAAAGCAACAAAACCTAATAAAGTAAATAGGGTATTACCTGCAGATACTGTTGGCGATGCACCAGCTGTTGTTCTTAATAAGTTGTAAACAAGCCATGGTTGCCTGCCTAATTCTGCAGTATACCAACCCATAGTATTTGCAATATATGGAAACGGAAGTAAAAACACCAAAGACCATAAAATCCACTTTGTAGTGTATAGTTTTTTTCTAAATAATTGCACAACTCCAAAAAATAATACTCCAATAAAAATAGTACCTAAACCAACCATAATATGATAAGCATAGTATAAGCCAGGTATATTATGTGGATGCACACTCTCATCAAATTCATTTAAACCTTTTATTTCAGCATCCCATTTTTGATAGGTTAGAAAGCTTAAAATATTAGGAACAGCAATTTTATTGTCCAATTTTTTTTCTAAAGTATTAGGTTGCCCGATTAACACAATTTCGGCACCGCCTTCTTCCGTTTCGAAAATACCTTCCATAGCTGCAAAAGTTACAGGTTGATATTTAACCACATTTTTGGCAACTAAATCTCCCGTAGGGAAAGCAACTAAAACACTTGCTACAAAGCCAAAACCGACACCAGTTTTTACAAATATTTTACCAAATTCATTGTGTTTGTTATTTAAGATATAAAAGGCGCCAATAGCAGCAACAACAAATGATGCGGTAATTAAAGAAGCTAATTGGTTGTGTAAATATGAAGGTAATAGCCAAGGATTAGAGAATAAAGCACCAAAATTAGTGAGTACAAATTTTCCGTTCTCTAAAATTTCAAAACCTACCGGATGTTGCATCCACGAATGTGTTGCGATTATTAAATAACCACTAGCCCATGATCCCAAAAAAACAAGAAACCCAGTTACAAAATGGAGCTTATGACCTAATAGTTTTTCACCAAAAATAAAGAGTCCTAAAAAAGAAGATTCTAAAAAGAAGGAAAACATCCCTTCCATGGCCAAAGTTTGACCAATGATACCACCTGTAAGCTCTGAAAATTTCGCCCAATTGGTTCCAAACTGAAACTCCATAGGAATACCTGTAACAACACCCATTGCAAAATTTAAGGCGAATATTTTCATCCAAAATTTAGCAGCATCATTATATTTTTCAATTTTGTTATATAAAAATTTTCCTTTGAAATAAACAATCAAAAGAGATAACCCCATAGTTAATTGGGGAAATAAGTAATGAAAAGTGATCGTAAACGCGAACTGCATCCTATCGTAGAAAAGCATATCTTCCATAATTCTGGACTTTTAGTGATTTGCAAAATAGTCTTGTAAAAATACGACTCAAAGGTTTAATATTAGGTAACATTAGTTACTTAAAGTGTTAACTTTTTATTCTCAAGCATTTTTGCTTGTAGATATTAGTTAATAAGCATTTTTAATATAGAACGAGTGTTTAAAATAACAGATGATATGAGTGTAACTTTTGTTACTAAAACCTATTTTTAAAAACAGTATTTTTAAGGTTTAAATTCTTTTGCAGTTTTATGGAAAGACGAAAATTTATTGGAGGTACAGCACTAGCAACAGTGTCTAGCTTAATAGGATTGAATATAGTTTTTGGAAACAAATTACCAGGAGATTACACGATTCTGGCATTACAAGATAAAGACCCTTTTAAGTTGTTTGGTAAAAATAAACAAATGGTTGTATTAAATGATAAACCTTGGAATATAGAAGCACAAGCACATCTATTAGATGATGATGTTACTCCAAATTCAGCAATTTTTATTAGAAATAATGGTAATCTTCCTGAAAATATCGATGCTGAAAAATGGACATTAACTTTTGATGGAGAGTCAGTAAATCAAACCAAAACATATACATTAAGAGATCTTAAAACTAAATTTAAACAATACACCTATCAACTAACGCTAGAATGTGGTGGCAATGGTCGTAGTGAGTTCAATCCTCCTGCAAAAGGTAACCAATGGACTATAGGAGCTGTTTATTGTGCTAAGTGGACAGGTATAAGGCTTAAAGATGTATTGTTGGATGTTGGAATTAAAGATTCTGCAGTTTATATAGGATATCATGCTGCTGATACTCATCTAAGTGGCGATGTAGCAAAAGAACCTATTTCAAGAGGAGTTCCAATAGCAAAAGCATTACAAGAGGAAACTTTACTAGCTTTTAAAATGAATGGAGAAGAAATTCCGTTAGTACATGGGTACCCTTTGCGTTTAGTAGCTGGTGGTTATCCAGCTTCAGCTTCTGGAAAATGGTTAAACAGAATAAGCATACGAAATAAAGAGCATGATGGAGAAAAAATGACAGGGTCATCATACCGAGTACCGCGTAACCCTGTGGCACCTGGCGATAAGGTGAAAAATGAGGATATGCGCATTATAGAATCGATGCCTGTAAAATCATTAATCACCTACCCTAAATCTGGTGCGGTAATAAAATTGAATAAAAAATTAGAGATAAGAGGCCATGCTTGGGCGGGAGAGTTAAAAGTTAATAAAGTTTTATATTCAATTGATTTTGGTAGCACATGGCATGTTTGTATGTTAAAAGATGCTGTAAATAACTTCGCGTGGCAGCATTTTTCTACCTCAATAAAATTTCAAAAAGAAGGTTATTATGAAGTTTGGGCAAAAGCAATTGACGGTAATGGAGAAGGACAGCCTATGTTGGTACCAGGTTGGAATCCAAAAGGTTATTTAAATAATGCATGCCATAGAATTGCAGTAAAAGTAGAAGCATGAGTTTTGATGAAAAATTTAGACAAACTGTAAAAGAATTTCACAAGCTTTTAGTTATTCTGTTAGTGAGTTTTGTGATTATTATAGGAATATTGCTTTATAAAATTAATTATCCATCAAAAAATACGACTAAAGAAGTATCGACATCTGATTATGTAGTTGTACCTGATTCAGATGATTATAATAAAGTTGAAAATGGAATTCATCTTAGAACTGGTTTTGTAGAAGGGGAAGGTTTAATGCAAGTAGTTAATAATTGTACCAATTGTCATTCTGCTAAATTGGTAACACAAAACAGAATGTCTAAAGAAAAGTGGTTGGCAACAATTCGTTGGATGCAGGAAACACAAAATTTATGGGATTTAGGCGAATCAGAAGAGCCAATTCTTACCTATTTGTCTACCTATTATGCTCCAGATCAAAAAGGTAGAAGAGGTAATTTAAAAAATGTAGAATGGTATGTTCTTGAAAATTAAAAAAAGCTTAAAACTATTTTAAATATATATGATTGAATATTTAAACGCTTTTCTAAAAGCATTTATGGCTACTGTAAATTGGACATGGAAATCTATCCTGTTTGAGGTGCCATGGTATACTAATTATTTTTGGGGATTATTATTAATATCCCTTTTGGTTTGGGGGTTAGAAAGTTTATTTCCTTGGCGAAAGAATCAGTCTATAATTCGAAAAGATTTTTGGTTAGATGCATTTTATATGTTTTTTAATTTTTTTGTTTTTTCAATTTTAATTAGTGGTTTTTATAAAGTTTTTGAGTTATTGTTTTTAGAATTTGGGATACACTCAAAAAGTGCAGCTTTAATCGATTTTTCACCTTGGCCAATGTGGGGGCAATTATTGATTTTCTTTATTATTTCTGACTTTGTACAGTGGTTTACCCATGTTATGTTGCATAAATTCCCTTTTTTGTGGGAGTTTCATAAGGTCCACCACAGTGTAAAAGAAATGGGGTTTGCTGCGCATATGCGCTACCATTGGATGGAGAATGTGTTATACAAACCCTTAAAGACTTTAGCAGTTATGATTATAGGGGGCTTTGAGCCTAATGAAGCTTATATTGTACATTTTGTAGCAATAGCAATTGGGCATTTCAATCATTCTAATATAAAAATTACATGGGGCCCTTTTAAGTATTTATTTAATAACCCTGTAATGCACTTGTATCATCATGCTTATGAATTTCCAGAAAATACCTGTGGTGTTAATTTTGGAATTAGTTTAAGCCTATGGGATTATATTTTTAAAACAAATCATATTCCAGAAGATAGTGGAACTATTAAACTTGGGTTTGAGGGAGATACTGATTTTCCTAAAGATTTTGTACGACAGAATATTCACGGTTTTAAAAAAAAACAGAAAAGCTTATAGATTTATAATTTCTATATAGTTTCTGTTTAATTTTATTTTACCTAATTCTTCAAGTTTTTTAAGTAATCTAGAGATGACTACACGTGATGTATGTAAATCATAAGCAATTTCTTGATGTGTATTTTGAATATTCGATTCATTAGTTATTCTGATTTTTTCTTTTAAATAACCGATTAAGCGTTCATCCATGTTTTGAAAAGCTATAGAATCTACAGTGTTTAAAAGTTCAGTTAAACGTTTATGATAGCTTTCAAAAACAAAATTTCGCCAAGTTTTATACTTTGCAGTCCATTCTTCCATTTTTTCAATCGGAATCATTATTAATTTTGTTTCTGTTTCAGCTATTGCTCGTATCTCGCTTTTAGATTCAGAAAGACAACAAGTTAACGTCATTGAGCAAGTTTCTCCTTTTTCTAAATAATAAAGCAATAACTCATCCCCATCTTTATCTTCTCTCAATATTTTAATTGCGCCAGAAAGGAGTAAGGGCATACTTTTTATATAGTTCCCGATTTCTATTAGCTTAAAGCCACTAGCTACTTCTTTAATAGTACCTACAGTTACAATTTCGTCTAATAATTGTTTTTCAAATATAGAGCCGTAATTTTGTTGAAGTTCTTCTTGCATTTTTTAAGCCATGTGTCTTTTTCAAAAATAATTATAATAAATAATACTTCACATAAATTAAGGATAAATTAGGAATGATTTTTTATAGATAATGTTCCTAAAATGGTAGTTATAATGCGTATTTATTAGCGACTTAGTATATTTTGAGCTATTTTTTTGCTTAATAAATAAATACCTGTATATTTGGTAGACCAAATTGGTAAACCAATTATTGCTGTACTTATATTATAACGCTGTTATTTAGATATTTACTATTGTGTTCATTTAGTAGCTAAACAACAATATATAATATGAAAATTTAGTGATAGAAAAAATCAATAACAAATGTCGAATAGAATTATCTTTTTTTGTGTCCTTTTTTGCGTAACGATTACGATGAATGCACAAGAACACCCTAACTTAATTTTAACAGCTCAAGGTGTTAAAGATATTAGAGCACAATTAGGTAATATTCCAATATTTGATAACACATTAAAAGCTGTTAAGGAAGAGATAGATGCTGAAATTGCTTCAGGAATAGAAACGCCAATTCCAAAAGATTACTCTGGGGGTTACACGCATGTTCGTCATAAGCGTAATATGATAGTACTACAAAAAGCTGGTGTTTTATATCAGATTTTAGATGATGAGAAGTATGCGAAGTATGTGAAAGACATGTTAATGCAATATGAAGGTATGTATAAAACATTACCGTTACACCCTAAAACAAGGTCTTATGCAAGAGGTAAATTATTTTGGCAATGTTTGAACGATTCTAACTGGTTGGTTTACGTGAGTCAAGCTTACGATTGTATTTATAATTATTTATCAGAAGAAGAACGTAATAAGCTAGAAACAAACTTGTTTAAACCATTCGCAGATCATATTTCGGTAGATAGTCCACAATTTTACCAAAGAGTTCACAACCATAGTACTTGGGGAAATGCAGCTGTAGGTATGATTGGTTTAGTAATGAATGACCAGGAATTAATTGATCGTGCTTTATATGGTATTAAAGGAGTGAATTTAGATACAAATGCGAAAGATGATGATGGAGGTTTTTTAAATAAAAATGGTAAAGCAGGTTTTTTAGCGAATATAGAAGAGCCTTTTTCGCCAGATGGTTATTATAATGAAGGTCCATATTACCAACGTTATGCAATGTATCCTTTTTTAATTTTTGCAGAAGGATTGCATAATGTTAAACCAGAAATG
The DNA here is from genome assembly GCF_019021925.1 of Cellulophaga sp. HaHaR_3_176. Lineage (NCBI taxonomy): Bacteria > Pseudomonadati > Bacteroidota > Flavobacteriia > Flavobacteriales > Flavobacteriaceae > Cellulophaga > Cellulophaga sp. HaHaR_3_176. Next base: position 1,078,728 of record NZ_CP058990.1, read on the forward strand.
AAAATTTTTGAATATAAAGATGGAGTACTTTTAAAATCTATTAATGCACTTTTAAATTTATCTGATGCAGATGGAGAGTTTTTTCCACTTAATGACGGTCAAAAGGGAATGTCTTATTATAATGATGCTTTAGTTACAGCGGTAGATATTTCTTATCATTTCGGAAAACAAGACCCTGGATTGTTAACTATTGCAAAAGAGCAAAATAAGGTATTGTTAGATGATTCTGGTTTAGCAGTTGCACTTGGTATAAAAAATGGAGAAGCAAAACCATTCGATAAAAAATCAATTAATTTATCAGATGGACCAGATGGAAATCAAGGTGGTGTTGGTATTTTAAGAAATGAAGATATAGAGCTTGTATTTAAATATGCAGCACAAGGCTCTAGTCATGGGCATTATGATAAGTTGTCGTATTCTTTATATGAAAAAGGAGAAGAAGTAATTCAAGATTATGGATTAGCGCGTTTTGTTAATATTGAGCAAAAAGGAGGTGGGAATTACCTAAAGGAAAATAAAACATGGGCTAAACAAACTATTGCACATAATACAGTAACGCAAAATGAAACCTCTCATTTTGGTGGTAAATATGAAATAGGTAGTCAGCATCATTCAGTGTTGCATTATTTTTCTTCAGAAAATGAAAACGTTCAAATAGCAAGTGCAAAAGAAGCTAATGCATACCCTGGCACAGAAATGTTGCGTACTATAGCTGTTATTAAAGATGAGGATTTTGAAAAACCTTATGTTTTAGATATTATGAAAGTAACTTCGAAAACTGCTAATCAATACGATTTTCCTTATTATTTTTTAGGTCAAGTTTTAAACACCAATTTTGTTTATAAAACTCCTGAAACTTTAAAAACGTTGGGTGATAAAAATGGTTACCAACATTTATTTATAGAAGGTTCTGCTAAGGCTTCAACAGATAATAGTAAATTATCTTGGTTAAATAAAGGTAAATTTTACACGTTAACAACTGTAACGAGTAATGATGATGAGTTGCTTTTTACAAGAATAGGAGCAAACGATCCAGAATTTAACTTAAGAAGAGAAGCTGCATTAATGTTAAGAAGAAAAAACACTAAAAACACGCTTTTTGTTTCTGCTATAGAAGCTCATGGGGGGTATAGTACTGTTTCAGAATCGGCAGTTAATTCAAATAGTTATATAAAGGAATTAAAAGTAATTTTGGATACTGAAGATTATACTGCAGTTCAAATAACAAATGTAGATGGTAATACTAAGCTGTTTATAACATCAAACACAAATGCTTCGAAAGAAACGGATCATAAGTTGAAAATTAATAATATTAATTACAAGTGGACTGGTGTTTATTATTTTAAATAAATTATAAATACTTAATTAAATTAAACTTTATCTTAAATTTAAGACAAAGTTAACAAAGGGTATTACAAGATAATGTCTTTTATAATGATAAATTATACTTGAAAAGTATAATTTATCATTATAATTTTAAATTTTTCTACACGATAAGTATTGAACTTGAGTTAATTGCAGAAATGTACTAAATAAAAATCCTCTTTTTATAGAATATCTCTTGTATGTATTGTATTTCCTGTAAAAGAGCAGGTAGGTTAATTGATGAATTTAGTTCAATTTACACAAACTTTCATGGAAAATTAACAATCAAATTATCGATTTGAACAAATATTGCTTCTAAAAATAAAAATTCCACATTTTAATGTACTTAAAATGTGGAATTTTCTTTTTTTTAACAAAGTAATAACATATATTTGGTTAACTAAAGTGGTGAACCAATTTGGGTAACCAGAAAAAATTCAATATTAACTAAACAAGCTCAAGAGATGGAAAGTAACCTTAAAAGAATAAAATAAAAAAGGATAGGCTGCAACCTATCCTCTTAATTTGATCACTTCTATTAAAGATTAGAAGAAATTTGAACACATTCAATGCTTTACATTAATTGTTATACAAAAATAACAAATTAGAACAACTAATTACAACAGTTGTGATCTTGTAAAGTAAAGTATAGGAGATATTTTATCCTATTGATTAAGCTAAACAGAATTAACTTAACAAAATCACAAATGAAATTTAAAACTAAACTATTATTAATAGCAATTACGTTGCTAAATATTTCGCTTTATGCGCAAGACAGCTACCAGTTGAAAGGTGTTGTATCTGATGCAAATAATGTACCTATACCTGGTGTGAATGTTGTAATAGCAACAACAACAAAAGGTACCGCTACAGATTTTGATGGTATATATGAGATTTCAGTAAATAAAGGAGATGTACTTAGCTTCTCTTATATTGGTTATACTTCTAAGCAAGTTATAATTTCTGACCAAAAAACTTTAAATATAACTTTAGCAGAAGATGCTAGCCAACTTGAAGAAGTTGTTGTTGTAGGTTATGGAACACAAAAGAAATCTACGATTACAGGTTCTATTTCTAAGGTAACCAATGAGACGTTAGATCAAATTGCTGTAGCAAGAGTTGATGATGCTCTTGTCGGTCAAGTATCTGGGGTTAATATTCAGGCTACAAATGCTGAAGCAGGTGGAGCTCCAACTATTACGATTAGAGGTATTGGATCTGTAACTGCTGATTCTGGCCCTGCGCTAGTTATTGATGGAGTAGTTGTAAGTTCAGATTTTTTAGGAAACCTTGATATGAACGATGTAGAATCTTTTGAAGTTTTAAAAGATGCTGCTTCTGCTGCTATTTATGGTAGTGAAGGTTCTAATGGAGTAATCTTGATTACTACAAAAAGTGGTAAAGCTGGAAAAACAAAATTTAGCTATCAAACATATACTGGTTTTAAAACAGCACATGGCAGTGACGATTATAGAAAAAGCGTTTCTGATTGGGCAGCAAAAGAACAAGCTGCAACAGGAGTACTTTCTAATGAAACACAATATGCACAATTGTTAGTTCAAACTACTGGTGTTGATAGAGATTGGCAAGATGTTTTCTTTGATGGAGGAAATATTACAAGTCACTCTTTATCTGCAAGAGGTGGTACTGAAGATACCAAATTTAGTACTTCCTTAAGATATCTTCATGATGAGGGTGTAGTAATTACTGATGATTATAAATTGTTTTCTGCAAACATGAAAGTAGATTCAAAAATTGGTGATAAAGTAAGATTTGGTATTAGAGCGACACCTTCTTATACAAAACAAAGAAGACTGCCTACATCAATACATAACCCTATGCGTCAATCACCTTGGTTGCCAATTTACCATACAGAAGAATCACTTCAATTTATTGATAGAGATATTTATCCAGATGTTGGTGTAGGAGATTACTTCTATGAAAACCATCTTGTAGAATTAGATTTAAATGGAGATGGTAGTACTAGTAGGCCACGTACCTCTGGTGATTCTAATGCATATGCTCAATATGTTGAAAGAGAGCATTTTGAGTTTAATACTAAATTATTTGGCTCTACTTATTTAAGTTATGAAATTGCTGATGGACTTACTGCTAAAACATCTTTAGGTGTTACTCTTGAGCAGAGAAAAAGAACACGTTACGATGGTACACTTTATCATGCGAGTGGTAATGCAAACTCTGCATATTATTTAGCTAACCGATCTAATATTAGAATTATTTCAGATAACACCTTAAATTATACGAAAACTTTTAATGATGATCATGATTTAAATTTACTAGTAGGTGCTACGATTCAGAAAAGAACATCTGAAGAAACTATTGTTGAAGGTAGTGGGTTTTCAAATGATTTACTTAAAAACTTTCAAGGTGCTACCTTTGTTGATCTTCCTCAAGAAATTAACACTGAACTTAAGAAATTAGGGTATTTCGCCAGAGTTAATTATGCGTATGCAGGTAAATATTTAGTTAATGCTTCAATCAGACGTGACGGTAGTTCTGTTTTTGGTGTAGACACGAAGTGGGGTAATTTCCCAGCTGTATCTTTAGGGTGGAATGTTGCTAAAGAAAATTTCTTATTGGAAAGTGACGCTGTTAATACTTTAAAATTCAGAGCTAGTTACGGACTTACTGGAGCAGAAAATTTTAATGTAGGTGATGCTGTTGTTAATGCATGGCCTTATTTGGCATTGTTGCAGAATTCTAATTCAATTAGTAACGGAAGTATTGAGTCTGGTGTATCTCCGCTTAATATTGCTAACACACTATTGCAATGGGAAGCTTCAAAAGAATTTACTGTTGGTTTAGATTATGGATTTTTTAATAATAAAATATCAGGATCTATTGATTACTATCAAAGAACTAGTGATCAATTGTTACTAAATAACCCTGTTTCATATGTAACAGGATTTGATAGTGGTATTGTGAACTTAGGTAAGGTACAAAACAGTGGTTTTGAACTTGAATTTAGAACTAAAAATATTTCAAATGAAAAATTTTCTTGGAATTCTACAATAATAGCTTCTACAAATAAAAATGAATTACTAAGCTTTGGTAATTCAAACAATGCTTTAATCGAAGATGATTATGATAGAGGTTCTCAGTGGATTAACAGAATTGGAGAGCCTATATCTTCTTTCTGGGGTTATGTAGTTGATGAAGAGGCTTTTGATGAAACTTCTTATAGAACAACATATGTTAATAATCCTTGGAACCGAATTAATGGTGAGTCTGAAGATATTATTGTTAAAGATTTAAATGGTGATGGTTTAATTACTGAAGAAGACAAAACAATTTTAGGAACTCCTTATCCTGATTTAGTATATAGTTTTTCTAATGAATTTGAAATTGGAAATTTTGATTTTTCTTTCATGGTTCAAGGTAGTTTAGGTGCTCAGGTAAATAATATTGGAGATCAATATTTTTACAATTGGTTTGGTAATGCAACAAGAAGTGGAGGAAAAGAACAAGCAGTTGCTGATGGTCTTGTGAGTGATGTATCTTTTTTACAAGAAAAGGTTTTAACAAGTGAGGTTATTGCAAGCGCAGATTATTTCTCATTACGTAATGTAAATCTTGGATATAACTTCCCTAAAGATGTATCAAAGCAATTAGGTTTAAGTGGTTTAAGACTTTATGCAAGTGCTCAGAATTTAGTTTATATAACTGCTGCTGATTACCATGGTTTTAATCCAGAACATATAGATGGTAGTAACCCAAGAGCTTATGGTTCTCAAAGAGCGGGTACTCCTATATATAAAACGGTAACTTTTGGTGTGAACATTGACTTTTAATATAAAAAAGAAAAAATTATGAAACATATAAAATATTTAATTTTTGCAGCAGCAGTGTCTGTTTTAGTTTCCTGTGATACTGATGAGTATTTAAATCCATTACCAGATACTGCAGTTGCAGTAGATGGGTTCTTTCAATCTGATACAGATGTATTATCAGGCCTTAATGGAATTTATGATGCAATTCAAGGAGTTAATAGCAATACGGAATCTAATATTACTGATTTCAATAGAGGTATACAGTTCGAGCACCTTTTAACGGAGCACCGTACCGATAATACTAGAAATGCAACACTTGAAGGTTCAAAAGCAGATTTTCACAGATACGTTGTTAATGCCAATAATGTAGAATCTGAAGATTATTATGCTTCTATGTATGAAGTAGTTTTTAGAGCTAATAATATATTAGACTTTATTGATCTTGCAGACGAAAGTAATCAAGCAAGATATGCTGGTGAAGCTAAATTTTTAAGAGCTTATGCTTATTTTAAATTGGTTAGAATGTTTGGTGATGTACCTTTGGTAACTTCAGTAGTTAACCCTACTGAAAATGAAGCCTTATTTACTAGAATTCCAGAAGCACAAGTGTACGCTCAAATCGTATCTGACTTACAAGAAGCAGTAAATGTTTTAGATAATTCATCTAAATCAAGAGCATCGAAAGCAGCTGCACAAGGTATTTTAGCAAAAGCTTACATGACACAGCCTACTCCTAATTATACTGCTGCACAAGGGTTATGTGAGGCTATAATTAATAGCTCACAATTTGATTTAGAAGATAATTTTAATGACGTATTTTATTCTGAATTAAATGACGAAATTATTTTTGCTATCCAATACCAAACTGGTAATAGTTCAGAAAGTCAAAGTTTTTCGGCTGAATTTACTTCTTCAACTCGAGCAGGTTCAGATGATGGTCAAAACATTGTTAATGAGAATTTAAAATTAGATTTCGTTGCCTTTGGAGGAAATAGAACAGCAACATCTATTACCAACTTGAATGGAGTACTTTTAGATGATGAAAATGAAGTAGCTAAATTCCTACCAGAAGGTTCTGATATTACAATTACACCGCCAACCTATGGTGTAAGTGCTCGTAATGCTGGAAACGATTATATTGTTTTACGTTATGCAGATGTTCTTTTAATGCATGTTGAGGCAATTATGGCAGGCGGGACAGAAACTAGTAGTACTGCAGCTTTAAATTCTTTCCAAGCAGTAAGAGATAGAGCAGGTTTAACTGATGTCGTTTCTAATATAACGAAACAAGACCTTTTAACTGAAAGAAGAGTAGAGTTAGCGTTTGAAAACCAACGTTGGTTCGATCTTCTTAGATTCGGTGTTGCAGTTGATGTACTTAGTGCTCATTCTACAGAGATGGGATATTCATTTGATCCTAGAAAATTGTTATTACCTATTCCTGCAAGAGAAATAAATATAAGCGGTGGCCTTTTAACACAAAATCCGGGATATTAATTTTAAAAAACTTTTAAACGATGAAAAATAAAAAAAATATTTTCCGTAAAACAACCTTGTTACTCTTAAGTGTAATTGCAACAGGTGCTTTTGTTAGTTGTGTTGGTTCTGATACTTTTCGTGATGAATTGCCAGATGCTGGTTCTAAAGAAGATACCATATTCCCAACAGCTAATTTTGATTATACAGCAAGTCAAGATAATTTTGCCACTTTAACTTTCTTTGATCTTTCTACCGAAGCATCTTCTTATTTATGGGATTTTGGTGGTGGAGAAAGCTCAACAGAAAAAGATCCTATTTATACTTTTCCTGGTGAGGGTACTTACCCTGTTACACTAACTTCTAGTGATGGAAATGGAGTAAGCTCAACTGTTACTATAGATGTTGAAATTGTAGATGAACTAATAGCAGCATTTCAATGTCAAGATTTTCTATGTGACCCAAGAACGCCTTGGGCTGGAGTAGATAGAGGAACTACGAGTTCTTATTCAGCAAGTTCTTCTCCAACACCTCCAGAAGATAATGGTGCAGCTAAATTAAGTAGTAGTTCAAACTTTCTTGATCAAAGTATTCGTGTGGTTTCAGGGACAACGTATGAAGTTACATTTTGGTATGTAAGTAAATCTTCAGGTACTTCTGCTGGTGCGCTTTTAATTGAAGATGCAGATACAGGTGGAGCATTACTAAGCCAATCAATTCCGTTATCTGCTAGTGCTTCTAGTTATGAAGAAATTTCATTTAGGTTTAATACAAATGATGAAACAGAGAACATAAGATTTAATATTGAATATGCAGGTACTGAGGTTAGATTTTCTAAAATTAGCATCGATAGAATATAATTATTAGATCCATTAAAATGTTAATATAGAAATGCTTAATTAATTTTATCGAAAGTATTTCTATATTAATTAATGGAGTTTTACATTCATTTTACCATGTTGATAACGTTGGTTAAGATTATTAATCATCATAAATATTATCAACATCTAGAAGTAAACAAATAAATAAACAAAAAATTATGAATTTATTAAATAAAGGAATAAGTGCTCTGCTAATAACAGGCCTTATGATGTCATGTGATGACGATGAATTTATCACAATTAATCCAGTAGAATCATCAGGTGGTTCTACTACGAGTGTCTTTTCAAGTTTCGATGTAGAGTCGAGTGGCGATGGTACTTTTGTTACTGTAAAACCATTATCGGTAGGAGTTGATTCTTATGAAATTGATTTTGGAGATGGCGGAAATATTGTTACTGCGTTACAAGGTGAATCAGCTTCTTACGATTATCCTAATATTAATGCTTCTACAGATTATACGATAACTGTAACTACAAAAGCAGATGGTCAGAGTGATATTATTAAATCAGAAGACATTACAGTTACACACACTGTGCAATCTGTAGATAATGCACCCTCTTCACCAGAAATTAAGTTATATAATTTGTTGAACATATTTACTGATGCAAGTTCTGTTGGTACAGCTGGTACTGGTGGTAAAGCAGTAGTTTTAGAATCTGGGAATAACTTAATTGAATTTTCTAGATTGCATAGTGATGCAGGAGTTTTGACATTAAGTGATGAAATTGTTGCTGCCGATGCTTTTTATAGCAGTGTTGGTTCTAATGATATACATTTTGATGTGTATTCTGAATTTGCAGAAGGTATAGATAAATTGAAAATAACTTTGGTTGATAATGCGACTTCTACAAATTATGTTATTGATGATATAGATTTAATTGATGGAGAATGGACTAGTCTTGATTTTGACTTAACTACAGATTTCTCATCACCAGTTGTTCAGTTTGAAACGATATTATTTGAATTAGGTAGTACAGGTACTGCAAATGATCATGCAACTATAACTGTAGATAATATTTATATGTCAAGAATGACTGGATCTACTATCTTAAATGGTGATTTTTCAGATGGTCAAGATTTTTGGAAATGGAGTACTTTTACAGATGGAGAAACCAATCCTTTTGGTTCTAGTTCTGATGGTTCTAATTTAAATTATGATGGAACAGATAATGGAGGTAAAACAGCAGGTGCTAAATGGTCTTCAAGTCAATCAGGAGGAGAATTTAGAAGTTCTAGTTCTAGATATGCATATCAAGAACTTAATTTAACACCTGGTGCTTCTTATATTTTAGAGTATCAATATGCTATTAATGATGGTAGTGGAAATGATCCTTTAGGAGGAAGAAAAATAGTAGGTTTAATTCTTGATGGTCAATATGATGATGGAGCGGATGCTGTAGATAATCTTTCATCTAACTTAGGATTTAATGAAGGTTTCGTAGCTGAAGGGAAATTCTCAGATACAACTAATGGTATTGGTACAATTGTTCAAATTCCATTTACAGCTAATTCTAATGGTGAAGTTGCTATAATGTTTTATGCAGTTACTCCAGCAGATGCATGGATTGATAATGTTAAAGTTATTCAATTACCATAATTACAATGAATAATATCCGAAAAGAATTCATAGTTTTTTTGACTATAATACTTATTTCTGTTAACGCTACTTCTCAAAAAAAGAAAAGTAGCGTTACAGATTCGGATTTAAAAATTGAAAAGAGAAAGAGTAAGAAAAATAAAAAAATAAAAATTTCAAAAATTGATTTAAGTCATTGGAAAGTGACTTTACCAATTGCAAATGAGAAAAGGAAACCTATAGAACTAGAATCTCCTGAAATTTTAGATTTTGCAAATAACGAAACTGTAAAACCATACTTTTATAACGATTCAACTGATGGGTCTATTGTATTTCATGCTTTCCCAAATACAACTACAACAAATACAAAATATTCAAGAACAGAGTTAAGAGAACAAATAATACCTGGTGATAATAATACTAATTGGACTTTTGAAGAAGGAGGTACAATGAAAGGTAAACTCTCAATAGAAAAAGTATCTAAAGATGCTGATGGAAAATATCATAGAATAATCATCATGCAGATTCATGGTCGTTTGTCAAATAATCAAAAAAAATTAATTGGAGCAAAAGATAATAATGCTCCTCCAATATTGAAAATTTATTGGGATAAAGGAAAAATTAGAGTTAAAACAAAAATTCTTAAAAATCGATCAGTAAATAATATTGATATTTTACGTGACGAAGCTTGGGGAGATGATAAAGGCTATAATTTTCCTACAGAAGTTGGGTTTAGGAAATTTACTCTTGAAGTGAAAGTAGAAAAAGGTAAAATGATGATTATTTTAAATAATTCAGAATATGCCGTTTATGAAGGAGTTGATATTAACAGGTGGAATATTTTTGAAAATTACTTTAAAGCAGGTAATTATTTTCAAAGTAAAGAGCAAGGTTCTTACTCAAAAGTCAAATATTACGAATTAGAAGTGTCACATTAAAGCTTAAAATGTGTAAAATTAAATCTTAAGAGAATTATTTTTAACCTTTACTGTGTTGAATTTCAGTTTTTTATAATCATATTCTTTAAGTTTGAAATAACTTTTTTTTTAATGGATATATTATTTTTTTACTCGAAATTAATTTTTATTTTTAACAAACCAATCTGGTTAACCAATTTGAATACCAATTTATAATAATATGAAGTTAGATGTTATCTCCAAAGCGGAAAATCAAGATATTCAAAAACAAATCATAAAGAATATAAAAGAGTTAATTAGCTATAAAAATCTTGAGCCAGGTGATAAACTACCATCTGAAAGAATGTTAGCTGAAAAATTTGGAGTAAGTAGAAGTAATTTAAGAGAGGCTATTCAAAAACTAGAGTTTTATGGAATATTATTTTCTAAACCACAGAGTGGAACTTTCATTGCAGATATTGGTACTGTTGCAATGGATGGTATGTTGGAAGATATTTTACGTTTAGAAGATCCCGACTTTAAATCATTAGTAGAAACAAGAATTTTATTAGAATTAAAAACGGTTAGATTAGCAGCTTTACGCAGAACAGATGAAGATTTAAAGCAATTGAAAGAAGCTTTAGATGCTTATGAAATTAAAGTAAAAAATGGAGAAGATGCTGTTGAAGAAGATTTGCTTTTTCATTTAGCGATTGCAAGAGCAAGTGGTAATAGTACAATGAATACTTTTATGTTAATCATCACGCCAGAAATCATTACTAATTTCGAAAAATACCATGTATGTGATAATAGTCAATCACTATTAGGTATTCAAGAACATATTGAAATATATAATTCAATTTTAGAGCAAAACCCAACAAAAGCAAAAGAGAGAATGAAAATACATTTTAAGACATTATATCAGTATTGTTATAATATAGATATAGTAGATGCTAAAATTGATTAATAGTATTACTTATATATAGGAGTAAATAATTTTCGAACAAATTAGAACAACAAAAGCAATAAATATTTCAAATAATTTAAAAGACTATGAAAGTAAAAGGATTAAGATGGTGGGTTGTCGCTTTAATAGCTTTAGCAACCGTCATCAATTATATAGATAGACAGTCCTTAACGGTATTGTGGCCTGAAATTGCTAAAGATTTATTTCCAGACGAATCTGATTTTGAAAGAAAACAAATATACTCTACTATATCAGTAATATTTGTATTTTCCTATGCCTTTGGGCAAGCAATTTTTGGAAAAATATTTGATTGGATTGGAACTAGATTTGGTTTTGTATTATCTATAGGTGTTTGGTCTATAGCTACAGCTTTTCATGCAGTAGCAAGTTCATTAACAAGTTTTGCAATATTTAGATCAATTTTAGGAATTGCAGAAGCGGGTAACTGGCCTGGTGCTGCAAAAGGAAATGCAGAGTGGTTTCCAACTAAAGAGCGTGCTCTGGCACAGGGGATATTTAATTCTGGAGCTGCAATAGGTGGAATTGTCGCTATTCCAATTATTGCTGCTTTAACAATACTTTTTGATTGGAAAATGATATTTGTGATCATCGGTTTAGTAGGTTTGCTATGGTTGATTCCATGGATGTATTTAGTAAAAAGTCCGCCAAAAAAACACCCTTGGATTACAGATAAAGAGCGTGAATATATTTTAACAGGACAAAGAAATCAGGATTTAGATGAAGATGGTGATCCAGATGAAGGTTACACTCCTAATACAGGAGAGTTACTTTCTAAAAAACAAAGTTGGGGTGTAATTATTGCTTCAGCAGCTATTGATCCAATATGGTGGCTATTTGTTTTTTGGATTCCAATTTACTTATCTGAAGTATACGGTATGGATGTTAAAGGTATTGGTATATATGGCTGGGTACCTTACGTTGGTGCAATGCTTGGAGCTTGGTTTGGTGGTTTATTTGCACAAAACCGTTTAAAAGCTGGTTGGTCTGTAGATAAAACACGAAAAACAGTAATTACATTAGGATGTTTAATAATGTTACCATCATTATTAGCAATGGCTAACCCAGGAGAACCAATAACAGCAGTTTTAATTATGGCCGTTATTTTATTTGGTTTTCAAACAGCAATTGGTAACGTTCAAACATTACCAAGTGATTTCTTCGGAGGAAAATCAGTAGGTACATTATCAGGTTTTGCTGGTATGGCTGCAAAATTAGCAGTAGCAGGTTTAACGTCATTAGTTCCGTGGCTTACTCAAGGAGGAAATTATACGCCAGTTTTTGTTATTGGTGCAGCTTTAGCATTATTAGCTTTAGCAAGTGTTTGGGTTTTATGTGGTAAAATTGAACCATTAAAGCCATAATTAAAAGAATAAAAATAGAATATTTTAAGTGAATTAGTTTTAAATATAAATATGAGTAAAATGAGTGAAAATAAAGGAAAAGTAGCAGTAGTAACAGGAGCAACTGGTGGTATTGGTTTTCAAGTAGCAAAAAGATTAGGTAAAGATGGATATACTGTAGTTTTAAATGGTATTGAAGACGAAGCTGGAGCAGAAAGAGTTAAGGAACTTACTGCAGAAGGAATTACTGCTGAGTATTTTGGTTTTGATGTTACAAAAGATGAAGCTGTAACTTCTAATATTACTGCAATCGGAAATAAGTATGGTAGAATCGATGTGTTGGTTAACAATGCAGGTGGTTTAGGTGGAAGATCTAGATTTGAAGAAATGACAACTGAATTTTACAGATTTGTTATGGCTTTAAACCTTGATTCTGTATTTTTTGCTTCAAGAGCAGCTATACCATTCCTTAAAAAAGGAAAAAATGCTTCAATCATCAACTATACATCAAATGCAGGATGGAATGCAGGTGGACCAGGAGCAGGTATATATGGTACTTCTAAAGCAGGAGTTCATGCTATAACTAGAGCATTAGCAAAAGATTTAGCTGAATATGGTATTAGAGTAAATGCAGTATCTCCAGGTACAATTGATACTCCATTCCACGCACAAATTAAATCTACTAAGCCAGAAGTTTTTGCTTCTTGGAAAAACAATATTTTATTAGGAAGATTAGGTCAGCCTGAAGAAGTTGCTTCTGTAGTATCTTTCTTAGCTAGTGATAATGCTTCATTTATAACTGCTGAAACTATCCAAATTGGTGGTGGTCAAGCATTAGGTATATAATATTCTATTTTCTATTAAAGTAAGAAATGGGTAAGTTTAAAGGAAAAGTAGCTGTAGTAACAGGTGGTTCAAGAGATATTGGTAAAGCAATATCTCTTAAACTTGCTAAAGAAGGAGCAAAAGTAGTTGTAAACTATAATAGTTCGGAATCTGGAGCTAATGAAACAGTAAAAGAAATAGAAGCATTCGGAGGTGAAGCTATCGCTGTTAAAGCTGATGTGTCAAATATAAATGACATTAAAAATTTAAAAGCAAAAGCTGTTGAAGCATTCGGAAATAAGGTTGATATTTTAGTAAATAATGCAGGCGGTCTTTTTGCACGTAAATCTCTTCAAGAATTAGATGAGACATTTTATGACCTAGTTATGAATGTTAATTTTAAATCTACAGTTTTTGTAATGCAAGCTTTTGAACCTTTAATGAGTAAAGGTGCATCAATCGTAAACCTATCTTCGCAAGCAGCAAGAGATGGTGGTGGTGGTGGATCTTCATTATATGGTTCTTCAAAAGGAGCAGTAACTACATTTACTAGAGCAATGGCAAAAGAACTTGGTCCTAAAGGGATTCGAGTAAATGCGATTTGTCCTGGTTTAATAGGCACTAAGTTTCATGATGATTTTACTGCAGATGAAATTCGTGTTAAAGTTGCGGCAGGCACTCCTTTAAGAAGAGAAGGTCAGGCAAATGAAATAGCAGATTTAGTAGCTTATTTAGCTTCTGATGAAGCATCTTTCATGACTGGTAATAATGTTGATATTAATGGTGGTTTAGCATTTAGCTAAATCCAAAAGTTATAAATTTTATATTTAATTAGGATGAAAAAAGTAGTAACATTCGGTGAAATCATGCTTCGTTTAGCACCACAAGGTTTTTTAAGATTTTCACAAGCTAATAATTTTGACGCTATTTACGGAGGAGGAGAATCTAACGTAGCAGTTTCTTTAGCTAATTATGGCGTTCCTGTTGATTTTGTAACACGTTTACCTAAAAATGATATTGGGGAATGTGCAATGATGGAAATGCGTAAAAGAGGTGTTGGTGTTGATAAAATAGTTTACGGTGGAGATCGTTTAGGTATCTATTTCTTAGAAACTGGAGCGGTATCTAGAGGTAGTAAAGTAGTTTATGATAGAGCACATTCTGCTATTGCAGAAATAAAATCAGGAATGATTGATTGGGATGCTGTTTTCGAAGATGTTGAATGGTTTCATTGGACAGGCATAACTCCAGCAATATCTCAAGGAGCTGCAGATGTTTGTTTAGAAGCTGTAAAAGCTGCTAGCGAAAAAGGTATTACAATATCTACAGATTTGAACTATAGAGCAAAATTGTGGAGCTATTGTGATGATGCACACAGAGAAAAAGTAATGACTGACTTGACAGCATATTGTGATGTTATTTTAGGAAATGAAGAAGATGCTGAAAAGCACTTTAACATTAAACCAGAAGGTTTAGATATTACTACTCAAGGTCATGATGTTAAAGCTGAAGCATTTTTATCAGTTTGTAAGCAAATGATGGAGAAATTTCCAAGAGCTAAAAAAGTTATTACAACTTTAAGAGGTTCTATATCTGCTTCTCATAACACATGGGCAGGTGTATTATATGATGGTAAAAAAATGTTCGAGACTCGCCAATATCAAATTACAGATATCGTAGATAGAGTTGGTGGTGGAGATTCATTTATGGGAGGTTTAATCTACGGATTATTAAAGTACCCAGAAGATGATCAAAATGCATTAGATTTTGCAGTTGCAGCATCTTGTTTAAAGCATACTATCAAAGGAGATGCTAACTTAGTTACAGTTGACGAAGTTAACAAACTTATGGGTGGTGATGCTTCTGGTAGAGTTGCTAGATAAATTTAAATTAGTTTGAGTTAATTAATTATGGTGCTTAAGTAATGATTCATTTTGTTGTTTAAGCACCTTTTTTGTACCATTAACTCAATTAAATAGGTTTTAGTAAGTGTTATTAAAGCTTTCGAAAATTTATATTATATAACTTAAAATACGTGTATTAGTGTGCAATCATTATTGTTGCATATTTTTTAAAGAATAAAACCTAAGTATTAAAATTAATGATGGCTAAAAAATCTATTTTAATTATTTGTGGCGGAGGTCCAGCTCCAGGAATAAATGCAGTAATAAGTACAGTTGCTAAAATATTTCTAAAAGATGGGTATCGAGTAATTGGGTTGCATGAAGGTTTTAAAGGTCTTTTTTCTGAAGAACCTAAAATAAAAGAATTCAATTTTGATCATGCAGATCGTATTTTTAGTAGAGGTGGCTCTACGTTAGTAATGAGTAGATTTAAACCTACTGATGAAAAATTAAACACGAAATTATTTTTAGATAATAATGTAAAATTATTGGTTAGTATAGGAGGCGATGATACTGCTTCTACAGCTAATCGAATTACAGATTATTTATTAAAAGATAATATTTCCATATCTAATATTCACGTACCTAAAACTATAGATAATGATTTGCCTTTGCCTGATAGAAATCCAACATTCGGTTTTCATTCAGCTAAAGACGAAGGTGTACGTATAGGAAATACAACATATGAAGATGCCCGTACTAGTCAAAACTGGTTTGTAATGAGTACTATGGGAAGATCTGCAGGGCATTTAGCATTTGGAATTGCAACAAGTTGTCATTTTCCAATGTTAGTTATTCCTGAAATGTTTGAAAAAACAAATATCACTTTTGATAAAGTGATACGATTGATAATTTCATCAATCATAAAAAGAAAAATAGAAAATATAAATTACGGCGTAGCTTTAATTAGCGAAGGTGTTTTTCATATTTTACCAGATTCTGAATTAGATAAATGCGATATTAATTTCACATATGACGATCATGGTCACCCTGAACTTGGTAACGTGAGTAAGTCTCATATTTTTAATATGTTACTTCAAACAAAATTGAAAGAGTTAGGTATTGATATTAAAAGTAGACCAGTTGAATTAGGATATGAATTACGTTGTTGTAGACCTATTGGCTTTGATCTTACATTATGTACCTTATTAGGTTTAGGAGTTAAAAAAATGTTTGATGAAGGTGTTACTGGCTGTATCGTAACCGCAAATTCAAAAGGAGAAATTACACCATTATTCTTATCTGATTTAAAAGGAGAAGATGGGAAAATAGCTCCAAGGCTAGTTGATGTTAATTCTGAATTTGCTCAATTATGTTTTCAAAATTTACATTACTTGCAAGAAGAGGATTATGAGAAAGCTAAAGTCTACCTTAAAAATCCTGAAGCATATGATTTTAATAAGATTCTTACAGAATAATAGTCTACTTATAATCATATTGAAAATACATTTTTAATTAATAAAATAGAATGACATGAAAACAGAACCAGTAGTTAAAAAATCAATTTTAAAAAAAATTTTAGCACTAGTTTTGGCATTCGGCCCCGGTATATTTGCAATAGGTTATACTATTGGTACAGGTAGTGTAACATCTATGATTGTAGCAGGTAGTACCTACGGTATGCAATTATTATGGGTTTTATTATTAAGTTGTGTTTTTTCAGGCTTATTAATGTATGCTTATGGTAACTTTGCTTTAGTTACTGGTGAAACTGCTTTATTTGCCTTTAAAAAGCATTTAAAATGGGGGAAATTAATAGCTATATTAATTATTATAGGCATTTCATTTGGTCAATGGAATTCACTAATGGGAATTTTGGGGATTTCATCAACTATAATATTCGAGATTTTTGTTTTATACTTTCCTAATTTAGAGGCTTATAAATATGAAACTGTATTAACCGTAGCAATTGTCGTTATTGGTATTATGTACTGTTTATTGTTAGTAGGTAAATATACTTTCTTTGAAAAAATATTAGTGATTTTTGTTACTATAATGGGGTTGTCTTTTATAATCTCTTTATTTATGGTGTACCCGTTACCAATAGAAGTAGCACAAGGATTAATACCATCAATACCTCAGGTAGAAGGAGGGAAAATGATGGTAGCAGCATTTGTTGGTACGACAATGGCATCAGCAACATTTTTATCACGCCCATTATTTGTTAAAGGAAAAGGTTGGAATATTAAAAACTTAAAACAACAAAAACAAGATGCTATTGTAGCTGCTTGTTTGGTATTTGCAATTAGCGCAGCTGTTATGGCAGTTGCTTGTGGGGCACTTTATCATGATGGTGAGCCTGTAACGCAAGTAATAGATATGGTAAATACGTTGGAACCCGTAGCAGGTAAATTTGCTTTAACACTATTTTTCTTCGGGTCATTAAGTGCTGGTTTATCATCTATTTTTCCATGTCTATTAATAGCTCCTATTTTATTAGCAGATTACCAATCGGGAGAATTAGATACAAGTTCTAAACAATTTAGAATTATTACAGCTTTTGCAAGTTTATTTGCTTTAATTGTACCCGTTTTTGGAGCTAATCCTATTGAAATGCAAATACTTTCTCAAGTGTTTAATGTGTTTGTACTGCCATTAGTTATAGTAGGGGCACTTTTTCTTATTAATAATAAAAAATTAATGAAAGAATATAAAGCAGGTCTCTTTTTAAATATTGGTTTGTTTGCCGCACTTTTCTTTTCTCTAGTTATTTCATACAATGGTGTAATTGCTATTTTTGAATACTTTTAATTAGTATGAGGAACTTTAAAATTAAAACTCATAGTTAAAATACAAGTTGCTACATTTGCATTTAATTTAAAAACTAATGAGTTTTACTCTTTTATCTTCTCCCTTACAGGGGTTTACCGATTTTCGTTTTCGTAACGCTTTTCATCACTATTTTGGAGGGGTTGATACTTTTTATGCACCATATATTCGATTAGATGGTAAATTAAAAATAAAATCATCATACCAAAGAGATTTACAATTAGAGAATAATACAACTTTAAATGTAATACCACAGGTGATGACTAATGATGCTGATGAGTTTCTGTTTGTTGTAAAATATATTCAAGAATTAGGATATAAAGAACTGAATTGGAATTTAGGTTGTCCTTATCCAATGGTTACAAAACGAGGAATGGGTTCCGGTTTGGTAAAAGAATCAGATAAAATAGACCATATTTTAGAACGTGTGCATGCTGAAACTAATGTAGTTGTTTCTATGAAAATGCGAATGGGATATGAAAATAGCTCCGAGATTTTAGATACATTTCCTGTTTTAGAAAAATATCCAATAAAAAATATAGCTATTCATGCTCGAATAGGCAAGCAGTTATATAAAGGTGGTGTAGATTTAGATGCTTTTCAACGTTGTGTAGAAAGTACTTCTCATAAGTTATATTATAACGGCGACATTACAACTGTAAACAAGTTTAAAGAAATGCAAGAACGTTTTCCTAGCATCGATCATTGGATGATTGGTCGAGGACTTATTGCTGATCCATTTTTACCCAGTATGATAAAAGAAAATACTATAGAATATCCTGAAAATAGGCTTGAAATATTTAAAGAATTTCATGATACTATTTATCAGCAATATGATGAATTTTTATCAGGGCCAACACCTATAAAAATGAAAATGCTTGGTTTTTGGGAGTTTTTCTCACAATCATTTTCAAACCCTCAAAAAACATATAAGGCTATTAAAAAAGCAGGTAACCCAAGAGCTTATCAAAGTGCGGTTAGCGAAATTTTAAAGCAAGAAAAAAGATGATGTTACAACGTTCTTTCTTTAATGGTATGATTACCTTTGTCCCTTATTTTTAGATAGTATTTTGAAAGACCTTTTACTTATAACTCCACCTTTTACACAGTTAAATACGCCGTACCCAGCTACCGCTTATTTAAAAGGGTTTCTGAATACAAAAAACATTTCGAGCTTTCAAATTGATTTGGGTATCGAGGTGATTCTAAATATTTTTTCAAAAGAAGAATTAGAAAACATTTTCAATTTTGCATTTGAAAATAATACGATTATTACAGAAAATTGCGAACGTATATATGCTCTAAAGGATTCATATTTAGAAACAATTAATGCCATTATATCTTTTCTTCAAGGAAAAAATCAAACTTTTGCTAGACAAATTTGTACCGAAGGCTTTTTACCAGAAGCATCTCGTTTTGAACAATTAGACGATTTAGATTGGGCTTTTGGAGCTATGGGTTTACAAGATAAAGCTAAGCATTTAGCTACCTTATATTTAGAAGATGTTTCAGATTTTATTGTAGAATGTGTAGATGCTAATTTTGGATTTAGTAGGTATGCAGAACGCTTAGGTAGAAGTGCTAATTCTTTTGATGAGTTATACGATTTTTTGCAAAATGATCTTACTTATATTGATGAAATAAGTATTGAAATTTTAGAGAAACATATTCAAAACGTTAAACCTAAATTAGTTTGTTTTTCTATACCTTTTCCTGGTAACTTATACAGTGCTTTTAGGTGTGCACAGTATTTAAAAGCAACGTACCCTGATTTAAAAATAGGAATGGGAGGTGGTTTTCCAAATACAGAACTACGCTCAATTACTGATACACGTGTATTTGATTTTTTTGATTACATCACGCTTGATGATGGAGAATTACCAATAGAACTTGTCGCAAATTCTATTTTAAACCCTTCAGATAATGATGAATACAAGAGGACTTTTCTATTAGAAGATACAAAAGTTGTTTATAAAAATACGACTTCAAAAGCAGATTATAAACAAAGCCAAGTAGGTACACCAGATTACTCTAATTTACTATTAGATCAATATATTTCTGTGATAGAAATTGCGAATCCTATGCATAGTTTATGGAGTGATGGCCGTTGGAATAAATTAACAATGGCTCATGGATGTTATTGGGGTAAATGTACTTTTTGTGACATTTCGTTAGATTATATTAAAGTTTACGAACCAATTGCAGCTAAACTTCTAGTAGATAGAATGGAGCAGTTGATTGAACAGACAAATGAAAATGGATTTCATTTTGTTGATGAGGCAGCCCCACCTTCATTAATGAAGGCTTTAGCTATTGAAATTATTCAAAGAAAGTTAACTGTTACATGGTGGACGAATATTCGTTTCGAGAAAAATTTCACAAATGACCTTTGTAAATTATTAAAAGCTTCAGGTTGTATTGCTGTTTCTGGTGGTTTAGAAGTAGCCTCTGACCGGTTATTAAAATTGATAGATAAAGGAGTAACTGTTGAACAAGTAGCTCAGGTAACACGTAATTTTACGGAATCAAATATAATGGTGCACTCGTATTTAATGTACGGATATCCAACGCAAACAGTACAAGAAACTGTTGATAGTTTAGAAATGGTTCGCCAGCTTTTTGAACTAGGAGTTTTACAGTCTGGTTTTTGGCATCAATTTGCATTAACAGCGCATAGTCCTGTAGGTTTAAATCCTTCTGAATACGGTATTATACCCGATTATAAGAATATTACTTTTGCGAATAACGATATTGACTTTAAAGATACTACAGGAATTGACCATAGTAAATTTAGTTTTGGGTTAAAAAAATCACTCTTTAATTATATGCATGGTATTGCGTTTGAATTGCCATTAGATGAGTGGTTTGATTTTAAAATACCTCAAACAAGTATACCTTATAATTTTATAGAGCAAAGTCTTAATTCTGATTTAGATTTTACAATAAAACCTACAGCTAAAATTGTATGGTTAGGAGGGATGCCTATTATAGAGGAATTTTCTAAATCAAAAAAAGGTAATACTTGGGAGATGCTGAAAATGACGTTTCATAATAAAAAAAGTACAGTAACAATTTCTGTAGATAAAGAGAAAGGGCATTGGTTCATCAAACAATTAGAAGTACTTATGTTACAGGACAAGAAACTAATTTCATTTAAAGAGTTAAAATCAGACTTTGAGCAACAATTTGATGATTTTGAACTTTTTTGGTTTTCAAAACCTATAAATAACTTAAAAGAAATAGGACTTTTAGCTGTTTAAGTATAAAGTTGTAAATACAAATAATACACCACAATTAATTATAGCAATGGATATTAAAAAGACTTTTAAATTTATGGTGTTAAGTACCTTGTCTTTTACGTTTATGAACTCATTCGTAAAATACTTGTCACACTTACCAGCCTATGAATTGGTATTTTTTAGATCGTTAGGCACTTTAATATTAACAATGTCATATTTAAAGTACCATAAAATATCAATGTTAGGTACTAAAAGAAAGTTATTGCTTTTGAGAAGTTTAGCAGGTGTAACATCAATGACTTTATATTTTTTATCTTTAAAATATTTAACACTTGGTACAGCAGTTTCATTACGTTATATCGCCCCGATATTTGCGGCTGTTTTTGCTGTTTTTATTTTAAAAGAAAAAGTAAAACCTATACAATGGTTGTTTTTTGCATTCGCATTTTGTGGTGTTTTAATTTTAAAAGGCTTTGATGGCGCAACTGATGGCTTTGGTTTATTCTTAGTAATTCTATCCGCTTTTTTTAGTGGTTTTGTGTATATAACACTTAATATGATTGGTAAAAGTGAACACCCTGTTGTTGTCGTTAATTTCTTCATGTTTGTAGCTACAGTTGTTGGTGGTGTCTTAAGTATTTTCACTTGGAAAAGTCCACAGGGTATAGAATGGCTTTTATTATCATGTATGGGTGTATTTGGCTATTTTGGTCAATTATATATGACTAAAGCATTTCAATCTGCTTCGACAACACAAGCAGCTCCACTTAAATATATAGAAGTATTATTTGCTGTAACCGTAGGTCTTATTTGGTTTAAAGAAGTTTATACATTGTGGAGCTTGTTAGGTATTGTAATGATTGTTTGTGGCTTAGCTTTAAACGCTTTGTACAAGGGTAAAAAGAAAGCATAATCAAATATTAATTTATTTTAGCCTTTCTAAACCATAAATCTTCTAAACTCATATTTAAAGTAAATAAATGATAGTTTTCTTTAACAAGAGTGTTATCTAAAAGTCCTTTTGAACCATAACTATATGATAAATTGATCATAGAGTTAGAGTGCATGTTAATAGGTATTCCTATACCTGTAGTAAGGTTGAAGCCATCTATTTTTTTTCTATTAACCTCTAAGTAACCATTATCGTAATTATACCCTAAACGGTATCTTATTCTATCTTTATACTTAAAACTTTTAGCATCTTTTAAAAATTCGACACCAATACCATAAATATCTTGATCTACATATTTGCCAGTGTTTTCAAACTGGTTGGTAGCCGTCCAATAGTTTTTTTTATAATCACCACTCACTGTAAATGATTTGTAAAGTTTAGCACTGAAACCAATACCAACTTCTAATGGCAATTCAAAATTATCAGCAGCATCATTTTCGGCATCTTCAACAGTTACTTGAGAACCTTCAATAGTTTTAGTTGCATAACGTGTAACACTTCCTTTTAATATAGATGGTGTGTTTATAATACTTCCGAAAGTAATATCATCATTTATATCATATTGCAATCCTAAGCCTAATCTTGCTCCTGTATAGTTTGTAGTTTCACTAAGTTCAAAATAACTACTATCTACTAAAAGCGATTCATTTTCTTCAATACTTCCAAAAAGTAAAGAACCACTTATACCTAATCTTAAATTGTCAAGTACAGAGTAGCCTATGTTTAACTTAAGATCGTTTAAAGAGCCTAAACCTGTTATTGTACTTTCAAAAGTTTGAGTACTACCTTCGATATTCGTACTTACACCCAGTAAAGAGTAACCAACATCACTATAAGGTATCATTGAAACCCCAGCACCAAGACCTTCAGCGATTCTAAAAGCAAATGCTAGATTAGAAAAGTTAACATTTGATTTTCCTTCAAAATTAGTTTTATTACTATAATTATTTATTTCGCCAGTAATACCTATATCATAAAAAAATGAATTTTGAGGTATTAATGCAAAATTTGAAGGGTTTAGGTTGTTTATTTCTGTAGCTGTTTTAATACCAATGCCAGTATACCCTAAACCATTAGATTTACCGATACTTGTTTGGTTAACAACTCCAAGACCAT
This sequence comes from Cellulophaga sp. HaHaR_3_176, assembly GCF_019021925.1. Taxonomy (NCBI): domain Bacteria; kingdom Pseudomonadati; phylum Bacteroidota; class Flavobacteriia; order Flavobacteriales; family Flavobacteriaceae; genus Cellulophaga; species Cellulophaga sp. HaHaR_3_176. The sequence continues at coordinate 1,101,847 of NZ_CP058990.1, forward strand.
ATAGGGAGTAGGGAGAACTTGTTAAACCTTCTGATTGTGAAAATGTATTTAAACAGAAAGTAAAAAATAATACAGATAATGTCAGAATGTTTTTATTAGTTATTTTCATCGTAAATAGCATATGTAATTTCTAATGTAGTTTTGTTATTTGTAGTTGTATTAGAACCGTTTAATATAAAACGATCAATAGTGGTCGAGTACGTACTCGGTATTAATAGTAAAGATTCGGTTGTATTTGTATCAGCAGTTAATATGCTTTCGATATAGCTAGTTAATGGTATTTCGTAATACAATTCATTAAACTCTTCACTTTCATAATTTAAAATACCGTCAACCTCTGAACCGCTATTTTGGTATAGTTGCTGAATTAAATCGTTGTTTTTATCAACAGTATAAACCGAGAAATTATCTCTTAACATTAAGTTGTCATTATAAGAACCTGTTACAGGTTTAATTTTTAAAACTGCATTCAACAATGTTCCTTTACCTTGTATATTTTGAATGGATTTTAAATATGGAAAGCTAATTTTAGTAGCAATACCAATACCACTTTGAATAAAAGTTTTATTATCACTATCAATACTATTTAAATCTATTTCAGAATTTGTGAGTGTTTGTAAATAATCAATTGGCTCTGTAGCTTTAATTTGATTGAAAAAAGGGTTAGGGGTTTCTGTAGTGTTTAAAGTAAAATCGATATAACTTTGTACAATATCATCTGCTTCAGATGTAGAGTGATAAAGTCTTAAGTAACAAGTTTCTGAAGATTTTCCGAAACCAATAACAGAACCATTATCATCTTCACCAGGTACAAAAGCAACTCCTTTATATTTATTGAGAAACTCTTCATTATTTGTAATTAATTTTTTTTGTAAATCATCAAAAAGAGTATTTCCAAAATCATCATCAATTTTTATTTCAAGAGAATCTGAAGAAAAGGGCCTTGGTATATAAGAGATAAAACCTAAGTCATTTTCATTGTAAGTTACATTGCTTGTATTGTAATAATTGTCGCCTCTACCAACATCAAAATTATCATTCAGTTGTTTAATATGTATTGTGTTTGTATTTAAGGTATCATTATAATAATAGCCATCATATTTTATGTAAAAGGCGATACTATCATATTTAGCTTCTGTATCAATGGTATATTCCGATGGCAGCAAACCCATATAGCTAGCACTTTGGGTTTTTCCGAATACGTCATCATTGTATTTACCAATCAACATTCTATCGGCAGTAGAAGTTATAATACTATCAAACTTTATGGTAGCCATTTCAATCGTCATTGTGTCAATATTTATAACTCTACTATTACTACTCGTAAATACTTCACCAGCAACAAAGTCAGAAGTATTTAAAGTATCATCACTACAAGAAATTAAGAACCCGATAATAAGGCAAATAAGGCCAATTGCTTTTTTCATTTTTAAAATTTTGAATAAAAATAGAAGAGGGGTGGGGTATAACTTTAGTTGAATAGACAAATACCAGTTATTATAAGACCAAGTCTTTATTTTTCAATACATAATCAGATATCCATTTGGTAGATTAAATCGGCTATTTTATATGTTAAAAAGCAGCTTTTATCTATTGTGTTTCCGTGTAGGTTATTCCCATCATAGTTTTGGATTAAAATAAAAAGCAACTTTAAAAACTTAGGTATGAATAAATTAAAATATCAATTTAAAATGGTTTCTATATTCAGTATGGCAATATTGGGTTTAAATAGTAGCTGTTCTGATGATGACGATGACGATGAATTAGGAAACTGGATAGATAAATCTGTATTTGATGGTAGTCCAAGAAGTGGAGTTGCTGGTTTTACCATTGGTAATATTGGTTATATGGGTGTAGGTTATGATGGAGATGATTACTTAAATTCATTTTGGGCCTATGATATGGATGGTGACTATTGGTCTCAGAAAGCAGATTTTACAGGTGTTGCTAGAAATGCAGCTGTAGGTTTTAAAATTGATAGTAAAGGATATATTGGTTCTGGTTATGATGGTTTAGATGAGTTAGGCGATTTTTATTCATATGATACGGGTTTAAATACATGGACTCAGATAGCAGATTTTCCATCAACACCAAGAAGAAGCGCAGTTGCTTTTGGTATTAATGGAGTAGGATATTTTGGTACTGGTTTTGACGGTGATAATGATCGTAAAGATTTTTGGAAATATAACCCAACAACTGATAGTTGGTCTGAACTAGTCGGTTTTGGTGGAAACAAAAGAAGAGCAGCAACAACCTTTACAATTAATGATAAAGTGTATTTAGCAACTGGTATTGCTAACGGAGCTTATTTGACAGATTTTTGGGAATTTAATGCAGATACTGAAACATGGACAGCAAAATTAGATTTAGATGAAGAAGACGATTATACAATTACAAGAAGCAATGCTCTTGGTTTTTCTTTAGATGGTTATGGTTATATTGCTTGTGGAGATAGATCAGGTACTACAGCTACAGTATGGGAATATAAACCTTCATCTGATACTTGGGATTTAAAAACGAGTTTTGAGGGAACATCAAGATTAGATGGTATTGCTTTTTCAAATGAGATTAGAGCTTTTGTAGGCTTAGGGCGTTCAGGAAGTTTATATTTAGATAATTTATCTGAGTTTTTCCCGTTTGCAGAATATGATGATGAAGATTAATTATTTGTAAATCAACTTTTTAGGTAATTAAAAAATGAAAATTGTAAAATTTGTAATAGCCTTAGCTTTATTAATTGGTTTATCTTTTATAGGTAAAACAGTAATTGAAAATGTTAAGCAAACAGAAAACCAAAGTTTATACACCGAAGTTTTTAAACAAGACAATGGTTATGGATATCAAATTTTAACCAACAATAAAATTTTGATTAAGCAGAATTTTATACCAGCAATTCAAGGTGAGCACCCTTTTAAATCAAAAGAAGAAGCAGTACTCGTAGCTGAATTGGTAAAAAAGCAATTGTTAGAAAATAAAAGCCCAATAGTTAGTACTGATGATTTATCTAATTTAAAAATTGATACTACTAAATATTAACTGAGGTTCTTAAATAATAAGTTGGTTAAAGCTTACTGAAAACGCTGTAAAACAGTCATTAACATTAGTTTAACTTCATTAACCTGAAAATTCATTTGTAATTTTCAGGTTAATGAATATTAATAATATATATTCAATTTTTTTTTAAAAGAATAATACTTACCCTATAAATTTTGAATGGAATTTAAAAGAAAATATTTAGGTCAAATTACAATCCATCTCGTTTTATGGGTTTCATTTTATGGTCTGTTATCTTATCCATTTATAGTACAACAACAAAAACTTCCACCCGATTTACCTATTAGGTTGCTGCTAGCAACAATAATATATTATCTTAATTTTTATTATTTAGTTCCGAAAATACTACTTAAAAAACGTACAATCAATTACATAGTTGTTTCTATCGCTATAATTGTTGTATTTACATTGGGAGTTGATTTGTTTGCTAAATTATTTATTGAAATAGATACTTCACCTAATTTACCAAATTGGAGATTAAGAGGAGAAAGGCATAGATTACCAAATTTTAGAATGTTTTTTATGTACATTATAATGTTTGGTATCCCTTTTATAATTAGTTCATTATTGAGGATTTATGTAGAATGGAAAAAGAATGAAGATTTACGTAAAATTGTTGAAAAAGAAAAGATAAACTCAGAACTTCAGTTTTTAAAAGCACAGTTAAATCCGCACTTTTTATTCAATTCTTTAAATGCAATTTACTCTTTGTCAGTAAAAAAATCTAATGATACTTCAGAAGCTATTATAAATTTAGCAGAGCTTATGAGGTATATGTTATATGAGGCAGATAAAGATATAGTACCACTTCATAAAGAGTTAGAGTATATTAAAAATTATGTGCAATTACAAAGACTCAGGTTGTCTGATAGTGAAAATGTTACTTTAAAAATTTCAGGAGAAGATAGAGGTAAAGGAATACCGCCTCTATTATTTATTTCATTTATAGAAAACGCATTTAAATATGGAACAGATTTTCAAGGAAAAACAAATGTCAAAATAATTTTTTCCATTTTTAAAGATTCTATCAACTTTAAGATTACCAATAAAATTGGGACTTTCAGAAAAGAATCAACAAATTTTGGAGTAGGTTTAGAAAACATTAAAAACAGACTGAAATTACTGTATCCAGATTCTCATGATCTTATTGTAGATAATAACGGAGAAACATACATTGTTAAACTTACTTTAAAACTATAAGTATGAATTGTATAATTATTGATGACGAACCTTTAGCGATTGATATACTTATTGAATATTGTAGTAAGTTAGATTTTATTGAAATAGTTGGCACTTTTACCAACCCTTTAAATGCTATTAGTATTATTAAAGAAAAAAAGGTAGACTTAATTTTTTGTGATATAGAAATGCCACAAATTAGCGGAATAGATTTTATTTCTTTATTAGATAATAAGCCTCTAGTTATTTTTACAACAGCCTACTCGCAATATGCAGTAGAAGGTTTTGAGCTAAATGCGGTAGATTATTTAGTTAAACCGATACCTCATCATCGCTTTATAAAATCTGTTTTTAGAGCAAAAGAATTATTAACAAAAACAGTTCAACCGATACCAATAGAAGGAAATGTTTTTTCATCGACAGGCGAAACATCAGAGTCTAAGAAATTTATTTTTGTAAAAGCAGAGTATGAAAGTATCAAATTAAATTTAGATGATATTGAGTACGTTCAAGGCCTTAAAGATTATTTGAAAATACATATTGTAAATACAAATAAAACGGTTTTAACACTTATGAATTTTAAAGAATTGTTAGACAAATTACCGTCCAATCAATTTTTACGAGTGCATAAATCGTTTGTTGTAAATGTCAATTTTATAAAAACTGTACAAAGGAATAGAATAATTATAAACGATATTAGAATACCAATAGGAGAGAGCCATAAGGCAGAGTTTTTCTCTATACTAGGTTTGTAAAAAGAAACCCTATAACTTTAAAAAGCTATAGGGTTTAGTATAAAAATAAGTATTGGTTGGTAATTTCAAGTACAATATACTAATTTTCGTTAGAAGGTTTACCTATTGTAGCTAAAATACCTCCATCAACATATACAATATGTCCGTTTACAAAATTACTTGCTTTAGAAGATAAAAAGATAGCAGCACCTTCTAACTCTTCAGGATCACCCCATTTTCCAGATGGTGTTCTGTTTACAATAAAATCGTTAAAAGGGTGACCATCTACACGAATAGGTGCCGTTTGCGAGGTAGCAAAATACCCAGGTCCAATACCATTAATTTGGATATTGTGTTTAGCCCATTCTGTAGCCATATTTCTAGTTAACATTTTTAATCCGCCTTTTGCGGCAGCATATGCACCAACAGTATTTCTTCCCAATTCACTCATCATAGAGCAAATGTTTATTATTTTACCTTCTTTTCTTTGTATCATGCCTTTTACGACATGTTTAGAAACGATAAATGGACTTACTAAATCAACATCAATTACTTGCTTAAAGTCAGCAACTTCCATATCTTCTAAAGGAGTACGCTTAATAATACCAGCGTTATTAATTAAAATATCAATATTCCCTACTTCAGATTGTATTTTTTGAATAGCATCTATAACCTGAGCTTCATCAGTTACATTAAATTTGTAACCATACGCGGTAATACCTTCTGCTTTATACTCTTTTATAGCAGCATCTATTTTCTCTTGAGAAGAATTACCATTTACAATAATGGTAGCTCCAGCTTTTCCTAGCCCTTTAGCCATAGACATACCCAAACCATGAGTACTACCAGTAACTAAAGCTATTTTCCCTGTTAAATCAAATAATGATATGCTCATATTACTTTAAGTCTGTTATTTTAGCAACATCCATATCACCATAATCTAAATTTTCACCTGCCATTCCCCAAATAAAAGAATAGTTTGATGTTCCTGAACCAGAGTGAATAGACCATGGTGGAGAAATTACAGCTTGGTGGTTGTGCATCCAAATATGTCTTGTTTCATCAGGTTGCCCCATAAAATGACAAACTGCTTGGTTTTCTGGTACATCTAAATAAAAGTAAACTTCCATTCTTCTATCATGAACGTGAGCAGGCATTGTATTCCAAACACTACCAGTTTTTAAAGTAGTCATTCCCATTTGTAATTGGCATGTCGTAACAATACCACCAATAATCATTTGGTTTACAGTTCTATGGTTTGCAGTTTCTAAAGAACCTAATTCAATTTTGTTAGCTTCGTCTAAACTTACTTTTTTAGTAGGGTAATTTGTATGAGCAGGAGCAGAGTTTATGTAATATTTTGCAGGTTTCGTTGCATCATCACTTTTAAAAACTACTTTTTTATCACCCATACCAATATATAAAGCATCTTTATGGCCTAAGGTATATGTAGTACCATCTACTTCAATAGTTCCGCTTTCTCCAACGTTTATAATTCCCATTTCCCTTCTAGCTAAAAAGAATTCAGCCTTTAAGGGATCAATAGTTTCTAATTCAAGAGGAGAAGTAGGTACAGCTGAACCAGCAATATATCTATCATAATGAGAATAAGTTAAAGATATTTTACCTTCTTCCATGATCTTATCAATTAAGAACTCATCTCTTAATTGTGTTGTATCATATTTTTTTACAGCTTCTGGACTAGATGCGTATCTAGATTCGTAATTTATTGACATATATGTAAATTTTAATTCGGTATAATAACAAAAATATAAAATAATCCAATCGATTGTATGTTTTTATCGTAAAATAAATTTACTTTTAAAACCACGTTATTCTATTTTCGAGAACTTTTAATAATTTTTTACATGAAAAATGTAACCATTCATGAAATTGCAAGGGCATTAAAAATTGATAGTTCTACCGTATCTAGAGCTTTAAATAATAGTGACCGAGTAAAAGAGAGTACAAAAAAACTTATTCTAAAAAAAGCAGAAGAGTTAGGTTATAGGCGTAATGTGTTGGCTTCTAACTTAAGAAAGCGTAAAGGGAATACGATTGGTGTTGTAATACCGCGTGTGTCTAGACACTTCTTTTCTTCGGCAATTGCAGGTATAGAAAAAGTTGCGCAAGAGGCTGGTTTTAATGTTATAATAAGTCAATCATTAGAGCAGTTTGATAGAGAAGAACGTATTGTCGAAAATTTAATATCGAATAGGGTAGATGGTATTTTAATATCTGTTTCTATGGAGACAAAAAAAGCGGATCATTTAGCTAATTGTATTAAAAATGGAATTCCCTTTGTGTTTTTTGACAGGCATTTAGAGGGTTTTCCTGAATCAGGAAGAGTAATTATTGACGATAATTTTGGGGGATTTACAGCTACTGAACATTTGATAAATAAAGGATGTAAGCGAATTGCTCATTTTTCAGGACCACAAGATTTACATGTATATAAAAATAGGTTAGAAGGATATAAGAAAGCCTTAGCAAAACATAATTTAGCCTATAGCTCTGATACTCCTAGTCGATTAACAGAGGCTGATGGTACACTTTTAGCAAAAAAAATACTGAAAGATTTTAAAGATATTGATGGTGCTTTTTTTGCAAATGATATTTCAGCAATTGCAGCGATGAAGTATTTAAAAAAGGCAGGTATAAGAATTCCTGAAGACATAGCGATAGTTGGTTTTAGTAACGAGCCAATGTCTGAAGTTATAGAACCATCTTTAACTACAATAGATCAATCGGGAGAGATAATAGGTAAAAAAGCTTGCGAATTATTAATCGATAATATTGCTAAAGGAAATAGAGTATTTAATAATGAAGCAGTTGTTTTTGAACCTAAACTTATAGAACGAGATTCTACCAAAAAATAATATTACACTTATATAACATTAGAAGATTTTTTTTTAATCACTATAAATTAATTATTTACATTTTTTTTTACTTATAGTTAATAAGTAAATACTGTAGTTCTTAATTTATTTTTTCAATTTTGTAATACTAACCAAATAAATTGAAAATGAAGAAACACTACTTTAAAAGAAGCTTTTTTTTAACGCTTCTAACTATGCTATTGGTAACTGGTGGTTATACACAAATACCTAGTTACTATAGCGGTACCAATGTATCTTCTAAGGGTCAAACTCTAAAAACCAATTTAGCAAATTTAATTTCTAACACACACGCTACTAATTTAAGTTATACGCCTGGTGTATGGGATGCTTTAAAGCAAACAGATTTAGATCCTACAAACTCTAATAACGTTTTTTTAATATATGGGTATAATGATACTGATTCTGATATTACAAATGATAGAACGCGTTCTAAAAATAATAATGGAGGGGGTAATGGCCAATGGAATAGAGAACATACATACCCAAAATCATTAGGAAATCCTAATTTAGGTACTTCAGGTGCTGGAGCTGATGCTCACCATTTACGTGCTTCTGATGTCCAATTTAATGGTACAAGAGGTAGCCGACCATATATTGATGATTCAGGAGTTGCAAAAGCTGTAAACAATGGTTTTTATCCTGGTGATGAATGGAAAGGAGATGTAGCACGTATGATGATGTATATGTATCTGCGTTATGGAGATCGTTGTTTACCAAATACTGTAGGTATGGGTAATTCTACTTTTAGTCTAGAGATGCGAGATATTTTTTTAGAGTGGAATGCAGAAGACCCTGTTTCTCAAGTAGAAAAGAATAGAAACGTTTTGTTAGAAGGTATACAAGGTAATAGAAATCCTTTTATAGATAACCCTGCATTTGCAACAATTATTTGGGGAGGTCCACAGGCAGAGGATAGATTTGGGAGTACACCAAATGATGATGTCGAATTGCCAACAGTGCCAACAAGTCTAACAGCAACTAATACAACTACAACTGAAACATTTTTAATGTGGGATGCTGCAACTGATAATGTAGGTGTTATTGCATATCAAATATTTAATAGAGCTACGCAAATAGCTTCTTCGGTTGATACTTCTTATACGGTTAAAGGTTTATTACCAAATACAAGTTATACATTTATTTTAAAAGCAGTAGATGGCGCAAGTAATACATCAGGTAACAGTAATGAAGTTACAATAACTACGCTAGAAGATACTACGGTAATTTCACCAATGGACGATTTTATAGTTTTTCAAGGTTATGAAGGTTCTACAGCTGATACTTGGGCATACATGCAATCGCCAGTGGCTTGTAATGATAATGGAGGAGATGTTTGGGATATTGTTTCTAGTGTAGGATCTATAAGTGCTGCAAATACCGGAACCAATTTTTTTGGAATACGAGATTTAGATGGTAATTGTGGTAGTACAGATGGGGGTACTCTTTCTTTTGAGGCTATTAATATTACTAATTATATTGATGTTACATTATCATTTGCTATCAATGTTGTTGGTTATGATGTTGCTAATGGAGATGTCATAAATTATGAAATTTTTTATGATGATGCATCACAAGGTGTAACCACAATAGCTACAGGTAGTCCATTCAACACAACAGGTTGGGAAACTATTTCTCAGGCTATACCTAACACGGTAAGTAGTGTTCGTTTACAATTAGCTGCAAAACAAAATGGTAGTAGTGATTATGCAGGTTTTGATGATGTAAAATTACAAGGAACTGCAAAAAGTACAGGTGGTAGACCTACTATTTTAATTAATGAAGTAGATGCAGACTAAGATTGTACAGATGTATTAGAATTTATTGAATTATATGATGGTGGAGCAAGTAATACTTCTTTAGATGGATTGTTTATTGTTTTTATAATGATACGAGCTATAACACAATTTATTTAAGGAAGCGTTCTACAAATGTAAATGGGTCTTTTGTAATTGGTAGTGCCGATGTTTCGAATGTAGACTTAGCTTCTTTTACAACTAAAAGATACATTAGATGCCCAATATACAGAAGCTAATTCAATTGTATTGGGTGATTATAGTGATGATGTGGATGTGACTGTTGCTGATGATGTAACATCAACAATAAGTACATTTGATGCTTTTGTACAAAATAGATCTAATTACAATATTTTAACAAGTGTATTAAGTGCTGGTGATTATCGTTCGTATGTATTACAAGAAAATATGATCGATCATATAATGGTATCTAACTAGGTCTCTCCAATTTATATAGAAGATTCTGTAAGTGTTAGTTACGAATTTTATTCTACTGATTATATCAGAACAACATCAGACCATTTTCCTGTATCTACTCGTTTTTTATTAGAAGGATTAACGATAAATGAAATTACAAGTACAAATATAACTTGTGCTATGGTTGCAGATGGCACTACTATTGTTTCTGTGGTAGGTGGTGTTTTTCATACGTATGAGTGGAGTGACGTACAAACTACTGCTACTTATCTTATTTATAACGATTACGGTAGAAAGGTATATAAATCGTATGATAAGCTACGTAAAGGAAAAAATAAATCAATTTTGCAGTATGGTATTTAAGAAGAGGGTACTATTATTTAAAAACCTATGTAAATGATGAATTAAAAAGCACGAACAGGGTTATTAAAAAATAATAAATAACTTATGAAAGTAAAGCCGTCAATTATGCAATTGGCGGCTTTTTATGTTTTTAAAGAAATTTAATTTCTAATACTGTTTAAATATTTTTCAGCATTAGTCAAATGCATTTCTTGTTTCTCTTTAGACATTTTATCAAATGTAGATAGTAACATCGAAAGACGTGGGTTTGAACTAAAAAAATCTCTTTGTTTATCCATAAAGTTCCAAAAAAGACCATCCCAAGTTTCTTGCCAATCTCCTTTTTTATAATTACTCATTTTCATTAAATAATTACTACCACTTATATAAGGCTTGGTAGCTAGTAAACCACCATCTGCAAATTGGCTCATACCATAAATATTGGGGACCATGACCCAATCATAGGCATCAATAAAAAGCTCCATAAACCATTGGTATACTTCATCAGGGTCAAATTCACATAGTAGCATAAAATTTCCTAAAACCATCAAACGTTCTATATGATGACAATAACCAGTTTTTAAAACTTTTTTTATGCAATTATCAATAGGTGGTATACCAGTTGTGCCTGTATAAAAAGAAGTTGGAATTTTATTTTTAAATTTCCAGTAATTCTCGGTACGTTGCTGTGTACCTTTTAACTCATACATGCCACGCATAAATTCACGCCAACCAATTATTTGACGGATAAAACCTTCGGTAGAATTTATTGGAATATCATTTTCATTCGCAAAGTTAAGTGCAGTATCTATTACGTATTTCGGAGTTAATAAACCAACATTTAACATAGGTGTTAGCACACTATGGTTTAGAATACTATGTTCTGCAACAATGGCATCTTCATAGGTGCCAAACTCTAAAAAACGTTGTTCTAAAAACTGTTGTAACCAAGCTTCTGCAGTTTTAAAATCTATAGGATAACAATAGTCTGTAAGCAACTCTCCATAATTCTTAAAAAAATGTTTATCTACATAAGAAAAAGCTTCTTTATAGTATTTATTTTTATCAGGATATTGAATGGATGGGGGTATTTTTTTAGCAGGATATTTTTTTCTGTTCTCAGCATCAAAACTCCATTTTTCGCCTACAGGTTTATCATTCATATCTAAAAGAATGCCTCTTTTTTTACGCTCTTGTTTATAAAATGTAGTTTGATGAAAGTTTTTTTTATCCTCTTTAAAAAAATGCTCTAAATCTTTCTTTGTATTTAAAAATAGAGGAGAAGGTAGTATGGTTTTTTTTAGTCCAATTTTTTCGGCAGTTTGTTCAATTCTTTTTTGAAGCCAATTATCAGTAACATCTATATAGTTTATCTCTTCATAGGTACTAAGCGTAGGTAATAACTTTCTTATATCAGAAGTTTTGTCAATAGCCTCAATATAAATAACAGAACAACCTTTATTCTTCAAGTAATCAGCATAGCTTTTCATAGTTGCCCGATGATATGCTATTTTATGTTTATGAAATTTAAATTGATTGAAAAAAAGAAACTCTTCAATAATATAAAAATCAGCGTCAGAATTTAAAAGAGGAGAATCTTTAAATAATTGATGCGGAAAAATAAGTACAGCCTTTTTCATTTGTTAATTTTATTACGTCTGCACTTTTCACTACAATACAAAACATCTTCCCAAACCTTTTCCCATTTTTTACGCCACGTAAAAGGTCGCTTACAGACGATACATTCTTTTTGTGGTAGATGTTGTTTTTTCATTTAAAATCAGGTACTTCATTAACTCTTGCGTACGGGTAGTCAGCTATTTTTTTTAGAGAATAATAACTGTTTAAACCAGATATACCAACACTGTCTGTGTATTCTAAATTTATATGATTTTTGTCTAACTCAGCTGCGGGTAACACTAAATGCTGAATCTCTCCAATTACAAGTATTGTTCCGTTTAACTTAATATCTATTGCTTCTTTAAAAAGCATTCCCATTTTAAAAGAACTTTCTTTTACAAAAGGAGCTTTACATTCCTCTATATATTCTTCGGTAAGTCCGCAACGCTCAAATTCAGATATATTTTCATCAAATTTTGCTGAGGTATAGTGTGCTTTTTCAACAAATTCAGGGTGAATATGGTTTATAGTGTACGATTTGTTTTCTAAAATATTGTTATATGTGTTTCTAGGTACATCACCTGTGGGTCTCAGAATAAAACCGAGTAGGGCAGGATCACTTCCTAAATGAACAACAGAACTAAATACCGCAACATTAGTTACCCCATCATTTGAAATGGTTGCGATGAGATTTGCAGGTTTAATACCTGATACTGAATTCATTATTTTAATTCGACTAATTCTGTCTAAATTTTTTAAAGCTTCTTTATTCAATTCCATCGTTGATACTGAGTTTTTTTATTTCTTTTTTACATTTTTTCCAATATGAAAAAAAAGAAGGATAATATCCTTTTACATCAAACATCCAATCTCTTTCGGTAACTGAACCTTTATAATGTTTGTTTAAAGGATGTTCTTTAAAATTGATTTTTTGTAATGAATACTCTTTTACTAAGTCATCAAATTCACCTACATAAATTTGAATATGTTCTATGTTCTTGGATAGAGATAGTAAAAAATCCATTGTTTTTGTCGAAATAGGATATTTCTCAAATATAGAAGGTTCTAAAAGTAGAATTCTATTTGCTTTTTCTTCTTTTTTCCAATTCGGGTCAAGATTGTAAAAGTTGTATATATAGGTTGTTAAAGTAGAATTTACATGAGTAATATCAGATTTTGGCAGTAATGTTTCTAATTTAAAATCAGAATTACCTTTTAATATATCTGGTATTTCAAGAGTTTCAAAATCTTCATAGGCAACATCTAAAAAAGTATTTTTTTGTTTTGTATGGCAATACCTATTTATATTTTCTTGGTTAGCATAGTATTTTTTATTGCTATTAGCACCTGCTACCCATTGCCAACTTAATGCATTACTAGCCCAATCTGCATCTATCAAATGAAAATACATCCATTTTGCTGGTTTTTTCCAATGATTATTGGCGATATTACAATTTATACTGGCTATGTACATACGCAAATGATTGTGTAAATAACCAGTATCATAAAAATTTTTAATTGCAAAATCTATGGCTTGTATTCCTGTTTTTCCTGCTATGACAGCCGTTGAAACTTCGTAGTTAGCAATTGGTTTTTGCTCAATTTTTAAGTCATTATCTATAGTATTACCTTTTGCTATCCAAACTTGTTGCCAATAGTCTCTCCAAGCTAATTCTTGAATATATTTTTCAATACTCGAAAAAGTATATCCTTTATCTAATAATGATTTATATATCTGTTTTGTAGAAATAACACCTCTAGAGATATATGGAGATAAATATGATACAGAGCCATCTATGTAATTTCTAGATCGAGCATATTTTTTGGGATTAATAGCTGCTATGCGTGATCGTATCTCAGCTAAATCTGTAGGAAAATCTATTAAATAGGAATGATCAGAAACCATATATTATCGCTTACTAATTTTGTTGCCAGATATAGCTTTTTGTCGCGAACTTTTAAATCTTGAAATATCAGGGTTACGTTTTTTGAGATGTTTTTGACTTACACCACTATTAACCCTTTTTCTCCATCGTTTAAAACTACTTTCCTTAAGGTTTGAGCGCATTAATTTAATTACCTCTTTTTCAGGTAAATCAAATTGAAAATCAATAGCTTCAAAAGGAGTGCGATCTTCCCATGCCATTTCTATAATCCTATCTAGCTCCCTTTCTGTAAATACTCTGCTATCCATAGTCTTCATATTTTTCCCAAATAAGTTCTGTATTTAAATAAAAGCTACCTAAATAATTAAAATTGCACTGTTCTGGTGCTATAAGTGATAAAAAATTGCTGTCATTTTCTTTCTGGTAAAGGTGGTATACATCACCAACTATAGGCTCAAACGAAAATTTAGCATTATAAATAGTGTTATTATAATTATATTCATCCATCATTTCATCATACGCTTGTTTTAGCTCAAGGTATTTTGCTTGTATATGATGATTTGCCTTAGAAATACTTTTATTTTTCCAAGCAACAGTATCTACAGTTTTAATAATAGGTGCTCCTACTGATGTTGCGTAAGGTTTTAATGCAGCATCGTATTTTTGGGTCGTTGGGTTAAAAACCACATTATCAGGTTTTGTTTTCATTTTTATTAGGACAAAGCTTCTATTTTTTTCATCATCTCATCGGCCTCATACATTTTATCATCACTAAGTTTTCTATTGCTTGTTGATAATTCATGAGCTTCTTTCAGTAATTTAGTATAGCTATCGTGTAATTTTTCTTTTTCTGATTTCTTCTTGAATATTCCGAACATCTTTTATTTTTTAAAATTAAATTATTACTATACAAACACAAAACTACAAAATGTTTAATGTTTTTTAGAATAAATTAAACAAAATATTGAATTATAAATTTTATAAGAAACAAAAAACCGTCAATTATACAATTGACGGTTTCCTTCGGAATGATTTAGCTCTTAAAGCTAAAAAATCAGGCCATAACATGTTAGTTTTAAATAAATTGCTAAATCATTCTTCCTTAAACAACCTTTTTAAGGTTGGTATACTCAATACTATTTTTTCTTTTTGCAGCTTTTATGTGTCTTATTTTTTTATGATGTATATATGTTACAATCAATAAAATAAGGCAAACTACAGCAGGTGCACCATTACCATCTTTAGCTAATAAATGCGCTATAATTCCGAAAATTAAATTCATAAAAAAACCAGCATAAGCCCATTCTACAAGCCATTTTCCTTTTCTTGTTATAAGTATAATCAGACCTAATGCTTGTGATAAACAAAGTGTATAAATAAGATATGTGGGATACCCTAACTTTATAAATTGGAGACTAACGGCTTCAAAATTTATAATTGAGTTTAAAATAGAGGCTGCAATTGTTACCGAAAATAGCCCTAAAGCTATTTTGTAATATAGTTTATGAATTTTCATAGGTATAATTTTTTTTGGGGTTTACACCTTCAATATACGTAAATAATTACTTACAATTAGAAAATAGAGATAAATTATAAGTATCTGTAGGTCAGCAGTTAATGTCTTTCGATAAATAAAATCAGAAAAATTACTTTTTAGCAGCTTCTTTAAACGATTTATAAATCCATTGTTTTTCTTTTAACGAGAATTGTTTTTCTTCAAACCAATCGTAAGCAGCAATTTTCTCATTTTCTATTTGTGCATTTCTTATGGCCTTTAACGATACCAAGTGCCAATGTAAGCCTCTTTTTCGAGCAACTGAATATCCTATATCTTCTGTTATGTACGATATTTTTGGTTGGTTAAATAAGCGTACACCATTTTTTAAAATGGCTAATGTTTTGGTAAGCTCTACCACTTCAGAAAAAGAATAGCGTATAAAATCGTCAAAACCATCTTGTTGAGTATTGTAAACTTTATCTCCGATTTTTAATTGCTCCATGGGTGTTTTTTGAAAAGCTGCAAAAATAATGTAACAGATTAAAAGTCGAATATGATTACCTTTTATGTTATCAACAAACTTGATTTATTGACATAATATAGAGTAGCAGGGGGTAAGTGTATCAGGTAATTTAACACTTTATTACAATTCATACTTTGTAAGGTTTTTAAATCTTATCAATTGATCAAAAAGAATTATAGCACATAACCTAATTTAACGGAAAGCCCACGGAGCAATTGGATTGGGGTCTATCCATAAACCTACTTTATTCTTTCTGGCTTCCTTTTCTAAGAGATCATAACTCATATCATCGGAGTATTTTTTATAGTGCCACGCCATTCCTAACCGCACCATTTCTTTATTTACGTTCAACCCGTCTGCATTAAAAATCACTCCAATTAACCTACCATTACGATCAAATTTTTTATCTGAATCGATTTGTACCATTTGTCCAAAGCATAAATCTGACAAGGCTATTTTAGCCTTATTTCCAAAAGGCTGCTTTCCTCTTTTCTCTGGACAATCTATATGTGCTAATCGTAATTTTATGGGCAGCTCTCCATATAATACTTCAACAGTATCACCATCTAAAATTCTTATGATTTTAGCTTCTAAATATTTGGGTTTGATGCGCTCTTTATTCTCTACCCTTTTTTCTTCAATTGAAAGAGGTGCTAAATCATTTTCTAATTGCTTAACGATATTTCTTTCACTACAGTTAGATAATTGTATTAACAAAATAATAAGAGAGAGCTTAATCATAATATATAGATTTAAAAAATTATACTTAATCTAAAATAAATTCTCTGATAATTTTATCCATATTTGAAGGTAAATCTGTTTGTTTAATTGCAAATTTTTTAACCCTCATTTCCTTAAACCACTTACTCCAATACTCATAAATAACATCTTCCTCATAAACATTTTTGGAATCCGGATTAATTCCTAGGACAAGAATTTCTAAATTTGATAGGTCTACATCTATGTTTAAAAATCCAAAATCTTTATTTTCAAAATTCTCTTTCCAAGATGAAGCGTTTAATTTATTCTTTCTAATTTCTTGAGGTATCAAATAAGAAGATCTATTGCCTTCTTTTAACCTAGAATCTTCGTGATAAATATAACCGTCAGTTAGTATAATTAATATATTTCGCTGATCTTCATTTATACAATAATCTTGAACTTTATTTTTAAAAAAACGCCAAGTATCAGAACCCACGTAACTATTATCCGCGATTGCCAACTCATAAATCTCACTAGGATATGTTGAATACGATTTTTCTATTTCGTCAATTATTTCTTTTGAAATATTATCTTTTGTAATTTTAAACTTTAGTTTTTTTGAAAGATTGTTAATATCAGAATTAGAAGGACTTGGCTCAAAATACAATTCTATTTTCTCATTTGCTTGACGCATTTTCTTAGTACTTAAATTTTCTAAAAAAACAGTAGAAATAGTTTTAATATATCCCGCATCCCTTTTGTAAAACTCCATTGCTTCATTTGGATATTTTGTAGGGCTAATTCTGTCAGATAAATCCAAAAGTATACTCACATTAAGATTATTTAAATCATTAGCAACAAGAGGTAAGTCATCTGAAACTAAATCAGTCCCTTTCTCTTTAACATCTGTTTTGCAGGCTAATCCTAGAATAAATACACAGGCAATTAAAACTATTCGTTGTATTCTATTTATATTTTTCATCGTTTTTTAATTATGTGAATACACTAGGTTTTGGAAATCATTTTCTGTCAAATTCATTTCCTTTAGGTGAAGTACTGTTGTTTGTTCACACTCTTCAAGTAATTCAGCTTTTTCCCTATGAGGTATTGCTATTTCAGAACTTATTGCTTGAAACCAGCCCTCCTTATATTGAGAGTGATAATGAAGATATTCTTTAATAGGAAAAATGAAACCCTCGATTTTTTGTTGTAGCTCTGTTATCAGCCCTTTTAAAACAGTCTTCTGATGTTCAAATTCTTCCATTTTTTTAATATGCTCTTTTTTTTGTCCTTCCAAATTGAAAATCTCTTCTTTTTTAGATTTAATAAAAGCTTTTATTTTATCTATATTTTCAAATTCCTTCATCACAAAATCAAACACTAAGCCCCAAATAATATACACTACAAAACCAGCAAAAATTATCATCCAAAATTCTGCTTCTGTTAACGCTATTCTTAAGTCATAAGGTTCAGAGGTAATTGTTTTATTAAAATCATATATTTTCTTTTCAATTTGATAAGCCAACAAACTGTCAAAAAGAAAAGTCAATAAATAGAGAGCAAAAATCTTAATAATGCTTTTGAAGCCTTTTTCTATTTGCACCATATGGATTACGTAACCTAATCCCATAAAAACAAAAGGGATCGTTATAACCAAAATCCCCTCTAACCAGCTATCATTAAAAGCATTTGTGAAGGCATCTTTATCGAAAATAGCGGCTGAAAGCATATCATTGGTGAACTCTTTAAAAAAAGAAGAATAAGATGCAGAAACATAAAAGACTAAAAGATATAAGGTAATCGGTAGCAACAAAATAAGACCAATATAAAATTGAGCTTTTGGCTTTTTATCCGCATCTATACCATATTTATTAGGGTTATTTCTAACATCTACAATATCACTTCTAAGGTTTTCAATTGATGTTTCGACATCATCCCGTTTTTTTTCATAAATACCAAAACCAGTTTCGCACTTTTTTAATTCTGTTCTTTGCTTTTCTTGTTCCTCTTTATAAGGCTGTTTTAATCGCTCTTGTTTTAACTCTTGTTTCCGGCACTGATCTTCAAAACTGCTAAATAGATTCTGCAGACAAGCTCTAAAAATAATTGGCTTACCAAGTGCTTTTACCGATGCACCATAACCACTTTGATAATAGGTAATACGTATTGCTTCCCTATCTTCTAATTTTTCACTTAATTTTTCGGCAGTATTTGCTTTTTTTAAACTAAAAAGTTGTTTTATAGAGCTCATGATTCAATACTGTTAAGTTCGTTAATTAATTCTTCTCTAGAACGTCCTTCTTGAACGAAATTCAATAAATACTCCGTTAGTTCTTCTATGTTTTCTTCAAGAAAACCAAACTTCTTGCAGTATTTTTTAAGAGCGTTTTTTTCATCTTCTGTTATAACACCATCCGCAATAATCATTTGAGAAAGATCAAATAAATACTCAATTTTAGTATCTAAATCTTCAGGTATAACAGATTGATTATTAACAGGGTTAAGCAATAACTTATCCAGTTCTTTGGAAGGGATTCCTCTGTCATCTGCGAATTGATATAACATTTGGAGCTCTAAGACATCAAAGTTATCATCAACGAACGCCATTTGATAGAGCCGCAGAAAATGACTCTTTAGCTCTGCACTAATATTAATTTTTTCCATTGGTTATTAAATTTGGTTGGATTTTAATTTGATGCTAAAGAAACTAATACAAAATTTAACATCACTGTGGTTTTCCGCAGTCTTAGTGCTTTTTTATATAAAACCCCTGATTTTAAAGGGAACTATTAGTTAAAAAAGTTTGCATTTTATCTAAAATGAAAGAGTTTGTACAGGTTTTTATAGAAGGTATGACGGGGTAATAATTTAATTTTTCAGGAAGCAATAACGGTATGCATCAAAACTTATTTCTTTCGAGCAAAAGCTGATGATGTAATGCTCATAAATTAGTAAAAAAATTAAATTATGAACGTACAAGCATATTTAGCCTTTAATGGCAATTGTCAAGAAGCCTTAAATTTTTATGGTGATATATTTAACGCAGAAATTAAAAATCGTCAAACTTACGAGGATAAGAAGATCGATGTTCCAGGAAACTATAGAGGTAAGCTACAACACGCAGAACTGAAAGGTAAAGGTGTTAATTTTATGGCTTATGATGCATCTCCGGATACGCCAATAAATAGTGGAAACCAAATACACATGAGTGTAGATCTGAGCACTGTAGATGAAGCTAGTAAGGTTTTTGAGCAACTATCTAACGGAGGAACGATACACCATGAATTTAGAGAAAGAGAATGGGGCCATTTTGGTAGATGTACTGACAGTTACGGAATTGGTTGGATGATTAATTGTGATAAATAAAATAGAAATTATGCAAATAATATATGAATACCATGATGTTGCTGGTAGTAGCAGATTGGAAGCGATAGTAAAAGAAAAGTTAGATAGTTTAAAAGAAAAATATGATATGCTTATTAGGGCAGATGTATTTTTTAAAGAAGAGAACACATCGTCTGACGAAACAGGAAAAATTTGTAACATTCGATTAAGCTTACCTGGGCCGCGAATTTTTGCAGAAGCAAGTCACGATAATTTTGAAAACTCGATAAGTGAGAGTATTAATGATTTGAATAAACAGTTAAGAAAACGAAAAGAGAAAATGCGAACATATTAATCATTCGTTATACAAAACAAAACCCCTTGAATTTATTCAAGGGGTTTTTGTGTTTTAAGTTGGAGTATCTATTTTTTTAAAAAGGATAACCTATTGCAAAATTAAACATCAAATTATCATCACCACCATCAAAAAAGGGTGTTCTAGAGCGTTCACCTTCAGGGTTGTAAGGTACTCGTATAGGCGATGCTAAATCAAGCCTAATCACAAAACTCTGTATATCTACACGTAAGCCAAAACCAACGCCTACACCTAACTCTCTAATCCAATCATTACCAAATTTACCTTGACTACGTAATCGCTCATTAAAAGCGATGCCTTCAGCTGATTCACCTTCATCTACTTCGGGGTCATATGTTAACCATACATTACCAGCATCAGCAAAAAGGGCTCCTTTTAGATATGAAAATATTGGAAAACGATATTCAAGATTAGTTTCTAAGCGCAAATTACCAGACTGGTCAAAATAAGAAGAGCTAGAATCATCATCATCACTAGATGTAAAAGTGCCTGGCCCTAATGAGCGAATTTGAAAAGCCCGAACACTGTAAGGACCACCAGAATAAAACTGTTTCACAAAAGGTAGAGTAGTAGAGTTACCATACGGAATTCCCCAACCAGCGTAAAACCTAGAAATGAATGTTTGTTCTTTTTTCCAACGCAAATAATATCTAAAATCAACATCCATTTTTGCATACTGTGCATAATCTAAACCGAAAGCTTTTTCACTACCGCCACTAAAAAGATTTAAAGCATTACCAGCAATATCTATATTTGTAGCTACAAAAATCGGGTTCGATTTATTTTCATCTACCAATTCGTTATACGAGAATTTGTAATTTAAACCAGCAATAAATTGTTGTTCGAAACTACTTTTTAAATACGGATTGTTATCTAAAATGGTATCAAACTCATCAGTAGTATTTGTTAGGTTTACATAATTAACACTAATTGGGTTTAGCTCATGGTATACATATTTATTAGCATTCCAAGTATAACCGTACGAGGTATTAAATGAGGTAAGAGTGTATAATTGACTTCTATCTAAAAAATCGGCACCTAAACTAATTTTTGTTTTAGGAACATTATACCTAAACCTACTAGGTGAAAAAGGTACTAAACGAGGTATAATTAAATCAGCTTTTAAACCACCAGCTATGCTACTTAAACCAGAGTTGTTATTGCCAGAAAGTTGCGTTTCATATGAAAAACTACCTGTAATACTCAAAGTTTCACCAGCGCCAAAAACATTTCTATTACTGTATGACACTGAAACACCTGGGCCTGCAAAACCGTTAGATTTTGTTACGCCTTGCAACTCAGCTCGAACCGACCTTTTAGTAAGTGGAGAAAGAAAAATATCCATATCTAAAGATCCTGCGCCATCAGTATCAGCTGTAGTATCTTTTTCTTTAAACTGAATATTTACATATTTATAACTACCAATAGATGATAGTCTGTTGCTAGTAAGCCTAGCAGTGCTTGCATTGTATTTTTGTCCTTTTTCGAAAAGTATATATGGTTGTAGTTGTTTTGGCTTAAAATAGTTTTCATTTTGCACAAAATTAAGACCGTTAACTTCTGTATTTTCAGTAATTGCCGTAGTGTCACCAATAGTATATTTCGGGTATACTGTTATAGAATCAATAGTGTAAGGTATAGTAGATTTAGAAGGTATGTTTTTCTTTAATCGAAGTAGAAGATCAAACTTAGAAGTGTCATACCGGTTTGTGTCTGCTTCGAAAATTAAAAAATCAGAATTGAAATTATAGTACCCTCGATCTTTTAATTGCACATCAATACGTTCTCGTTCAAATTTCATCAATTCTAAATCAAATCGATTACCTGGCTTAATTTGGGTATCTGCTAATATTTCTTGAATATCAGTATAAATTGGCAATGAGTCTTTTTGAAGTTCAAATTTTTCTAATACATAAGGGTTTGGTAGGCTTGTAATGTATTTTATATTAGCAAAATTTTGAGTACTATCTATTTTTGATACTACTTTACTATCAAAAAATCCTCTATTACCTAACCTATTTAAAATTAGTTTTTTAACGCGTTGCGGATCTACATCAGACAAATAAACAGGCTCTTCACCAATTTTTTTATTCAACCATTTATTAATAAATCCTGGTTTTTCTTTTTGAGCTTTGTAATGGTAATACAAGCCTAAACGCATTCCTAAAACTTTAGAATTCGGTTGTAGTGGTATCAATGTATTAAGTTCTTCAACTACTTTTTTTGTTATTAATGTATCACTTTCAGTTTTTAAAACTATTTCAGACCCAGAAAATAATACTTCATCTTCGGGGACAAATTTAGCTACGCTACAAGAATAGAGTCCTATTATAAAAAAAAGGATTGCGATATAGCGATTTATAGATTTATTTTTCAAATTATACTATTGAATTTATATATTTTTAAAGAAGTGTGTACTTCTTATTTATTTTCTTTTGCTGTGTTTTTTTTGTCAGTACTTGATTTTTCTTCATTTTTTATTGGATTGAATAATTCACTGAAATTATTGAATTCTCGATTGAAGATTAAAGCAACTCCCGTTAAAATTAACTGTCCGTCAATTACATTTTGGTATTCATTTTTTCGGAAACCTTTTAAACGATATCTACCATCTTCAGATAATAAATACTCTAAGCTAACATTGCCAATAATAGGTGTTTCACCTTGGTCAGTTTGCGAACTACCCTCAACATCTACAGCACTACCAGCAGAAACAATTAATCTATTGTTGAATAATTTTTTCTTAGCATTAATGTTTAGTTGCGTTCTATCTTGTGGGTTATCACCTTGATAATCAGTGTAACTATCTAAGTCAAAATCTAATTCAAAACCAGTGTTACCAAGTAATTTATCAGAAAAAGAATTTAGCTCACCAGAAAGTACTTTGTTAACATTGTCTCGAGCTAATGTTGCTGTACCACCGCCACTACCATCACTACCAGAATTAGGGAAAAAGCGATTAAGGGCTAGTAAAGAAAAAACCTGTTTGTTTAACTCAGATTCTTGGTCGTTTAATTGTTGAACTTGAGCATAAACAGCACCACTTAATGAACCTTGCGCATCTTCAGGCATGTCTAAATCAAAAGATATTTTAGGCTCTAATAATTGGCCATCTACATTTAAATAAACCAAAAATGGTAATACTTGGCGGTATTTGTTGGTTACGCTTGCATCTTCACTAGAAGTAACGCTTGCCATTAAAGGGCTTGCAGAGGTTTCTACATTATATATAGCGCTAACATCTAAGCTAGCATCTGTAGGGCTACCTTGCCAAGTTATTGTACTACCTGGTTTTATATCAAATTTACGTTTTACTAAGTTGTAAAGGCTAGTTTCATAATGACCATCTTTAAGTTCATATCTTCCTGTTAAGCTCATATTCCCGTTAGAACTCATTCCGAAATTTAAAGCAGCATCACCTGAGACACGAAGGTTGTCACCAGTTTTTTTATCAATTACAATATTGAAAACAGCATCATCAGCAATTTCTAATATAGTATTTACTTTAAACCCTTTAAATAAAGAAGAGCTCTCTTCTGCGTCATTTCGGGTAAGAATTGCATCGGGGTTTTCTTGATTTACAAATATGACAACTCCATCTCTTTCCTCAACATCTAATTGAGATTCAGGTACGATATATGTTATATCTGTAATTTTACGAATTCTAAATAAACCTTTAACAATAGGTAAGCTTAAATCACCTTTAACAGTTATATCAGTATCTATACTCGCTTTTCCATAAAACAACTCATTATCTTCTTTGGTTGAATTCATGACTTGAAAAGCATTTGATGTAAGACTAAGATTAAAAGCAGGATTGGTAATTTGTTCTGTTAAAATGTTACCAGCAACTGTAAAGCTATTATCATTAACATCATTTATTTTAAAGCTATCTAAATACAGGCCAGAGTTATCTATTTTAAGTGTTTCTTTTGATATTTTAAAGCTTGAATTTAAATCAGCAACTTCAAATTTTGTATCATTAAATGATATTTTACCGTTATATATAGGGCTGTCAGTTGTTCCATTTACTTTTATGTTGCCCGATATATTACCTTCTGAATTTATAATTGCACCTTCAGAAAAGTTTTCTAACATTTTAAGATCTAATCTATTCAAATCTAAATCTAAATTCAATTTTGCACCAGTTTCTGCTGCAGCATAATCACCTGTTAAATCCAAATCAATAGTACCATCTTTTAGGGTTAAGTTAAAGTCGTATTTAGAACGCCCTGTAGATGCAGCTTTTAGATTGAGATTGCCTAAAGGTTTCTGTAAAGCTTCTAATTTATTAATATTAAAATCGGCTATAATTCCTGTAGCTCCAAATGGGTTTTCTACAACTAAACGCCCATTAACCAATCCAGATGCTAAGGCTTCGTCTGGATTTAATAAACTTAATATGGTTTGAAGTTTAAAGTTGTTAAATTCAACTCCAAGATGCTCTTTATCAATATTTTCTATTGCATTACTTATAGTTAATTCTTGAGTGTCTTTTGAGAATTTAATATTTTTAAAATTTAAAAATTTATCGCTAATCGTTATGAGATTATCCTGTGGAATCGTCCATTGTTTTTTGTTGAAAATAAGTTCTGATGGGTTGACGTGAACCTGAATAGTATCTTTAGTAAGTGTTATTTCAGAAGCTAGATGTACCAATTTTTTATCCTCATCAAAAGAAATAAAATCTAACAATAACGCATTGTTTTTTAAATTACCTTCAAGCAATGTTTTTTTAATTAAAATAGGGTCAGCAGATAAACGAGCCAGGCTGGCTGTAAAATTTAAGTCGGTTGCATTACCATTTACAAGTACACTAAGGCTATCAACAGCGCTACCATTATACATAGCAGAAGGCATTAAAAGCTTTGCTGTTAAGTTTTTAGAAGTAGCATTAAAATTAGCTTTCATTGAAATTACATCTAAACGCTCTACACCAGTAAAAAAAACATCGGTTAAAATAGGAGAAGGGTTTAATGTGAAATCCATATCGACTATAATAGGGTCTGTAATAGTATCTAAATTTTGATCAGAGAAGTAGCCTTTAAATTGCTTTTCAATAGCAGATATTACCGTGTCTGGAGAGCCATTTGAAGTTAAAATACCATTTAAAATATCGCTATCAATAGTTACATTTGTACTTTCAGAATCAATTTTAGCATTCAAACCTAAAGTAGCCATTCTGTATTGCTCATTATTATAAACGGCAATAGTTTCTGTAATTGAAGTTTTTAATTTAAAGTTAGAAGAGTTACCACTAAAACTAGCATTTACTTTACTACCAAGCTTAATATTTTGTTGCGTAATGCCTAAAGCGAATAAATCGGCACCAATAAGGTTTAGATTTAGTTTTATATTGGATGCAATAGAATCTAAATCAAGCTGTGTATTTGCCTGTAGATTTAAATTTTCGTCTTTAAAACCTATATTTATATCACCTTTTCCATTTACAATTTCTCCATTAAGTTTTAAATTTGAAAAATCATAAGTGTTAAATCCTAGTTGAGTAAAATCGGTATCTAAAGTTGCATTTAGTGAGTTTATATTGTTTCCACCACCAGATGCATTCATTGTAAAAGAAAGATCACCTAATTGATTATTATTAAGTAGCTTACCTAGTTTAAGGCTATCTACTTTTAAATTGCCTGTAAACTTAATCTGTTTTTCATTATTAAAATTACCAGTAAGTTTAGCGGTACCCTCGGGCAGTATTACTTCTATATTACCATCAATGTTATCAACTTTACCACGTGCAGTCGCATTTATTGCAATAGATTTTGGTATAGAAATGCCTAAGTCATTTTCAGAAATAAAATTCAACACATCTTTTCGACTAGTATGGGCTTTAACAGTGTTTAAATTGAAAGAAAG
The DNA here is from genome assembly GCF_019021925.1 of Cellulophaga sp. HaHaR_3_176. Lineage (NCBI taxonomy): Bacteria > Pseudomonadati > Bacteroidota > Flavobacteriia > Flavobacteriales > Flavobacteriaceae > Cellulophaga > Cellulophaga sp. HaHaR_3_176. Next base: position 1,128,066 of record NZ_CP058990.1, read on the forward strand.
TGAGTCAGGCTCTGTAATATTAAAAAGCTCTCCTTGAGCAAGAAATTGAGTATTGTCGCCCCAATTTAGCTTTGCATCTGTAATGTCTAATGCTTTTAAAGTTCCTTTTGAAATTAAATTACCAGTAAAAGGTTTTAATGCGATTTTATTTACATACTCATTATTCACTAGATCTGGTTGAAAAACATAAGCATCTTTAACATTTAAATTAATTTTCGGAAATGAAAAATTTAGTGTGGCACTTTCGGGTGTTTCAATTAATTTTTGAATAGAAGGGTATTGAAGTGATAGGTAGCCAATAATAGAGCTTCTATTTGTTTGTAAATTTAAATTAGAAATTGCAATAGCCTTGTCATTTATTTCAGCATCAAATGCTAATTTTTGTAACTCAAAACCACTTTTTTCATTAAAAGAAAACTCTTGTAATGATAGGCCTGTTTTTCCATTATCGTATTCAATTTCATTTGCTTTTAAAATTAAATTTGAGAATGTTAAAGCAGAAGAATTAAAAGTGCCAATGGTCGGTTTTTGTTCTCCAGAAATGTAGGTGATGTTGTTATTGTTAAAATCGATTTCATCTACCTTTATAAGGTAGTTAGGCCATGTAAAAGGAGTACCTGTTTCTGTTACATTTTCGTCAATTAAATCTTTTGATTTTTTATTTAAATAAATTGTAGAATTGTTTAATGATATTGTATTGATATTAAACTGATTACTAATTAAATTAGCCTTGGGTAATTTTAAATTAAAATCTCCGATATTAATATTTGAAACTATCCCATCAGGTATAGAATTGTATGTTGCAAAAACCTCTTTAATATTTAAATTATCAATAGAAATAAAAGGCAGTTTAGATTCAGTACTATCATTAGTTACAGGAAAAGCTTTGGTTTGTTTATACTTTATATTTGTATTCTGCAATGTAAGATCATCAACCTCAAAGTGCATGTTTTCTAAGTCAATCTCATCAACATCGAGTTGAAGTTTTTTCATCTGGAAACTACTTTCAATACCCAAATGTTGATCGTTATAATTGACATCAAAATTAGCAAGAGAAATAGAACCAATTGATACTGCTAAAGGCTCAGATTCTTGAGTTGTTTGAACAGTATCTTTAGAAGCAAAAGCATCTAAAAGAAAATTAAAATTGAATTTTTCAGAAGTCTCTTTTCTACTAATATTAGCCTTAAGTCCATCCCATTCTAGAGAATTTAAACTAACACCATCTCCAAAAATTAGAGGTTTAAAAGGTAAGTTAGCTTCTATTTGCTTCGCGTAGATTAAGGTATCTCCTTTAGTGTCTTCTAAATAAAGACCCTCTAGAAAAATATTACCAGAAAAAGTCAAAAACAAGCGTTCTAGACGAATTTCAGTATTCGTTTTATTAGAAACATAATTAACGGCTTTGCTAACTATAATATCTTGGCCCCATTGGCTTCTGATAAATAATATAATCCCTATAAATAAAAGTAGGATTACAGCAAAAACTTTTAAAATACGTTTTAAGATTTTTTTTGTTTTCATTTAAGGAATCAAATATCTACTATTTAAATTAAACAATTGTGCTTTACCAAATAATAGATTAACTCTAAAAAAACGTTTTTAAAGCTATCACATTTTTTAGTTTTTTTTTTATTGAATCCTTTAATTATCTGGTATCAAATTCTATAATTTAGCACAATTTTTAACTAATATTTTCTATAAAATAAGACAACTATCAATTTAATTGATACACTAATTGTAAATACTAATAGAAAAAGTTTTTAATTTGTATTTTGTTTAGCTATATTTATAAAATTACGAACAAAAATATAAATTATGGACTTAGTAGATGAAGCTCTTGAGTTTGAGAAAGCAAAAATGAGCCATATGTCAACAAGTGACAGAGTGGTAGCGTCAAGAGAAGCAAAGCGTTTGATATTAGAACTGAACGAGATTTATAAAGAATCTAAAGATAATAACGTCATGGATATCATGAAACGCTTGACGGCAAAAAAGAAGAAGATTGAAATTCGTTTAAAAGGTAGGCCAGATCCTGCAATTTAAATTTAGAAACAAAAACACCAACATTAAAAATTCACCCTATTACGTAATTCACGTAGTAGGGTTTTTTAGTTTGTTGATATGTTAAAATTGATAATTCATGTTATCAACTGATTTTGCCAATAGCCCTATTAATCTAACAAATTGATTAGAAATAAGAAACTTGAGTTTTATATCTTTATAATTCACTTTTAAAGCAATTTTTTAATATTTAAATACCAAGTTCTACGTTAAGTTTTGAACTAAATTTATTATTATTAAATTCACAAAAAATTGATAGAATGAAGAAGATTTTGTGCCTTATTGTTTTATGCTTTTGTGGTAATTTTATTTTTGGGCAGTTTACGAATCTTAAATTTGAAAATTTAAATACAGAAAATGGCTTATCTAGTAGTACCTGTCTAGAGGTTTTTCAAGATAGCCAAGGTTTTTTGTGGTTTGGTACTATAGATGGTCTTAATAAATACAATGGTTACGATTTTGAGATATTTAGACCAATTTTAAAAGATAGTACTTCAATAAGTAATAATAGAATTAATGTAATTCAAGAAGACAAAAATGGTAACCTGTGGATAGGTACAAATAATGGTTTGAATTTTTTTAATACGAATACCAAAACATTTAAACATGTAACTCTATACAACGAACCTATAAAATCATACAATCCTAAAAAAATAATAAACTCTTTATTATACGATAAAAGTGATAATAAACTATGGGTAGGTACAAGTAGTGGTTTAGTAAAATTACAATTAATAGATAATGTTAACAGTTTAAGTGATTTAAAAACAACTCATTACGTATTTAAATTTGATAGTCTAAATAGTTTAGATGGTAATAATGTAAACGCTATAATAAAAGATAAAGATGGTTTTATTTGGATAGGAACAGATGGTCAACATTTAAATAAATATAACCCGAAAGAAGATAATTTCGATAGGGTATCTATTCAGAATAAAATAGAGCGAGAATTTAATCATATTCCAAAAAGATTATTTATTGATTCTGACAATGATTTTTGGATAGGTAACGACACTTCAAATATTGTTATTTGGGATAGAGAAAATAACACATTTACTAATTTTTCTGTAACCGAAAACAGTACTCCAGTTTATTCGTTTTTTCAAGATTCATCAGGCTTAATTTGGATAGTTACTGATGGAGCGGGTATTTATATACATAATAAGGTTACGAAAATAACACAACATATAGAAAATAACACTTCAGACCCTTTTTCATTACCAGTAAATCAAATATCAGATGTTATTGAAGATGAAGATGGTGTTTTTTGGTTCGGTACTTATAATGTAGGTGTGTGTAAGTTAGATCTTAAAAAATCAAGTTTTGGCCATTATTACTATCAAAAAGGTATAGATAATGGCCTGAATGAAAAAATAATACAATCTGTACTTCAAGATTCTAAAGGTCAAATATGGATTAGCGGTTATAATGGGGGGTTAAATTTATTTGATCAGAAGAATAATACTTTTAAATCGTTTAGCTACGATCCAAATGATCCACAATCATTAAGTTCGAATAAAATATTATATACTTTTGAGGGTAGTGATGGAGATATTTGGGTATGTACTTTAGATGGTGGATTAAGTAAATTTAATACAGAAACATATAAAAGTAAGCGATTTTCACATAATGAGTTTGATGACACTACTGTTGGCCAAAATTCTATTTGGACAGGTGTAGAAGATAAAGAAGGTAGAATTTGGTTAGGGTTAAGAGATGAAGGTTTAGATTTGTTTGATTCTAAAACTGAAAAATTTCACCATTTTAAAATAGGAGGTGATAATTTAGAAGGGTTACTAAGTAATTTTGTTTTCTCGTTATTTATAGATTCTAAAGAAAGATTATTAGTAGGTACCTCATTAGGTTTAAATTATATAAATCTTAAAGCGCTTAAAAATAAAGTTCCTGAAAAACTTAATTTTATAGATGTTGAAATTGAAGGTATTTCAGGGAATAGAATAAACTATATTACTAAAGATTATTTAAATAACATTTGGCTAGGAACTGATATTGGTATTTATAAATTAGACCCAGATTTAAATTTAATAAAATCTTATTTTACACAAGATGGGTTACCAAATAACTTAGTAACTGGTATAAAGGAAGATTTATCTCATAACTTTTGGATTACAACAAGGAGTGGACTATCTTTTTTAAATTCAAAAACAGATCAATTCAAAAACTTTAACACACATGATGGTATTCAAGGCGTAGAATATCAAAGTAAATCAATTGAACGTACAAAAGATGGACGCATAATTGCAGGAGGAATTAATGGATTTAATATTTTTAATCCTAAAGATATTCCAATTACATCAGCAACAGAGCTTGTTGCGAAAATATCAGCATTAAAAGTAAATGATGAATACCTACATGTTGGTAAAAAAGTAAACAACAGTTTTACACTTAATAAACCTATATCAGAAGTTGAAAATATTGATTTAAACTACAATCAATCAAATTTATCATTCGATTTCATAGCACTTTATTATCAAAATCAAGAACAGGTCAAATATGCTTATAAAATGGTGGGCCTTAATGATCAATACATTAATGCAGGAAATAATAGAGTTGTAAATTACTCGAACTTACAGCCAGGCGATTACACTTTTAATATAAAAGCTTCCGTTGATGGTGATTGGGATACAGCAAAAGCATCATCAGTTAAAATAACAATAAAATCACCACCATGGAAAACATGGCAGGCATACTTGGCATATTTAATCGTGTTTTTAATTTTATTATGGTATTTTAAAAAATACTACACAAACAGAATTAATATAGAAAAAGAGAGAGAGTTTGATGATATGAAACTTGAATTCTTTTTTAATATTTCTCATGAGTTTAGAACACCTTTAACTTTAATCTTAAATCCATTAGATAAATTACTATCAGGTATTCATGACGGCGAAGTAGTTAAAACTTCGGCATTATCTATTCAAAGAAGCGCAAGGCGGCTATTATACTTAGTTAATCAGCTTTTAGATTATAGAAAAATGGAAGTAGGTATGGCACCTCTCGAATTACAAAAAGAAGACATCGTTAAGTTCAGTAATGATATTTTTTCTCTTTTTAAAGGTATAGCCGCAAAAAAAGGAATTGATTATATTTTCAACTCTAATTCAGAAAAATTATTTTCTTTTTTCGACTTCGATAAAATAGAAAAAATATTAACTAATTTAATTTCAAATGCAATCAAGTTTACCGAAAGTGGAGGCGAAATTAAAGTGACAATTAATAAGTTTACAGATAAAAAGAATAATTTAAAACTTATAAATAAAGATAAAAGTAAATTAGATAAATATATTGAAATATCAGTAGAAGATACTGGTATAGGCCTTGATAAAGAGCAACTTAAAAAAATATTTTCAAGATTTTATAATGTAGATCCAAATAAAACAGGAACAGGAATTGGTCTTAACTATACAAGAGGTTTGGTAGATATACATGGTGGAGAAATTTTTGTAGAAAGTCAATATAACAAAGGGAGTAAGTTTGTTGTTCGAATTCCGTTCAACAATACAGCAAAATCAAGCGAGGTTACTAATATAAAAGATGAGTTTTTAATAAACTCAATGAAATCTATAGAGTATGATATGCTTATATCAGAAGAAACTATAGAGAATACAACTAAAACAGAAGGCTTAAATAATAAAGACTTACCTAAGCTTTTAATTGTAGAAGACAATAAAGAATTAAGAGAGCATTTAAAAAACGAATTAAGCGGTTTATATCAAATTATTGAAGCTATAAATGGAGAAGAAGGCTTAGCTAAAATTTTAAAACACTATCCTGAAATTGTTGTAAGTGATGTTATGATGCCTAAAATGGATGGATTTGAATTATGTAAAAAAATAAAATCTGAGTTTGAAACTTGCCATATTCCAGTAATTTTATTAACAGCTCGCGCTTTAGAAGAAGATAGAATAGAAGGATATAAAACTGGAGCTGATGCGTATTTAGGTAAGCCATTTAATTTAAACGTATTAAAAGCTAGGATTAATAACTTATTAGAAAGTAAAAAAATAATAAGAGATAAGTTTTCAAAATTAGGAGCTGTTATTTCACCTAATGAAATAACAACCAACTCTATTGACGAAGCATTTTTAGAAAAAACGACTAAAGTTATTTTGGATAACATTAGTGATATGGACTTTAAATTAGAGAATCTATTAAAAGAAATCGGAATTGGTCGATCTCAATTTTACAGAAAAATACAATCTATAACAGGTCAAAACCCAAGTAATTTTATACGTACAATACGTTTAAAGTACGCATCAGAATTATTATTAAAAGGTGGTCACACAATAAAAGAAGTAACCTATATGTCAGGTTTTAACTCTGCAGCTTATTTTGGTAAAACCTTTAAAGAACTTTACGATATGACACCAAGTGAATATGTTGATCATAAAAAACAAGATTAATTTTATTCCTAAAAAAATCTACCTCAATACATAATAAAAGAGCACCTATTTATAAATATAAATAGGTGCTCTTTTCAATTTATAAACTTTAAGACTCTTTTCTGTGCTTTAAATCAACCCTTTTTTAACAAAAAACAGGTTTGCTTATATTAAATTTAATTAGAAAGATAAACTATTACATTGTGTCTATTATTATTCACTTATGGTAAGAAGATTAATTAGAAACTATATTGTAAAAAAACATATATTTTTTAATTACTCATAAGTTAAGTGTTGTAAACAGAGGGTTGTGGGACTTAAAAGGGTTTAAAGTTATCAATAATGATTCATAGTTTATATACTAAAGAGGTAGGTGTTTCTATAATTGTATAATAATATAGAGCATATAAAAAGTTATTTATTTTTTATAATTGAATTAAATAAAAGACCAGTATTTTATGAGAATTTTAAACCTTACCATTTTAGTTGTTTGTACAACTTTTTTACTGTCCTGTAATTCTAAAAAAGAAAAGAAGGATGGTAACGAAAAAGAAGTAACAATTACTTCAAAAACAAAAACAGACCAGATACTTGATCAAAACATTGTTAAGATCAAGCACACGTTAGAAACTTTAAAACATTCAGATAGTTTTCCGCGAAATATTGCTAAAGGTAATAAAGAATGGAAGCTAAAAGGAGTTAAAGACTGGTGTTCTGGTTTTTGGCCAGGTATACTTTGGTATGGTTATGAGTACTCAGGAGATGAGGCTTTGAAAAAAGGAGCAGAACGGTTTACAACTCCAATAAAAACTATAGCTTATACACCTGCTGAAAATCATGATATAGGTTTTATGGTTTATAACAGTTACGGCAACGGTTATAGACTTACAGGTAATGAAGAGTATAAAGAAGTTTTATTAGCAGCAGCTGATACTCTTGCTACACTTTTTAGCCCTAAGACTGGAACAATATTGTCATGGCCAGCAATGAAACATAAATTTAAGTACAATACCATTATTGATAATATGATAAACTTAGAATTATTATTCTGGGCATCAAAAAATGGAGGAAGTCAAGATTTGTATGATATAGCTATGAGCCATGCAGAAGTATCTATGAAATATTTAGTTCGTCCTGATTATTCTATTTTTCATGTAGCATGTTTTGATGAAAATACAGGTGAATTTATTGAAGGGCGTACACACCAAGGGTATGCTGATGATTCTATGTGGGCTAGAGGCCAAGGTTGGGGTATTTATGGTTTTTCAATGTCATACAGAGAAACGGGTAATGAAGAATTTTTAACGACTGCTCAAAAATTAGCAGATCATTTTCTAGAACGTTTACCAGAAGATGGTATTCCTTATTGGGATTTTGATGATCCAAAAATTCCTAACGCACCTAAAGATGCTTCTGCTGCTGCAGTTGTAGCTTGTGGTATGTTAGAATTATCTGAACAACTAAAAGATCAAACTTTAAAAGATAAATATTTAAAAGCAGCAAAAAATTTAATAGGTCATTTAGAGTCTGATACATATTTAAGTAATGATACTAATAAAGCTCTTTTATTGCACTCTACAGGTCATTTACCTAAAAAATCAGAGATTGATATTCCAATAATTTATGCTGATTATTATTTTATGGAAGCTCTATTAAGGTTAAGAAAGATAGAGAACAGAGATTTAAAGGAATAAACACCAACTGTTTTTCTTTTAAAGAAGTTTTTTCGCTAATCATCTATTTTTAAAGAGGTTATTGTCTTAAATGGGTGATAGTTTATGCTTATAGAATCATGATTTAGCTTAAAAGCCAGCGAATTTCAATAAAATTGTTAACATAATTTTAATAGTCTTAATTCATTTATCAAAAAATAGAACAACTCAACTATTTATATAACTTAAAAATTAACTAAACTATGACTAAAAATTTCTTAAAGATTATTTCATACACCAATCGAGTCTATAAGGACATGCATCATCAGAAAAAAACGAAGAGCTAGATTATTACTCATTTTTCTGAAAGTTTAATATGAAATGAAATTATAAACCAAAAAAGTATTTTATGAATCAATCACACAAAATAAAAAAGTACTCAATAAAGCCAAAGGTATTAATGGCTCTATTGTTAGGCTTGTCTTTTAGCGGCATTTATGCTGCTCCGAGCACATATAAAACAGAAAAATTACCAATAACTAAAGGGCAAACTTCAATTATTACAGGTGTTGTTACGGGTACAGATGATGGTATGCCTGTACCAGGTGTAAACGTTGTTGTAAAAGGAACAACAACAGGAACAGTAACGGATTTTGATGGTAACTATAGTATAGATGTACCTTCAGGTAATAGTGTTCTAGTTTTTTCGTCTATAGGTTATAAAGCTAAAGAAGTATCAGTAGGTAATAATTCATCTATAAATGTATCTTTAGAACCAGATGTTAGTGCACTTGAAGAAGTTATTGTTGTAGGATATGGTACAACAAAAAAGGAAACTCTTACAGGAGCTGTTGAGCAAGTAAAATCTGAAGTTTTCGAAGATCGTGCTGTTACAAATGCAGCATTAGCTCTACAAGGTCAAACACCAGGTTTGGTGGTGTCTAGAGGTTCTTCAAGACCAGGTAATGACGATATCAATTTACAAATTAGGGGTGCTACTTCAGTTAATGGAGGAAGTCCTTTAATCGTTATTGATGGAGCTCCTGCATTTGATACGAGTGAATTTTATGCAATGAATCCTGATGATATTGAATCTATTAGTGTTCTTAAAGATGGTTCTGCATCTATATATGGTTCTAGAGCTGCAAATGGTGTTATACTTGTAACAACAAAAAAAGGTAACGGAAAATTAAAAGTTGAATATAACGCAAACGTAAGGTTTAATACACTAGGTTTAAGACCACCAGTTATTAGTATGCAAGAATACGGTAACTTATGGTTAGAAGCAGTTGAGCAAGATGGTACTGGTGATTATTGGGGTTGGGCAACACAAGAAAATGTGCAAAGAATGGCCAATGGTGAAGCAGGTATATATTCTACCAATTTTTGGGGAGATATTTATTTAGCACCAGCTAATAGATATGATGAATTATATGGTTCTAATACAGGGCAACAACACAGTTTAAGTCTTTCAGGAAGTTCAGAAGTAGCTAGATACCGTTTGTCTTTTGGTTTAGCAGATAATCAAGGAGCTTTACAGACAGCGTATGATGGTCAGAAGCAATATAATATTAGATTTAATTCTGATTATGATATTACAGAAAGATTGAACATAGGAGCAGGTATAACGTTTCAAAAAGAAGATACAGCAGGTCCTTCATCACAATTGGCAACAAGTCTTGTAAGTCAAGATGCACCATTATTTCCATCAGTAAACCCATTAGGGCAGTGGTATTCTAATTTTGGCGCAGCAGGTGGCGGTACTAACTCAGTAGCGGGTACTACAGACGGAGGTAGAGATCAAACTATTGAAGATCTTACTAAAATATCTTTAACTCTTAACTACGATTTAGGTCATGGCTTTAGTGTAAATGCTAATGCAGCTTATAACCAAATATCTAGTAGACAAAATATAACAGTATTAAATGTACCAACGTACGGTTGGGATGGAGAACTTGCCCAAAGTAGTATAAACTCTAGTCCTAGAATAGATTCTAGAGCAATAACTAAATCATACCAAACTTACGGAGCATTTTTAAATTACAAGTTTAGTCAAAATGGTCATACAATTGCAGCAATGACAGGTATTACAGCTGAGAAAAATGAATTTAGTCAAGTTTTTGCTAGAAGATTAGGTCTTGAAGATTTAGGTATTTATGACCTAAACGTTGCAACAGGTACACAAACAAATAGTGGTGGTCAAACTCACGAAGGTTTGTACTCGACATTATCTAGATTAACGTATGATTATAACGAAAAATATTTACTAGAATTAGTAGGTCGTAGAGATGGATCTTCTCGATTTGCTGAAGGTTTTAAATACCGTAATTTTGGTAGTGTTTCAGCAGGTTGGAATATTCATAAAGAAAAATTCTTAGAAAATTTTGAAGACTTAACGAATTTAAAATTAAGAGCTAGTTGGGGTTCTACAGGTAACCAAGTAGGTATTGGTCTTTATGATTATGTTTCAACAATTGGTCAAGGTACTACTGTTTTTGGTGATACACCAGCAAATGCACCTACGGCAGGTGTTAGTGGGTTAACATCTACAACACGTTCTTGGGAAAGTGTAGAAATTAGAAATATAGCTCTTGAGTTTGGATTTTTCCAAAATAAACTTTCGGGTAGCGTTGATTTATTTGAAAAGAACAACTTCGGAATGTTAATTCCAATTACATACCCATCTGTTTTGGGTGGTAGTGCTCCAAAAACGAATAGCGGACATTTAGAAACAAAAGGTTGGGAAGCAATGTTAAGTTGGAAAGATAAAAAAGGAGATTTTTCTTATAACATTGGTTTAAATATGAGTGATAACACCAATGAGTTGGTTAGTATGGAAGGGCAAACATCTGTAGGTTTCGGTTTAAATCAAACTGTTGAAGGTTTTCCTATAAACTCTTATTTTGCATATGAAACTGATGGCTTATTTCAAACTCAAGCAGAAGTTGATTCATATTATGCAACTTATGGTGGTTCAGGAGAAATACCTGTTCAGGGTAGCGCTTCTGAATTACGTGTTGGTGATATTAGAAAAGTAGATTTAGATGGTAACGGATTTATTGATGATGTCGCTGAAGAAGGTGGCGATGTTAAATTTGTAGGTGACAGTCAATTACATTATGTATTTGGTATTAATTTAGGGGCAAAATATAAAGGGGTAGATTTTAGTGCTTTTTTCCAAGGAGCTTTAGAACAAACTGTTTTTAGAGATGGTTTTCAAGCATATCCTTTTGCTAGAATATGGTCTAACCAAACTAATGCTTACCAAGGTCAATCATGGACTCCTGAAAATACAGGAGCTGAATTTCCTAGACTGACTACAAATGGTGGTAGATCGGCATGGAACTGGAATTATAATGATATTATTCAACAAGACAATAAGTACATACGTTTAAAAACTGTTGTTTTAGGGTATACATTACCTAGTAGCCTTTCTGATAAATTACAAATGCAAAAAATTCGTGTATATTTTTCTGGTAATGATTTATTTGAATTTGCTTCAGTTAAAGATGGTTTTGATCCAGAATCTAGTAATGTGCCAGCGTCAATTTCGGGTACTAGTACTAATAACAGAGAGATTTACCCTTTTCAAAGAACGGTTGCTTTCGGTGTTAATTTAGTATTTTAAGGTTATGAAGAAAACAATAATTAATAATAAAAAATATAGAAAAATGAAAAAATTACTTATTTCATTTTCAGCCATACTATTTCTTTTAGTAGGCTGTGAAGATAAATTTTTAGATTTAGATGATTTAGATAGTCTAACAGAATCTGCATTTTTTGATGATCCAACTGATTTTGAAGCGGCAACAAATGCGCTATATGATGATATGCAATCTCGAGGTGAGTTTGAATACATTACCGATTTTGGAACTGATTTTAATGCTTGGACACAACTTTACGGGCAAGGCACAAATACAATAGAAAATGAAGATAGCTTCTGGAACGCAGGTTATTCTAGTTTAAGAAACATCAATATTGTATTAGAAAAAGCTGAGCAATACGAAGGTAACGCATCAGAAATTACTGAATATGTAGCTGTATCTCATTTTTTCAGAGCTTGGCAACATTTTACTTTATTACGTCGTTTTGGAGGTGTACCTATCGTAAATGAAGTTATTCAAATAGATAGTGAATCATTATACGGACCACGAAATAGCAGATATGAAGTTGTTGAAGCTGTTCTTGCAGATTTAGATGTAGCATTTGCAGGTTTACCTTCTTCTATTGAAAGTGGTGATACGGGTAAAATTAGCAAATGGGCCGCACAGGCTTTAAGAGCTCGTGTATTATTATATGAAGGTACTTGGGAAAAGTATGTAGGTAATGCTACAGATTTTCAAGGTTCTGTAGAGAATAATAAATCAGCAGCTTATATTAGCGAAGCTGTTACAGCTGCTAAATCTGTAATTGATAATGGAGGTTATGAATTGTTTAATTTTAATAATGAATTAGATAACTTAAGTTATCGTTATTTATTTGTTTTAGAAGATGGAGCATCTAACCCAGCAGGCTTAGATAAATCTTCAAACAAAGAATTTATTATTCAAAATATTTATGATTTTGATTTAAAGAGACCTGGAGATAACCTTCCACATGCAACAGGTGGGAGAAATTCACCAACTCAATCTTTCTTAGATTTATTTTTAAATTTAGATGGTTTACCAATTGATAAATCACCAATGTTTGAAGGGTATGCTAAAATGTCTACTCAATTCATAAATCGTGATTATAGAATGATTTCATATTTTGGTGATAATTTACCTGAAGATGGTTCTTTAGTTTTACCTCCTCCTGGTAGTACTAGCTTATCAAGCTTAATTAATAGAAAATTCCAAGTATATAATTACCCAGTGTATAGAGAAGCTGGCCAAGAAGGTTGGAACTATCCTCAATTAAGATTAGCTGAAGTTTATTTAACGTATGCAGAGGCATTATATGAACGCGATGGATCTATTTCTGATGCTGATTTAAACCTTTCTTTGAATAAAGTTAGAGAAAGAGCAGGTATAGCACCATTAACCAACATACTAGCTTCAACAAACAATTTAGATATGCTTGAAGAAATTAGAAGGGAAAGATCTATCGAATTGTATATGGAAAACAATCGTTATAACGATTTAAAACGTTGGGGAATTGCAGAAGAAGTATTAGGTGCGGATTTAATTGGAGCAGTAATTACAGATACGGAATATGAAAACAATACTGATTTATATAATCCTTCGTTATTTGCTTTTGGTACTACAACTTACGAATCAGGTGTTGGGCCAGTTGAGGCTACTATTATTGACCCTTCGACAGCAAGACAGTTTAGTATTAAAAATTACTTATTTCCGATACCAACAAACCAAATACAATTAAACCCTGCTTTAGTACAAAACCCAGGATGGTAAACAATTTGAGTTTTTAGTATTTTTTTATTGAGTTTTTATAGTTATAAGCAGTTGTAGTTTACTACAACTGCTTTTTTGTTTTATAAAGTTTAGCGCTTTTATAAAAGAGTATGTTGTATTGAGCTATGTAGGTTAACATTAGTATATTGAAGCTGCAAACTCAAGTATAGCCTATAAATGGACATTAATTTATATACATTGAGTAATAATTTATCATCCATTTTAGTACTAAAGTATAGTTTGCAGCATAATTGGTAAACCATAAACTTGATGTTTCAAAAAATTATAAATTTTTTATTTATCATTACTATTTTAGTATTTATTACACCTTGTAATTCACAAAATATAATTAGTGATAACTTAGGTGAAGCTCCTATTGAAGGAGGTTTTGTAATGGAAGATTATTGGGTTTGGGGAAGTACAGTTATAAAAGGTGAAGATGGTATATATCATATGTATGCTTCACGTTGGCCAAAATTTTTACCATTTCACCCTGGCTGGATGATTGCTTCTGAAATCGTACATGCTACGTCAAAGACTCCAGAAGGACCTTATCAATTTCAGGATGTCGCTTTAGGTGATCGTGGTGCTCAATATTGGGACGGAAAATCATGCCACAATCCTAAAATAGTAAAACATGAAGACACTTATATTTTATACTATATGGGCTCAACCCACCCTTTTGAAGAAGTAACAAAAGAAAATCTAGATCAATTTAATTTATCTAGCAAATGGGCTATTGCAGGCAGATGGGGGAAACGTATCGGAATTGCGACATCAAAAAATTTAAACGGACCTTGGGAACGTTTAGAAGCTCCTATTGTAGACGTTGCGCCAAATACATATTATAGCTTTTTAACTTCCAATCCATCACCTTTAATAAAAGAAGATGGCTCTGTAATATTACTTTTTAAAGGAAGAAGTTATAAGGATGACGGTATTTCGCAGAGCGATATGAGTATTGGTGTAGCTACAGCTCCAAGCTATGATGGTGAGTATACTGTAATTGGTACTGAACCTTTGTTTTCTATGGAACGTTTTGGTGAAGTTGAAGATCCGCATTTATGGAGTGATGATGATGGTTATCATATGATAGCGAAAGACCAAAGAGGTTTAATTACTGGAGAAAAAGGTGATGGATTGGTAGCACATTCTAATAATGGTATCGACTGGATAATAGATGAAAACTCAAGAGCATATACTAAAAATGTAAAATGGAACAATGGAAACACTATTAAACAAGGGCAGTTAGAACGACCTTTTGTTTTTGTAGAAAACGGAAAACCTACGCATATTTTCTTTGCTACGATGGATGGGCCTGGTGGATTTGGAAATGGTACAAAAACATGGAATATGGTAATTCCATTAAAAGAGTAATACAATCAAACTAAAAAATTTAAATTAATACGTAGAGAACGATGAATAAAAAAATATTATTATGGTCCATAACCGCAGCACTCGCAGGTTTTCTATTTGGATTTGATGTTGTAGTGATTTCAGGTGCAGATAAAAAATTACAAGCTTTATGGGGTTCATCAGAAGCTTTTCATGGAGCAATAGTTATGGGAATGGCGCTTTGGGGTACTGTTGTCGGTGCTATTTTTGGAGGTATTCCTACTAATAAATACGGACGTAAAAGTACATTAATCGTTATTGGTATTTTGTTTGCGCTTTCGGCTGTAGGTTCTGCTTTTTCTAATGACCCTTATGTATTTGCTTTTGCTCGTTTTATTGGTGGGTTAGGAGTCGGGGCATCTACAATTGCAGCACCTGCATATATTTCTGAAATTGCGCCAGCAAAAGATAGAGGGCGTTTGGTTGCCATGTATCAGTTTAATATTGTTTTCGGTATCATGATTGCTTATTTATCAAATTATTTACTAAGTGATATTGGTGAAAATGCTTGGAGATGGATGTTAGGTGTTGAGGCTATTCCTGCAATTTTATATGTATTATTTGCATTAAAATTACCTAAAAGCCCAAGGTGGTTATTATCACAATCAAGAGAGGCTGAGGCAAGAGAAGTATTACAAATAATAGATCCAACTGCAGATGTTGATGCACAAGTAAAAGAATTCAATTCACATTCAGAAAAAAGTGATAAGTCGGAAACTATATTCATTAAAAAATATAGATTTCCGCTAATGTTAGCCTTTTTAATTGCATTTTTTAATCAGTTTTCAGGGATTAATGCAGTATTATATTATGCACCACGAATTTTTGAAGAGGCCGGATTAGGAGAGAATTCAGCACTATTAAATAGTATAGGTTTAGGGGTAACCAATCTTGTTTTTACATTATTAGGGGTATTCTTAATTGATAAATTAGGAAGAAAAACTTTAATGTATATAGGTTCAGTAGCCTATATCGTATCATTGGGTCTTTTAGCTGCTGCATTTTTATTAGGGTGGACAGGTATGGCAGTACCAATTTTTTTATTCTTATTTATTGCAGCACATGCAGTAGGTCAAGGCGCGGTAATCTGGGTATTTATTTCAGAAATTTTCCCGAATCATTTACGTGCCTCGGGTCAAGCTTTTGGTAGTTCAACACATTGGGTTTTAGCTGCGGTTATTCCGTCATTGTTTCCTTTCTTGCTAAAATTAGTTGGCGGAGGTCTAGTTTTTCTAGTATTTGCTGTAATGATGGTTTTCCAATTATTATTTGTAGCCTTTATGATGCCAGAAACTAAAGGAAAAACATTAGAAGAATTAGAAGATATAATGATTAAAAAATAACAATAAATGTTATGAAAAAAATAATCTGTTTTATTAGCCTTTTTCACTTGACTTTATTCGCTTTTGCTTCAAAAGTAGATACGCTTGTAGTGTATAGCGAAGCAATGAAAAAAAACATTAAAAATGTAGTTATTACACCTGATTCTTATAAAAATAAAGGCCAAGCATATGCAGTGGTTTATCTTCTGCATGGTGCGGGAGGTGATTATAAAGATTGCCTATCTAAAATGCCAGACATTAAAAACTATGCAGATACTTATAATGTAATCGTTGTTTGCCCCGACGGCGGTAAAACAAGTTGGTACTTTGATAGTCCGGTAGATACTTCAATGCAATATGAAACATATGTTTCAAAAGAATTAATTTCTACAATCGATAACACATACAATACACTAGCAAATAAAGAAAATAGAGCAATTACAGGTTTAAGTATGGGCGGGCATGGTGCTCTATATTTATCAATTAAACATACCGATGTTTTTGGTGTTTCAGGTAGTATGAGTGGTGGTGTTGATATTAGACCATTTTCTTTACGATGGGATATTGCACAACGATTAGGTAAGTATTCAGAAAACCCTGAAAATTGGGAGCAAAATACAATTATAAACATGCTTCATTTACTTGATGGTAAAAACTTAAAATTCATTTTTGATTGTGGTGTTGATGATTTTTTCTATGATGCAAATATGAGGCTTCATGATAAATTAGTAGAGCGTAATATTCCTCATGATTATGTTGAACGACCAGGAGGTCATACCAAACCTTATTGGGCGAATTCTATCAAATATCATTTTTTATTCTTTAATGATTTTTTCAACAAAAAATAAATTCAAAACAAATAGTTATAATATTTCTTAAAAAAATCAGCTCAATTTAGTGATGAAATTGGCTTTGTAGATAACCTGTCCATGTGAATGGGCAATATTGCCATATTTAATTGTGTGTAGATATGTAGTTTTAACACAATTAAAAATTCAATTTTTTAAGAAAGGAATCTAAACATATGAAAATTTTAAAAAAGAAGATTTTTATTATCAGTACTATCTTGTTAGTATTTCTTTCAGCTTGTGATAGGGATGAAGATGCTATTCAAATAACGTCACCAAATGGTAAAAATATGTTTAAACTATTACTAGAAACAGGTATTGGTTTTTCTATGTTTTACAATGGTGAAGAGGTTTTGTTACCTTCTATTATAGAACTTGTTTCAAACGATATTAATTTTGAAGGTAAGTTTGATGTTTTAAAAGTAGAAAATACATCGATTGAAAACGAGTGGAATTCGAATTTTGGAGAATTAAGTACAATACCTGATAACTACAATCAACTTAAAGTATTCCTTAAATCAAGTGATTCTAAAATTAATATTATTTGTAGAGCTTATGATGAAGGAATTGCTTTTTCTTATGAAATCCCTGAACAACGTAATATTAAGGAAATAGGTTTAGCAGAGAATATTCATTACAACTTTAAAGAAGATTATAAAGTTTGGTCTACACCTAAGCGTGGACAAGGAGTACTTACAGCACAAGGTGAGTATAGGGAAATTCCATTATCACAATTAGAAAAAGGAGTAGAACGTCCTTTAGTTATTGAAATTAATGATAGTTTAAAAATTGCTTTAGCCGAAGCAAAGTTGGTAAATTATGCCAGATTGAGTTTTAATAAAGGGACAGCTTCTAAATACAGCATTTTATCAACCTTAGATGGTAAGATGGGAGAACAAAAACAAGATACTATTACTGGGGCTATTATTTCAAATCGTAATGAAACAGGGGATAAAGTACATAAAAAATTACCATTTCAATCTCCTTGGCGAGTGGTAATGATGGCTAAAAATGAAGGAGAGTTATTAACTAATAATTACATCATTCAAAACTTAAATGATCCTTCTAAAATAACAGATGAATCTTGGATAAAACCAGGGAAGGTGTTACGTGAAACAAAACTTACCACAAAAGGA
The DNA here is from genome assembly GCF_019021925.1 of Cellulophaga sp. HaHaR_3_176. Lineage (NCBI taxonomy): Bacteria > Pseudomonadati > Bacteroidota > Flavobacteriia > Flavobacteriales > Flavobacteriaceae > Cellulophaga > Cellulophaga sp. HaHaR_3_176. The sequence goes on from NZ_CP058990.1 coordinate 1,146,279, forward strand.
GCTTATGCAGCTATTGATTTTGTTGCAGCACATAATATGCAATATATCATGTTCGATGCAGGCTGGTATGGTGATGAGATGAAAAACAGCTCAGATGCAACTACGGTAACCTTAGACCCTAAAAGATCAAAAGGCCCTTTAGATATGGAGGCAGTTACGGCTTATGGAAATGAAAAAGGAATAGGACTTATACTCTATATAAACCGTCGTGCTTTAGAAAAACAAATAGATGAAGTATTGCCTTTATTAAAAAAATGGGGTGTAGCTGGTATTAAGTATGGTTTTGTTAGAGTAGGAGATCAGGATGCTACAGCTTGGTTACATGATGCGGTTAAGAAAACTGCGGAATATGAAATGATAATAGATGTGCATGATGAATATAGACCTACTGGTTTTTCTAGAACCTATCCAAATTTTCTAACTCAAGAAGGGATTCGTGGTGATGAGGAAACGGTACCTAATGCCCATACTTTAATTAGCATGTTTACGCGTACACTTGCTGGTGCTTCTGATAACACAGTTTGTTATTACAGTTCTAGAGTTAATAGTATGGGGTCTCATGCATCTCAATTAGCAAAAACAGTATGTATTTTTAGTCCACTTCAATTTTTGTATTGGTATGATAAACCAGCAGCTGCACCAGAAAAAAAAGATGGTTTGTGGGGAGATACTAGACATATTGGTAACGAACCTGAATTAGAATTTTTTGATAATGTACCAACAACTTGGGATGAAACCATAGTTTTAGAAGCCAAAATTGGAGAAATTGGAGTTATAGCAAGAAGAAAAGGTTCTGATTGGTTTATTGGTGGTATTAATGGGATAAAACCTCAGAATATAAATTTGGATTTTTCTTTTTTAGAAGAAGGTCAACAATTTATAGCAAGATTTTACACCGATGATGAAACCGTAGAAACACGAACAAATGTAAAAATTGAAGATTTTGAAATAACAAATGCAACTATTAAAGAAATAGTTGTTAAAGCAAATAATGGATTTGCAATACACATAAAAACAACCAACCAATAAGCAGATTATGAAACTTTTAAAAAATTTTAAATCAGTCTTAACAGTACTAATATTATTAGTAGGATACCCAACAGAAGTGTTGAGTTTTCAAAAACAAAAAAAAGAGACCAACCTTAAATTAAAACAAATAAAAGGGTCTAAAAAACGTAATGTTATTTTCATTTTAACAGATGATCATCGTAACGATTTTATGGGCTTTACAGATAAAGTTCCATGGTTAAAAACACCTAATTTAGATAAAATGGCAAGTGAAGGTGCGCACATGAAAAATGCTTTCGTTACTACATCGTTATGTTCGCCAAGTAGAGCAAGTATTTTAACTGGGCAATATTCACATGTACATACAATTGTTGATAATGTAGCACCAAACCCAGGCGATTTAACATTCTTCCCTCAATATTTACAAAAAGCAGGGTATCAGACTTCTTTTTTTGGTAAATGGCATATGGGCGACCATAACGATAGTCCAAGACCAGGTTTTGATCATTGGGAAAGTTTTGCAGGTCAGGGAGATTATTATGCACCTAATTTAAATATTAATGGAAAAAATACCCAATACGATAAAGAAACTTATGTTACAGATTTATTAACTGACCATGCAGTAGATTGGTTAGATAAAAGAGATGAGGAAAAACCTTTTTTCATGTATTTATCACATAAAGCAGTACATGCTATGTTTTTACCAGCTAAGCGCCATGAAGGTATGTATGCAGGAAAAAAAATAATTAAACCAGACAGTTATACACAAACAATTGGTTCAGAGTATAAAAAATTAAATTGGCCAGATTGGGTAAAAAATCAAAGAGATAGTTGGCATGGTGTAGATCATATGTATCATGGTACTGCTGATGGCACTTTTGATGATTTAGTGCAAAGGTATTGTGAAACATTAATGGGTGTTGATGATAGTGTCGGTACGGTTATGGAGTGGCTTAAAGCAAACGGTTTAGATGAATCTACTTTGGTTATTTATATGGGAGATAATGGCTTTAGCTGGGGAGAACACGGACTGATTGATAAACGTCATTTTTATGAAGAATCTGTAAAAGTGCCAATGTTGGCTTATTGTCCTGAAATTTTTGAGGGTGGTAAAACTATTGAGCGTATGGTCCAAAATGTAGATATAGCGCCAACAATTTTAGAAAGTGCAGGTTTAGAAAAACCAGCATATATGCCTGGTAAATCATTTATACAATTGCTAAAAGGTGATGAAACAAAATGGCGAGATAAAATATTTTATGAATATTATTTTGAATACGATTTTCCGATGACACCAACAGTTTTTGGAGTAAGAACAGATAAATATAAGTATATAAGATATAATGGTATTTGGGATACCAATGAATTGTATGATATTGAAAACGATCCCAATGAAATTGTCAATTTAATAGATAAACCAGAACTGCAGCCATTAATTAAAGATTTTGCAAATAGTTTATATGATTGGTTAGAAGATACAAACGGAATGCAAATTCCTTTAAAACGAAACGTGTTCCATAGAATTGGAGATTTTGAGCATCCAAATCAATATTAATAATTAAAGGAAGAAAATTAAACAGGTGTAGTAAATTATAATTTAGAAGTGAGTTAGATGAAAAAGATGAAGTTAAAATTAAATTCAATTGTATTTGTAATGTTTATCGGTATGCTTACGGGTACAATAACAACGAATGCTCAAAAAAGTAAACACCCCAGAATTTATACAACAAATGAAGCTAAACCTGAATTTTTAAACAGTATTAAAAATATTGATTGGAAAAAAAGTTTAGTAGATAAGAAAATTAAAAATTTAGAAAAGTATTTAAATCATGTTGAAAATGATTCAACATGGCTTGTTTCTAGGTTGCAAATGAATTGGAAAACAAAACACCACAAAGTTTTTGTTAAAGGTGGAGATTTTGATCACTCTGAAGGTAATGCTCCTGTACCAACAGTGCGTTTCTCAGGTACAAGAGATTGGGCTTCGGAATATTCAACGCCTAATTTAGAAGATGTAGAACCGTATTTTGATGATCCTCGTGGTTACTATTTGGCACATAAGAAAACAAAAGTAAAAGAGTGGGTACACCCTTCAAAAATAGGATTTGCTATTGAAGGTATTAACCGTAAGATAATGAGCCTTGTTGAAGATGCTTCTTTTTTATATTGGGTAACTGGCGATAAAAAATATGCTGAATTTGCAAAACCAGTTTTTGAAACCTACATAGCAGGTATGTACTATAGAGATGCACCTATTGATTTAGAAAACGGAGTTCAACAACGTATATCTGGATTAGCTACATTTGAAGTTATTCATGAAAAAATATTAATTCACTTAATTACGACATACGATTTTTTGTATGATTATTTTGAAGATGAAAAAGTAAATTTAAATCAGACTGCTGCTGTATTTCAAAAATGGGGTGATCAAATTATAAATAATGGAATACCAGATAATAATTGGAACCTATTTCAGGCTAGATTTTTAACGTATGTAGCGCTGGTTTTAGATGAAAACAAAGCGTATACAAACGGAAAAGGGCGCCAGTATTTTTTAGACCGTACTTTTAATTCTTCTTCAGAAAGACAATTAGCTATTAAAGAATCTTTATTGGTTTACAATCAAGAAACAGGTATGTGGCCAGAATGTGCTTCATATTCTGTTCATGTGATTACCACTTTACTAGATATTTTCACCCTTTTAGATAATACAACAAATAAGAATGAATTATCAAACTTTCCAATTATTGAAAAAGCAGCATTAGCATCCTTTCAATATTTGTTTCCTAGCGGGTATACCATTGGTTTTGGTGATTCAAACCACAAAACACTTCCGCCTGAAAATTTCGAACTTTTAATTTCAAATTACAGTAAATATAAAAATGTTGAAAAAGAGGGTATTATTTCTGGATTGTTATCTGAAATGATTGCCAAGGGAGAATATGAACGAGAAGCAAAAGATTTACCGCAATTGTTCTTTTATGTTGATGAGTTAAAAACATCAGAAGATAACAGTAATGGACTAGAGAAATTAACATCGCCAACGTTTTATGCATCTAACGTAAGTATGTTTAATCAAAGATTGGGAAGTGGAGATGATGCGATGATGATATCTACCGTAGGTTCTTACGGAAATCATTCTCATGCTAATGGTGTTTCAATTGAATTATTTGCAAATACATATGCTTTGGGTTTAGATATGGGAAAAGGTTCTAGTTATTGGCATAGTGATCATAGAGAGTATTACTCTCGATTTCCAGCACATAATACAGTTGTTGTAGATGGTATTTCAGATTATTATGCTATGCGTGGGTACCACCCTTTTAAATTAGATAATAATTTTCCGAAAGTAAGTGAAAAACCTTCTTTTGATAAGCTAACTTTTTCTAAAGTATCCTTTTTTGAACCTGAAGCACAAGCGGACCAACAACGGTTTACAGCAATTATAAAATCGAATTCTTCAAAAGGATATTTTTTAGATGTTTTTAGATCTAAAAAGCAAATAGATGGAGAACAACGTCACGATTATTTTTATCATAATTTAGGACAATCTCTTCAAATTTTAGATAAAAAAGAAGAAGCACTTCCTTTAAAATCGACAAAAGACTTTGGAAGTATATATGGTGATATTAAGGGTTATGATTATTTAAGCAGTAAAAAGAAAGTTAAGACATCTGAAGATGTTCTTGCCCTTTTTAGGTTAAAAACGAATGATAGAGCTGATAATTTAATGAAGGTTTGGATTAAAGGAAGCGAAAATCAAAGTATTTATACGGCCTTAGCACCAAAATCAAATGCGCTAAAAAAAGATTCAGGGACAGCACCTGCTGAAGTTATTGGAGATTCAATTCAAACTCTAATTGTTAAGAGAAATGCTTCAGCATGGGAAAATCCTTTTGCAATGGTTTTTAACCCTTATTTTGAAGGAGAAGAGAATCCGATTTCTGATGTGAAATACTCAACAATTAAAGAAAATCCAAGCACACAAGTTATACGAGTAGCATTTAAAGATTATGCAACCGATACAGTTATTTTAAATACAACTGAAGAAGATGTGGTAGAAAAAGAAGGACTATATCAAAAAGGTTTACTATCAGTCGTGAGAACTGCTAAAAAAAGTAGTGATTTAGATTATTTCTTTCTTGCAGGGATGTATAAATATGAACAACATGGTTGGGAAATTGTTGCTTCTGGAACACCTGTAAATGTTTCTGTAGAGCGTAATGGAGATACTTTTGTATTAGAGTCAGATGGACCAATTTTAATAAGAGCACCTTTTTTAGATGGAAAAAAATCTGCTGAGTTACAAATTTATGAAAATGATATTTTAATTAGTTCAAGGAAAGGGCAGGTATCAAGATCTAATCCAGATCAATTAGTATTTAGATTAGAGAAGGGGTATAGTAAAGCAGTAATTGCATACTAAAAATATAAAAAATGAAAGTATTAATAAACATTCTGGCTATTTTAATTTTTTTGGTATCTTTCTTTGAAGTTTATAGTCAGAACCCGAAATCAGGTAGAGAAATATTACCAGATACTTTAGTATATAAAATAGTTGATGCTGATACGTTAAAATTGACTTTTTTTTACCCTGAGAAAGTGGAGCTAAATAAAAAAATTCCGACTATTGTTTTTTATTTCGGAGGCGGATGGAGTGGAGGTTCAACTACTCAATTTGAAGATCAAGCAAAATATTTTGCAACAAGGGGTATGGTTTCTGTATTAGTTGATTATCGCGTAAAATCAAGACATAAAGCAACTCCATTTGATGCTGTAAGGGATGCTAAATCTGCAATACGTTACTTGAGAAATAATGCTAAAAAATTACATATAGATCCAAATAAAATAGTAGCTTCAGGAGGCTCTGCAGGTGGGCATTTAGCTGCTGCGACAGCTATAATAAAAGGTTTAGAAGAGCCTAATGAAGATGTCTCAATTAACTCTAAAGCAAATGCATTAGTACTATATAATCCTGTAATTGATAATAGTAAAACGGGATATGGATATGATAAGGTAGGTGATAGGTACTTAGAAATATCACCCCTACATAATATAGAAAAAGGAGCACCTACTACCTTGTTTTTATTAGGGAGGAAAGACCCTCTAATTCCTGTGGCTACTGCTTATGTATACCAGTCTAAAATGGAAGCTGTAGGTAGTCGTTGTGATGTATTAATTTACGAAGGTCAAAAACATGGTTTTTTTAATCAATGGAAAGAAGAAGGACCTGAATATTTTGAGAAAACAACATATGATGTTGATCTATTTTTACAATCGATTGGATATTTGAAAGAAAAAATAAAATAACGAACAATAAGAATTGAAAATGAAGAAAATTTTTCTATTAATACTATTTATTTCATGTACTGTACAGGCAAATACTATAGAGTTATATGTTTCTGCAAATGGAGTAAAGAATAATAAAGGTTCTAAAAGCAAATCTTTTACTAGCATAGAAGATGCTGTTAAAAAAGCAATAGAGTTAAAAGGAAAAGATGCCAGTATAAGTATTGTTATTAATATTCTTCCTGGAGAATATCATCTTGCAAAACCCATTAAAATTCCACCTATATTAAGTGACTTACAGATAAAGGGTACTAGTACTTCTGGGGTTCATATAAAAGGTTCAATTCCTTTAAAAACAAATTGGAAAAAATATAGTGGTAGTATATATGTCACTAAAGTATCAAAAAAATTAAATTTTGATCAATTGATAGTGAATGACAAAGCACAAATTTTAGCACGTTATCCAAACTACAATGAGGATGGACATTATTGGCAAGGGTATGCAAAAGATGCTATTTCAAAAGAGCGTATTGCTACTTGGAAAAACCCTAAAGGCGCTTTTTTTCATGCGCTACATAGTGGTCGTTGGGGTGGTTTTCATTTTAGAATAATAGGAGTTGATACTGAAGGAGAAGCAATTCTTGAAGGTGGGCATCAAAATAATAGAGCCTCTAAGCCACACGAAGAATTTCGTATGGTAGAGAATGTTTTTGAAGAGTTAGATAGTGCTGGAGAATGGTTTTTAGATAAAACTACAGACAAATTATATTATTGGCCATCAGAAGGAATGGATTTAGAAACGGTTACGTTTGAAGTTTCAGTACTTAAGGATTTGATACAAGTTGTAGGTACTTTAGAAAACCCGGTTAAAAATGTGAACATAAGCAATATTACGTTTGAAAATACCCAGCGTACGTTCATGGAGGCATATGAACCTTTATTGCGTAGCGATTGGAATATATACAGAGGTAGTGCTATTTTCTTTGAAGGTACTGAGAATTGTAACGTAAACAATAGTGAGTTTACCAATTTAGGAGGCAATGTTATTATGGCGAGTAAATACAATACAGCGTTGACGATTAAAGGAAATCATATTCATGAATGCGGTGGAAGTGCTATTTCTTTTGTAGGAGATCCATCTGCAGTACGTTCTCCTTCTTTTAATTATAAAGAGTTTATTCCTTTAGCAGAAATGGATACTATTTCTGGACCTAAAAATGAACTGTACCCACGTAATTGTTTGGTAGAAGATAATTTAATACATCGTATTGGTCGTATAGAAAAGCAAACGGCCGGAGTTCAAATTTCTATGGCGATGGATATTACCGCTCGTCATAATAGTATTTATGATGTGCCACGAGCAGGCATAAATATAGGTGATGGCACTTGGGGTGGTCATATTTTAGAATTTAATGATGTGTTTAATACTGTACTAGAAACTAGTGATCATGGTTCATTTAATTCATGGGGTCGTGATCGTTTTTGGCATCCAAATCGTGCCATAATGGATAGTTTGACTACAGCAAACCCAAACATGCCTATGTGGGATGCTATAAAAACTACGATTATCAGAAATAATCGTTTTCGTTGTGATCATGGTTGGGATATTGATTTGGATGACGGTTCATCTAACTATCATATTTATAATAATTTATTATTAAATAATGGACTTAAGCTGCGCGAAGGATTCAATCGAGTCGCTGAGAATAATATTATGGTAAACAATTCCTTGCATCCGCATGTGTGGTTTGTAGAAAGTGGGGATGTTTTTAAGTACAATATTGTAGGTGAAGCTTATCAAGATATTAGACTTTTAGGATGGGGGAAAGAATTGGATTATAACTTTTTTAGAACAGAAGAGGCGATGTTAAAATCTCAGATTTATAATAGGGATAATCACAGTGCATTTGGAGATCCATTATTTAAAGACCCGGCAACTTTAGACTTTACTGTGGCAAAAAATTCACCAGCTTTAAGTATTGGTTTTAAAAATTTTCCGATGGATAAGTTTGGAGTTCAAAAACCATCACTTAAAAAGCTTTCAAAAACTCCAAGAATACCTCAATTAAAAAATATAACCGATGATAGTAATAACGGTACTTCGACTACAATATCATGGTTGCGTAATGATTTAAAGAATGTAAGCTCAGCACAAGAACAATCAGCCTATGGCTTAAACACAGTAGAAGGTGTTATTGTTTTAAAAATATGGAGTCAGAGTCCTGCAGTGCAAAATAACGGACTGAAAGCTGGAGATGTAATTTTAAAAGTATCAGGTAAAAAAATAGTAAATGTTAAAGATTTTTTCACCATTAATGCAGCAAATACAAAAGAGCAATTAAAACTTCTAATCATGCGAAATCAATCTGAACAAGAATTAATAATAAAAACTAAATAACTCAACAACACTATTAAAATTAAAGAAATGAAAATAATTAAAAGATCATTTATAGTAGGGCTAATTGCTTTACTGCATGTAAGTACAGGCTTTGCTCAAGAAAAGTCAGATGTAAAAAAACTTAATGATGACCAACGAATGGAGTGGTGGCGTGATTCTAAATTTGGTATGTTTATCCACTGGGGAGCGTATTCTATAATAGGAGGTGAACGTGATACTCAGATAGCAGGAGGTGGTGCTGAATGGGCAATGGATAAATTAGATTATACCATTGAAGATTATGAGAAATTTCCTGAAATGTTCAATCCGACAATGTTTGATGCAGATGCATGGGTAACTATGGCTAAAAATGCAGGAATGAAATACATTGTTATAACAGCTAAGCATCATGAAGGTTTTGGATTATGGGATTCTAAAGTATCAGATTATGATGTGATGGATAAAGCTCCTTTTAAAAGAGATGTGATTAAAGAATTATCAGAAGCGTGTAAAAAACAAGGTATCAAATTTTGTTTTTACTATTCTATTGTAGATTGGCATCATCCACAAGCACAAGGAAATTTATATCCTAATTATAACATTTCTCAACATGATGATCCTACGGTTGTGAATCCTAAATTTCCTAAATATTACAAAAATTACATGAAACCTCAAATAAAAGAACTATTGACAAATTACGGTGATGTTGGTGTAGTTTGGTTTGATGGAGATTGGATTTCTGATTATACTACAGAAATGGGAAAAGATCTTTATAAATATATTCGTGATATTCAACCAAATACTATTGTAAATAATAGAGTTGATAAAGGTAGAACAGGAATGGACGGAATGAATAATAATCCAGGGCAGTTTGCTGGAGATTTTGGTACTCCAGAACAAGAAATTCCAGATACAGGAATCGATTCTGATTGGGAAGCATGTATGACTATGAATGGGTCTTGGGGCTATAAACCATCTGATACTGATTGGAAAAGTAGTGAAGATTTAATTCAAAAATTAGTAGATATTGTTTCTAAAGGAGGTAACTTTTTATTAAATATCGGACCAGATGGTTTTGGTAGGTTTCCTTCAGAAAGCATCAGACGTTTAAATGCAATGGGAGAATGGACAAAAATAAATGGAGAAGCTATTTATGGCGCTTCTGCAAGTCCGTATGCAAAACCAAAATGGGGGCGTTATACCAAAAAAGATGGCGTACTTTATGCTCATGTTTTTGATTGGCCAGAAACAGGTACTTTAAAATTACATAAAGATATTAAGGTTAAAAAGGCAACAGTATTAACAGATTCTAAAACAGAATTGAAGTCATTAGCTACTTCTAGAGAGGTGTTATTAAATGTGCCAATGTTGGCTCCAGATGCTACAGTTTCTGTGATTAAAATTGAGTTAGCTAACTAATTTAACGTACGAAGTAGTTAAAAAGAAATGAGCAAACCGACAACATTTTAAATTGTCGATTTATTTAAACATATAAAAGACTAAATACATAAAAAGTATGAATGTTTCTAAGAAAATAATTAGTGTAGTCATTGTTTTCATTTTGAATATTGGTGTTGGCTTTTCTCAAGCAAGTGAGTACGAAAAACCCAAATGGGGAGGGTATACACAAGTAGAAGATGGATTTTTATTAGCACATGTTTTTAATTGGCCAGCGGACGGTAAATTGGTTATAGACAGAGCAATTAAACCAAGAGAGGCAAGGTTACTTTCTGAACCAGATAAAAAGATCAAAATAAAATTAATTGAAGGAAAATTAACGGTATTATTACCAGAAGAAGCTCCTGATACTCAGGTTTCAGTAGTTAGAATTCAATTGGTGCCTAGTGATGATTGGGCTAATTTAGGCCGATATGAAAAAGAAAATTTAGAGTTGAAAGAACCCGATAGAAAAGAGAATAGAGTCGTTTTTATGGGAAATTCTATTACTGAAAAGTGGGTGAAATTCAATCCTGATTTTTTTGATAAGAATAATTTTGTGGGCAGAGGAATTAGTGGACAGACGTCACCGCAAATGCTTTTAAGGTTCAAACAAGATGTCATTAACTTAAGCCCTAAGGCAGTAGTGATACATGCAGGAACAAATGATATAGCACAAAATAGAGGGCCTATTACCCTTGAACAAATCGCTGAGAATATCTTTTCCATGGCAGAGCTAGCTAAGGTTCACAACATAAAAGTAGTATTAGCATCGGTATTACCTGCAAGTAGCTATTCTTGGAGTCCTTCAATAGAGCCTACAGAAAAAATAATAGCACTTAATAGTTTAATTAAAGCCTATGCTAAGCAACATAAATTAGTGTATTTGGATTATTATGAACCTATGGTAAATGTAGAAAAAGGATTAAAAAAAGATTTAGGTAGAGATACAGTTCATCCTAATATTAAGGGTTACGAAATAATGGAGCCTTTGGTTAAAAAGGCTATTGAAAAAGCTTTAAAGAAATAATTTTAAATATTTAAAAATTATTTTAATTCAAGAATAAATCTAGAGTTGTAAAAGTCAAAATTTGTTGAGAGCACTTAACAGATTTTGACTTTTTTAATTTTATAGTTACCATAAAATTAAACCACCTCTTTATTTAAGGTTTAAATTTTCGCCAATTGAAATAAAGCCCTATTAATAGCTATAAACCTATATATAAGCTATAATTTATATAAAATGAATTATAGTTTATATATAAAAAATAAGAAAATAAATAACATTGTATAGAGAATCAAGTGTATGGTTTTAAATTTTAAAAAGTAATAGATTTTGCTAAACCAGAAGTAATAAATAACCAGAACCAAAAAATAAATTATGAAAATGAAATCATTTTACGCAATAGTAATTTTATTAATAAGCACCCTAACTTTTTCATTTACATACAGAAATAATGATCCTTTATCTGATAAAGGGTTTGTTGATCTTTTTAATGGAAAAAATTGGGATGGTTGGTACTTAAAGCTAAAAAATGGCGATGATGAAATGGCTAAAAAAGTATATGCTATTGATAATGGAATGGTACATGTTTTTAAAAATATGCCTGATAGTTTAGACTTAGGTACTGGTGAAAACGGAACACATGGTCTTTTTTATACCAATAAAAAATACAGTAAATATATTCTTCGTTTTGAATATAAATGGGGAAGTAAAATTACGAACAACTTTGATAGATGGCAGTATGATGCGGGTATTTACTATCACGTAACAGATGATAAAATTTGGCCTACAGGTATAGAGTACCAAATACGATACAATCACGTTTCTGATGCCAACCATACTGGAGACTTTATTACAGGCGGAACTTCACTTAACTGGTTTGCGGCAAAAGATAGTTCAACATTTTTATTACCACAAAAAGGAGGGTTAAGTACAGGGCAACGTAAAAATAAAATGTTACTAGCAAATCCAAATGTTGAGTATAATGCTTTAAATAATCAATGGAACCAATGTGAGGTAATTGTAATGGGAGATAAGTATACCATTCATAAATTAAATGGTGTTATAGTAAACATGGGTACTGATCTTTCAGTTGGCGAAGGTATTATTGGGTTTCAATCAGAAACAGCAGAAATTTATTATAAGAACATTAAAATAAAAGAATTTGATGAAATTATTCCGATGGAAAAATTTATCAAATAAGCGAAAAGTATTTTAAAAGCTTTTGAGATGCATTGAATAACCTTTAGTTGTTATTTAAATAAAGAGCACTTAATTACAACCATAATAAACCATTTGAAAATGAAAAAAATATTCTTACTTCTTTTTATCTTATTATTTTCTTTTAGTACCATTTTGGTAGCAAATGAAACTCCAAAAACGTACAAAGCAGATGTTATTATCTATGGAGGAACATCAGCAGCTATAGCATCAGCTATACAATTAAAGCGCATGGGTAAAACTGTTTTAGTGGTGTGTCCTGAAAAGCATATTGGTGGACTTTCTTCTAGCGGATTAGGATTTACAGATCTTGGAAATAAAAGGGTAATTGGAGGTATATCAAAAGAATTTTATGAAGAGGTTTATGCGCATTATCAAAATAATGAAGTATGGAACTGGCAACCTAAAAGTGAATATGGAAACATAGCTCAAGGGACTACCGCTATTGATGACGATTTAAAAACTATGTGGACGTTTGAACCTCATGTAGCTGAAAACATTTTTGAAAATTTTGTAAAAGATAATAATATCGAAATTTTACGAGATAAGTGGTTAGACCGTGAAAATGGCGTTAAAAAGGAAAAAGGTAAAATTATTTCTATAACGATGTTAGATGGTTCTACATATAAAGCTAAAATATTTATTGATGCCACGTACGAAGGAGATCTTATGGCAGCTGCAGGGGTAAAATATCATGTCGGTAGAGAAGCAAATAGTGTTTATAAGGAACAATGGAATGGCGTACAGAAAGAAGAATTTCATCACAGCCACAACTTTGGTGATCGTAAAATAAGCCCTTATGTGATACCTGGCGACCCAAAAAGTGGTGTATTGCCAAGAATCTCAACAGAAGATCCAGGAGAGCAAGGTTCTGGAGATCATAGAGTACAAGCCTACAATTACAGGTTGTGTACTACCAATGCTGAAGGTAATGTTGTTCCTTTTGAAAAGCCAGAGAATTATGACCCTGCACAGTATGAGTTATTGAGAAGAGTTTTTGAATCGGGTAGATATTCAATGTTTGGAGGAGGTAAAATACCAAATATGAAGCGAGATGTAAATAATGTAGGTCCGTTTAGTTCAGATAATATAGGAATGAACTATGAATACCCTGAAGCTTCTTACGAGAAAAGGAAAGAAATTTTAGATGAGCACATTGCATACCACAAAGGCTTACTTTATTTCTGGGGACATGATGAAAGTGTGCCAGAAAGATTTAGAACAAGTATAAAAAAATGGGGATTAGCAAAAGATGAATTTGCAGATAATGGGCATTGGCCGTATCAAATTTATGTGCGTGAAGCACGTCGTATGATTGGAGAATTTGTAATGACAGAAAATGAAATTTTAGGAAGAAATAAAGTGACGCAATCTATAGGAATGGGGTCTTACACGATGGATTCACATAATGCACAACGCTACATTACAAAAGATGGTTATGTGCAAAATGAAGGTGATTTGGGGATTGATGCCGAAGAGCCCTACCAAATTCACTTAGGAACAATACTCCCTAAAGGAGAAGAGTGTAAAAATTTACTAGTACCAGCGGCAGTTTCAAGTTCGCATATTGCTTTTGGTTCTATCAGAATGGAACCTGTTTTTATGATATTAGGGCAAAGTGCAGGTACCTTAGCAGGTTTGGCTTTGGAAGATAAAAAGAACCTTCATGATATTTCTTATGATTCATTACGTAAGACATTACAGAAAGATGGTCAAGTATTAGAATTTTCAACACATAAAGATTAAAGGTTCTTATGAGTTTAAAAATAACTACAATACTATTCTTATGGTGTGTTTTTAGTTCAACAGTTAAAAGTCAAGTTATAAATGCAGGGGTTAGTGGTAACACTAGTTCCAATCTTTTAAATAGATTAGAACACGATGTACTTGAGCAACAACCAAATGTGGTTATCATTATGGTGGGTACTAATGATATGTTGAATTCTAAAAAAATGATATCCTATTCCACCTATGAAGAGAATTTAAGTACACTGATAAAAGCGATAAAAAATAGAAGTTCAAAAGTACTTTTAGTAGCACCACCTACAGTAGATAGTACCTATCTATTTGAAAGGCACGATAGAAAATTATTTAGGGAACTACCGAATGTAAAATTAGATACGGTTCGCTCTGTGATGATTAGATTAGCGAATGAATTTAATGTTGATTTTGTAGACGTATATCAAGAATTTGTGAACCTACATTTGCCACAACATAATGAAGATTTGGTGATCCGTAATGAAAAGAATAGTGATCGAAAAGATGGTGTTCATTTAACGGCATTAGGATATAAAATGTTAACACAATCAATTTTTACAGCTTTAAAAAGCAATGATTTGCTTCAGGAAAACCAGAAGATAATTTGTTTTGGAGATTCATTAACCTTTGGAGCAGGATTAAAAATGGGAGGTGCCGTGATTGGAGAAAGTTATCCTTCAGTACTTCAAAAACTAATACTTGAACATTTCGAATTAAAAAATAGCATTAACGATGATTAAAAATACACTAGCATTACTAGTCTTTATTTCTTTCGCGAGCTGGTCTCATGCACAAATTCCACTTCCTAAAAGTCAAGAATCAGGATACCCTCGTTTATATGTTACTCAAGACGAAAAAAAGGATTTACAAAAAACCATTAAAAAAGAAACTTGGGCTAAAGAGGTGTTAACAGGAATTCATAAACGAATAGATACCCATGTAGAGCGCCATGTTGATGATCCAGAGTGGATGGTTTCTCGTTTGCAAATGTATTGGAAAACAAAAGCAACCAATGTTTACGTTAATGGGGTAGATTATTCTCATGCTGATGGTGAAGCTCCTGTGCCTACAGTACGTTTTACAGGATCTCGAAATTCGGCTACCGCTTATGGTAAGCCTGCTCTTGAAGATATTTTACCCTATATGGATGATCCTCGTGGGTTATACTTGCCAAACCGAACAAAAGAAGGAAACCCTTTTGAGTGGGCAGAACAATCTGAAACAGGTGGAATAATTATCTCAATTAATAGAGAGATAATGGGCTTAGGTAAAGAAGCAGCTTTTCTGTATTGGTTAGAGAATGATGATACATTTGCTAAGTTTTCTTTTGATTTATTTGATACCTATATGATGGGGATGTCTTACAGAAGCGAACCTATTGATATCTTAAATGGACACATTCAAACGCTAGTTGGTTTAACAAATTTTCAAGTAATACACGAAGGTACTTTGAGTGACGTAGCAGAACTGTATGATTTTTTACACCCTTATATTGAAGCAAATTACCCTGAAAAGATTAATATTTATGATACGACCATTAAAAAGTGGACAGATTTAGTAATTAAAAATGGCGTACCTCAAAACAATTGGAATCTTCATCAAGCAAATATCATTTTAAAAGCAGCGATGGTCCTGCAAGATAATAGCAATTATGAAGACAAAAAAGGTCGCGAATACTACATTAATTATATATTGAATGTTACTTCAGCAAGACAATGGTCTTTAACCAAATTTATGGACTACGGTTATGATGAAAGTAATGGTGTTTGGAATGAATGTCCTGGATACTCTATTGGGGTAACAAAAAGTCTTACCAATTTTATTAGAGATTTTGACAATACATTTGATCATAACATTCTGCCGTATACCCCTGTAATGGAAAAAGCTGTAAAAATGCTACCACAATATATATTTCCAAATGGTGAAATTGTTGCTTTTGGAGATAGTTATTATGGTCCACTAGATACAGAAGCTATGAGTGATATGATCCGCATTGCTCAAAAAAATAAGGACACGAAACTAGAGGAAGAATTTACAGGCTTGTATCGTTTGTTTAATGACGATTCAAAGAATTCAGACAAATCAAGAAAGCCAAAGGCCGAAATCGCTTCGTTTTTTGCGAGTAAACCTCTGGTGTTGAATCCAAAGTATGGTAAAGGAAGTATGGACGATTATATAACTCAAACTTTTTATGCGCCTAATGTCAGTTGGCATGTACAACGTATGGGTACAGGTAAAGATGGGATGATGGTATCGTTAAATGGATCATTAGGAAACCATATGCATGCTAATGGTATTAATATGGAATTGTATGGAAAAGGATTTGTACAAGGAGCAGATCCAGGCAAGGGTGCTAATTATCTTCAACCTATTTACTTAGAATATTACTCGCAGTTTCCTGCTCATAATACGGTAATGGTAGATGGTACCTCTTCGTATACCGAAATGTTGAGTAATCATGCCTTTGATTTAGTTGGGCAGTATCCAAAATCAGAAGAAAAAGAAGGTTTTTATAAAGCTATTACGTATTCTGATGTATTCTTTTTAGAGCCAGAAAGCCGTAGTGATCAAAGCAGATTGGTGAGTATTATCAAAACTGGAGAAAGTACAGGGTATTATGTAGATATTTTTCGTTCTAAAAAACAACGTGGTGGCGATAAGTTTCATGATTATTTCTATCATAATCTAGGACAAAGTATGCACGTGAGTGATGCCAATGGGAACCCATTGGAATTATTGCCAAGTGAAGAAATGGGTTTTGCAGGAGGTCATTTATATGCTTTTGATTATATGTGGGATAAAAAATCTATTCGCACAAATGAAGATTATCAGGCAGAATGGAAAATAGACATGCCTGAGGGTGAAGAAGATGTTTTCATGAACCTTTGGATGAAAGGTACCAAAGGGCGTGAAGTATTTACTATCAAATCTCCTCCTAATAAAGCATTTAAATACAATAAAAAAATACCGTATGATGTCGGCGAGGCACCTTATTTGACCCTTGCAGCTAGGCAACATGGCGAGGCCTGGAGCAAGCCTTTTGCATCGGTTTATGAACCGTTTACCTCTAGTGAGGGAAAAAGTGTTGCTACTATTTCAGGTTTTGATGATGAAAATGGAAGTACAGATTTTGTAGGGCTTCATATAGTGCATAAATCAGGGAGAGAAGACTTTGTTTTTTCCTCAACAGAAGATAAAATAGCAAAATATAAAGAGACCAATACAGATGCAGCTTATGCTTTAGTGGGTCAAGAAAAAAATAAGGATATCATCTTATTTTTAGGAAACGGAACAGAACTTACCGCTAAGGGTTTTAAGATGGCAACAAATAAAAAAGGGAATGTAGTTCTTGAAATTAAAGCAGGAAAATTGTTTTTAAACAATGAAGTTCCGGTAACCATAATACATGATAAAAAGGAAAAGCAATTTGCTGTTGGAGCATATCGGTCTGTGCAATTAGATTAATACTTTAAGTATTGGATTTTCAAAATGAAATGGATTAAATAAATGAAAAGGGTGTTGTATGAGAACAAATAATATAGATATGAAAAGAAAGAGTGCTATAGTTATCTGCCTGAGTTTTTTATGTTCTTTTACCTTGGTATTTAGTGCTACAATTAAAAAAGAAGCACCCTTAGATATACGAGAGTTTTTAAAACATGCAGATGGTGAAACTATTTATCCTTCAATAAAGCAGGTTGAAATGCTTAAAAAAGTGATACCAATAAAAGCATACCAACCAGCACCAGCAAGTAACGATCGAGTGTATTGGAATATAATAGCAGCAACACCTTCAGGTAAGTCATACCTGCAAAAAGCATTGGCTATGCTCGATAAAGCTCCAGAAGTACCTATTTCAGATGAGATTTATAAACGTGCTAATAAAGAAGGGAATAGAGGAATTTATAAGCCTAGATATTACCGAACAATGGAGCGTTTAGAGCATTTTATACTAGCAGAATGCTTAGAGAATAAAGGGCAGTTTGTTCCACAAATAAATACCTATTTGCAAGCTATTTTAGATATGAAATCATGGTTGCATCCAAACCATGATGATGCTAAAAATGGTGTTTTTGAAGGTAGGCGTGTGTCAATAGATTTAGGTGCACGAAAATTTGGTGGTGTATTGGCATTGGCTTCATCGCTTTTAATAGATGAACTTTCTGAGGCTATGCATGATGCTATAAAAGAACAATTACAATGGCGTATTACCGATACTTATTTACAAAGTAGTAAAGTACCTGATGAAAACAATCGTTGGCTTAATGGTACGAGTAATTGGAATTCCGTTTGCACAAGCGGATCCGTTTTGGTGACCATTACAAATTCAAATAGTTATGAAGAACGTGTGGCTGCAATAGGTTCTGCAATAAATAGCATGAAATATTATTTGAGTGGCTTTGGTGCCGATGGGTATTGCTCAGAAGGTTTAGGATATTGGGGGTACGGTTTCAACCATTATTTGTATTTGGCGCAAATGCTGTCTGATTATACCGATGGAAAAATAAATTTATTTACGTTTGATAATCCAGAGAAATTAAAAAGAGTAGGAAATTTTCCAGAACATTTTGAAATACAGCAAGGTACTTGCGCTCCTTTTTCTGATGGCGTTTCACATATAAAAAGTTCTGGAAGTAATTTTGCTGAGGTCTTGTCTTCTAAATATTATGGGGCAAAGAAGCCGTCAGGAATTAGAATGGAAGAAGCTGTAGAGCAAATTATGGCGTGGAATAATCCAATACTTTTTAGTGCAGCAGAAAGTCCTTTAGAACAAAAATCAGTTTTAAAAGGACACACGTATTTTGATGATTTTGGAATGATAATTTCACGAGGAAAACAGAAAGTTCCTTTTTCAATAGCGCTTAAAGCTGGGCATAATGCCGAAAATCATAACCATAGTGATGTTGGTACCTATAGTATCGTTCTTGGGGAAGATTTTATGACTGGTGATATTGGAGCACCTTCATATATAGCGGGGTCATTTTCACCAGACAATAAAGCTCGAAGTTCTTGGGGGCATCCTGTACCTAAAATAAATAATACGCTACAAGCGAATGGTAGGGCGTTTGAAGGAAAAATTATTGAAACGGTCTTTGAAGAAAAGCTTGATAAAGTGATAATGGATCTCAAATCAGCCTATGCTATACCACTATTAAAATCTTTAACGAGAACGATACGAAATGATAAAGAAGGAACAGGAACAATAACGATAGAGGATGATGTTGTAAGTACTGCGCCTATCGCTTTTGGAACGGCAATTATGACGTATTCACAGTATGAATTCATAGATGATCATACTGTGTTATTGACTTCTGAACATCAGAAATTAAAAGTTGAAATTAAGAGTAAGAAAGGGGTATTAAAAATAAAAGATGAGAAAGTTCCTGTTACACACTTAAGAGAAGCTGGAACAGCGTATAGAATTGGAATCGACTTTGTAAAACCAATTCAAAAAGGCAAAATTACAATTACGTACACACCTGTTTATTAAATATATATAAAATGAAAAGTCCGTTAATCAACTTTGTTATAGTTTTATTTTTTGTTTTTAGTTCGTGTATTAATTCCGATTCTAAAAATGAAATAATTTTTTATGTCTCTTTAGATGGTAACGATACACAAAGTGGGACAAGTATTGAAGAATCATTTAAATCATTAGAAAAAGCACGTAATGTTATAAGAGATCTTAAGCAAAATGGAGAAATTAATAAACCAGTTACAGTATATATAAAAGGAGGTACGTATCAGCTTTCTAAACCTTTTATTTTAAAAAATGAAGATTCTGGAACTGAAAATCACCCAATCACCTATAGTAATTATAATAATGAAAAGGCTATTATAAGTGGAGGTTTGCAAGTTACAGAATGGGAGAAAACCAAACTTAATAATTATACAGTTATGGTTTCAGATCTATCTAAAATTCAAGGATATGTACCTTTTGAGCAATTATGGATAAATAACCAACGCGTAACTCAAGCAAGAACACCAAATAGTGGATATTTAAAAGTACCTGCTTTACAAGGAGAAGATACTGTAAATGAAAGGCGAAGTAGTTCTTATGATTTTTCTTATAAAAAAACTGATGAACATTATTTTGATACTATTGATGACGGCGTAGCAGTTGTGTTTAATAAATGGCTAGAGTACCACATGCCAATTGATAAAATTGATCGTGAAAATAAAAAAATTATATCAACTAAAAAAGGAGGTAGGGCAATTGAAGCAGATGATGATTACTACTTAGAAGGAGGTAGAGCGATGCTTGATAAGCCAGGAGAATGGTATTTAGACAGACAAGATAAAAAACTTTATTATTTTCCAAAGGAAGGAGAGATTGACATTATAGCAACGATTCCCTCTTTAATAAATGTGCTTCGATTAGAAGGTAATTCTGATAATGGAAAATATGTTGAACATGTACAATTTAAAGGACTAACTTTTAGTCATACGACATGGGTATTATCTAGAGAAGCTGAAGAATCTGGTTATGGTCAAGCAGATATAAAAATGGATGGAGCGATTTTTTTAACTGGAGCTAAAAATTGTCTTTTTGAAAAATGTGAAATTACTCAAATAGGTAATTACGGACTAGAAATATCATTAGGTTGTTCAAGTAATAAAATTTTACAATGTGATATTCATGACTTAGGAGCAGGCGGTTTTTTGATTGGCCCAAAAATACGTCCGAAAGGAAAAGTAAGAGTAGAAGATATTGGAGAAAAGCTACCATTGGTATTAGAAAAACCTACAGATGCAACCCATACTAATGAGATAGCTGATTGTCGAATTTATGATGGTGGAAAATATTTTCATTGTGCTGTTGGTATTTGGATAGGGCAGAGTCCTGATAATCAAATTCACCATAATGAAATCTATAATTTTTATTACTCAGCTATTTCTTCGGGTTGGACATGGGGTTACGGTCCTGCATTAGCAACAGGTAATATTTTTGAATATAATTACATTCACCATATAGGTAAACTAAAAAATGGAGATGGTTCTGTACTTAGTGATTTAGGAGGTATTTATACTTTGGGAGACCAAACAGGGACTATTATTAGAAATAATGAATTCCATGATATTTGGGCAGGAAAGTATGGCGGATGGGCCATTTATTGTGATGAAGGGACCTCTAATATACGTATTGAAAATAACCTTGCTTATCGTTGTAGGCATGCAGCTTTTAACCAACATTACGGAAAAAATAACCTTATTAAAAATAACATTTTTGCTTTTGCAGATGCTAGTGTAGTAATGATGGCAAAATTTCAACCACATACTACTTTTATTTTAGAAAATAATATTTTATTAAGTGATGGTATTCCAATTTATGCTGGTGGTTATGAGTACAATGTAGAGCAAAAAGGCGGTTTCGTAGCAGATAATAATTTGGTCTGGTCTACTACAAATGATGTTTTGGGAGCACAAAATCGTTTTCCGAGTAGAATTTACGAACCTAATGAGCTTGTTATGAGTTGGAAAGAATGGCAATCATTAGGAAATGATCAGCATTCACTAATTGCAGATCCAGGCTTTAAAGATCCAACTAATGGTGATTTTAGCTTACCAGACGATAGTCCAGCATTAAAAATAGGATTTAAACCGTTTCCGTTAGGTCAAGCAGGCCCTCGTTAAATTTTCAAATTAACTAATTTATATAAGTACCAATATTTAAATAAAAGACACTATGATCCAAAAAACATTTCTTTATAAATTGGGAATAGTAGTATTAATCATAAGCTATTCTTGTAAAGGAGATGAGAAGAAGATTGTTACAGAAAAGAAACCTAATTTTTTGTTTGTTCTTGTTGATGATCAATCCCCTTTTGATTTAGAGGTGTATGATGGTGCTTCTATTTTAGAAACACCAGCCATAAACCAATTAGCAAATGAAGGAACTGTTTTTGACGGAGCCTATAATATGGGTTCCATGAACGGAGCAGTTTGTACTCCTTCACGGCATATGATCATGACTGGCCGCACTGTATGGCATTTACCACCAAGTGCAGAATTTCAAGATAATACAGCTCCGAACCCTTTAGATGAACAAACCATAGGCGCTATTTTTAATAGGGCTGGATATAAAACTATGAGAACCTGCAAGGTTGGTAACTCTTATCCTGGCGCTAATAAACAATTTACCGTTGTTCATGATGCAACCAAAAGAGGTGGAACAGAGGAATCTGGTAGCGCTTGGCATTCTAAACAAGTACTTGATTATTTAGCAACTAGAGAAGAAGAGAAAGAAACGAATCCCTTTTTTATTTATTTCGGTTTCTCTCACCCACATGATACTAGAAATGGCACTCCAAAACTTTTAACAAAATACGGAGCGACCAATCATAAGGATGAAACCACATTACCACCAGCAAATGTAAAGCAGCCAGAATTGCAAGAGAACTATCTTGCTAAGCATCCTTTTTTTCATGGGCATCCGGAATTGCGTGATGAAGAACGTGTAAGTGGCGTATGGAAAAATAGAGAAGAACAGACGGTTAGAAATGAGTTAGGTCGGGAGTATGCTTGTGACGAAAATATAGACAATCAATTACAAAAAGTACTTGCTAGACTTAAAAAAACGGGTGAATTGGAGAATACCTATGTGATATATACTTCTGATCATGGAATGTCTATTGGGCGCCATGGATTAATGGGAAAGCAGAACTTATATGAGCATACCTGGCGCGTACCATTTATGATTAAAGGTCCTGGGATTACAGCAAATAAAAGAGTGCAAGGAAATATTTATTTACTAGATGTATTACCTACGTTATGTGATTTGGCAGGAATAGAAATTCCAGAAACAGTAGAAGGTAAAAGCTTTGTACCTGTTCTAAAAGGAGAAAAAGAAACAGTACGTGATGTAATGTATGGCGTATATGCTGGAGGAACAAAACCAGGGATGCGAAGTGTTAAAAAAGGAGATTGGAAATTAATAAAGTATGATGTAATGGACGGTGCTGTTCGAGAAACACAGCTGTTTAATTTAAAGGCCAACCCAAATGAATACCTTCCAGAGCACCAAAAAATAGGAGCGATGGAAACGGACTTAGCAGAGAATCCTGAATACTCAGATAAATTAGCAGAGATGGAACAATTGTTATTGGAGCAAATGATTGAGAATGAAGATCCATATCGTTTATGGAATCAAACAGGAGCATTAACTGTTGTAAACGATAAATAATACTTAAAAAAAGAGACTAATGAAAGTAAAAATTTTAAAATTGAATTTGGTAATTTCTATATTCATAGTATGTTTTAGTGTTTCCGAAAATGGATATTCACAAAATGAACAACCAAATATTGTAGTTTTTTTATGTGATGATTTAGGGTATGGCGATTTATCATCTTACGGTCATCCATTTATTGAAACTCCAAATATTGATCAATTAGCATCAGAGGGCATTAAGTTAACTAATTTTTATGCTGCAGCGCCTGTGTGTTCTCCTTCACGAGTTGGGCTCTTAACAGGCAGAAGCCCAAATAGAGCAGGGATTTATGATTTTATTGTTGGAGGAAATAAAAAAAGAGATGATAATAGAGATATGGTTCACCTTCAAGCAGATGAAGAAACCATTCCAGCTCGATTGAAGTCTGTAGGTTATGCAACTTCTTTAGTGGGGAAATGGCATTGTAGTTCTCTTTTTAATTCAGAGGAACAACCAAAACCTAGTCATTTTGGTTTTGACCATTGGTTTGCAACACATAACAATGCTTCTCCTAGTCATAAAAATCCTAAAAATTTTGTTCGTAATGGAGAAAAAGTAGGAGAAATAGAAGGCTTCAGTAGCCAGATTGTAGTAGATGAAGCTTTACAATGGCTCGATAAAAAAGAAGATAAAAAACCTTTTTTCTTGCAAGTAACTTTCCATGAACCTCATGTTCCTGTAGAGTCTCCACAAGAATTAGTAAACAAATACCTTCCAGTAGCTAAGAATGAAAATGAAGCTCAGTTTTTTGCTAATGTTGAAAATGTAGATTTGGCCGTTGGCCGAATGATGACCTATTTAGAGAAAAATCATTCGGAAAATACCATTGTAATTTTTACTTCAGATAATGGTCCGGAAACACTTATGCGTTATGAGAAGGCCTATAGATCTTATGGTTCTCCAGGAGAATTGAAAGGAATGAAACTTTGGACCAACGAAGCAGGGTTTAAAGTGCCTTGTGTTATAAAATGGTTGGGCAAACCAACGTTTACAGGAACATCTGATGCAGTGATTTCAGCGCTTGATTTTATGCCTACATTCTGTGATTTGTCGGGTGCAGAACTGCCAGAAAATGCATTAGACGGGCAGTCCATGCAATCTTTTCTACAAACTGGAAATATCGAGAGAGAGAAACCATTGTTGTGGAGTTTTTACAATGCCGAGAATGATCATGTCATAGCCATGCGAGATGGAGATTGGAAAATAATGGCACAATTAAAAAATAAGGGAAACTACCTGCCTAAAATTTTTAATATCTATGATGGTAATGAAGCTTTTCTAAAAGAAAGTAAACTAACAGATTTTATCTTGTATAATTTAAAAGACGATGTTGGTGAAACTACAGATGTAGCATCAGAAAGTAGTAAGAAATATAAGGAAATGCGTAAAAAGCTAAAAAGAGAATATGAAGAATTACTAGCGGATAGCCATATTTGGATACGAAATTAAAACGAAGAAATTTTCGAAGTACCTAGAGGTGCGAAAAATAAATATACAGATGAAATTAAAAATTACCTTATTAATTTTTTTGGGAGTAGGTTTAGGAACATGTTATTCTCAAGAAAACAAGGACTTAAAGCTTTGGTATGATGCACCAGCATCAGATTGGAATGAAGCCTTGCCAATAGGTAATGGCCGTTTAGGAGCCATGGTTTTTGGTACTCCTGCACATGAAAATATTCAATTAAATGAAAATACGCTTTGGGCAGGTGGCCCACATAGAAATGATAATCCGAAGGCAAAAGAAGTACTTTCTAAAATTAGAACACTTTTGTTCAATGGTGAATATTCAGAAGCGCATAAATTAGCTAATGAAAAATTTATTTCTGAAACGTCAGCAGGAATGCCTTATGAGACTGTAGGTAATTTAAGATTAAATTTTCCAGGACATAATAATTTCACCAATTATAGCAGAGTTTTAGATCTAGAAAATGCAGTAAATACTATTACATATACCGTGGATGATGTTGAATTTAAACGGGAGGTATTTACTTCGTTTACAGATCAAGTTTTGATTATAAAACTATCGTCCAATAAAAAAGGTAAAATCAGTTTCTCAGCAACTATGGACCGCCCCGAACCTGCAAAGGTGAGTGTTTCTACTGAGAATAATAATGTTTTAGTCATGACAGGGTGGAGCAGTGATAATAAAAATAAACGCTTGCCTGCACAAAGTCCGGCGATTAAAGGTCAAGTTGAATTTGATGCTAGAGTTAAGGTTATTCCTGAAGGTGGAAAAGTGACTTCAACAAACAATCAATTGGTAGTTTCAAAAGCAAATAGCGTAACCTTATACCTTTCTATTGCTACAAATTTTGAGAACTACCAAGACCTTAGTGCTGATCCGCATAAAAAAGCAGAAGCATATATTATTGAAGCAGAAAAGAAAAAATATCAGCAGTTGGTACATGATCATACGGCTTTCTACAAAAACTATTTTAATCGGGTACGCTTAAATTTAGGAGAATCTGAAGCGGCAAAAAATACAACGGACATCAGGATTAAAAATTTTAGTACTGGTTTTGATCCTTCCTTGGCAGCGTTATATTTTCAATTTGGCAGGTATCTATTAATTTCTTCATCACAGCCAGGAGGGCAAGCCGCAAATTTACAAGGACTTTGGTGTAAAGATTTAATACCACCTTGGAAGAGTGCGTATACGGTAAATATTAACACTCAAATGAACTATTGGCCATCGGAGGTGACGAACCTTTCGGAAATGCATGATCCTCTAATTGATCTGATAAAAGATCTTTCGGTTACGGGTCAAAAAACAGCGGCCGATATGTATGGAGCAGAGGGATGGGTAGCACATCATAATACAGATATTTGGCGTATTACAGGTCCTGTAGATGGTGCTACTTGGGGCATGTGGCCAACGGGTGGCACTTGGTTAAGTCAGCATCTTTGGGAGAAATACATGTTCAATGGCGATGTAAACTATTTAAGTTCTGTGTATCCAGCGATGAAAGGCGCGGCAGAGTTTTGTTTGAGTTTTTTAATTGAAGAACCAGCAAATGGATGGTTGATTATTTCGCCAACAATTTCTCCAGAACATGGTCCCAAAGGGCGCGATAAATCAGTAAATATAGTAGCAGGTACCACCATGGATAATCAGCTGGTTTTTGATTTACTAACCAAAACTATAGCAGCTGCTAAATTATTAGATACCGATAAAGAACTCATACAAAGAATAGAACAGACACTTCCTAAATTACCCCCAATGCAGGTGGGACAATACAATCAATTACAAGAATGGATGCAGGATGTAGATGATCCGGAAGATAAACACCGTCATGTTTCTCATTTATATGGCTTATACCCATCAAATTTAATATCTCCATATAGGAATCCAGAATTGTTTGAAGCCGCAAAAAATACCTTAATTCAAAGAGGAGACCCTTCTACGGGTTGGTCTATGAATTGGAAAATAAATTTATGGGCGCGATTGTTAGATGGTAATCATGCTTACAAATTAATGGGAGATCAAATTAAATTAGTAGGCAGACCAGATTCGCCAAAAGGTGGTGGTACGTACGCGAATATGTTAGATGCACACCCGCCATTTCAAATAGATGGCAATTTTGGCTTTACTTCTGGTTTAACGGAAATGTTAGTGCAAAGTCATGATGGTGCTATTCACTTACTTGCTGCACTACCGGATGTTTGGAGTGAGGGCAAGGTCAACGGGTTAAGGGCTCGTGGTGGTTTTGAGATTATTGATTTACAGTGGAAAGACGGCGAAGTAATTAAGGCTATTATAAAATCGTCAGTTGGCGGAAACTGCCGAATTCGTTCTTATAATGAACTCAAATTTGAAGATGAGAAAGACTTAATAACTGCTCAGGAGATTAACCAAAATCCATTTTATCAAACCCCAAAAACTAAAAAAGCCTCAGTTTCTAAAACAGTAATATCAAAGAGCTTAGAACTTAAACCAACCTACGTGTATGATATTCCAACAACAGTTGGCCAAGAGATTGTATTGATTAAAAAATAACCAAACGGAACAAAACATATGTGGACAGAAAAGATAATTTCAGTAACTAAATTATATGCAGTAGGTTTCTTGTTTTTGCTATTTTCAAATAGCAATGCGCAAATAACCGTACATTCTTTAAGTGAATTAATACCCTATTTAGATGACGATAATGTACATATAAAGCTAGCACCAGGGGTGTATTCCATAACAGTAAAAGATGTTGAGAATGGACTATATCAGCAAGAAACAAAAGTAAAAAATGTTAGTAAGGTACTGTTGCTGTTTGAAGGCAATAAAAGTACGTATGATTTTACAGGAGTAACACTTAATGTTGATACTAAGGTTTTAGCAGCCTTTGGTAATGTTCAAGTTTATGAAATACAAATCTTAGGAAATAGTAATGTATTAAAAAATCTAACATTAGTAGATGAAGGTTCTGTTCATGACAGCCCAACACGAAGAGCATGTAATATTGTAATGGATGGTGCGTATAATAGAATTGAAGGATTCAATGTAACTACAAAGGGCTCCTTTCCATACGGGTATGGGGATGCGTTTGGTAAAGGTGGTACAAGTATTATTCCGCATCAAAAGCATAGTGCATGTTTAATTCGCGGGGAATCTAATCATCTTAAAAATTCTAATTTTATACATCGAAGTTACGGACATTGTATTTTTATGCAAGCCGCTAGTAATCCCTTAATTGAAGGGTGTTATGTAGAAGGCGAAATGCGTTCTACAGATGATATTTTAGCAGAAAAAGGAACGGGATCTCCAGCAGATAAGGTCGATTTTATGACGGTTTGGGGCTACAAACTTCCAGCAGGTTATATGCTTAGTACAGGAGAAGCAGGTATTCGTGCCTACAATGCAGGAGAAACAAGTATTGACGGAAAGTTTTATACCAGAGGAACCTCAAATCCTACCGTATTAAACTGTACCGTTAAATACATGCGAACAGGTGTTACAATAGCGCATGCTACAGGTAAAAAACATGTAGAAGGTTGTACCGCTATTGCTTGCGAAAATGGTTTTTCTCTGGGCTCTGGTGATGTGATTAATTGTAGAGCAGATTGTACCTATGGCCCTGTGTACACTTCTACCTATGAAACTGATGAAAATTACAATGCAGATATTACCATTATAGCATCAAGCTTACCGTATATGAACGGCTCGGGCAGTGTTGCTTATATTGGAGGTAGCGGTCATAATATTCTATTAAGAGGCTCAGACGAAGGAGCAAAATTAGGATTGAAAATTAAAGTAGGTGGTGATAAAAATAACATTCGACTATTGCATGGCAACCTACCAGATCAAAACAATTTTAAAGCTTCCAATTTTGAAATTCAAAACCTTACCCATTATCCTTTATTATTATCAGAAAAAAGCACTGAGGTTAGCGGACAATCCTTAGGTGTTGTTACAGATTTAGGGAAGAAAAACAAGGTTAATAACTAAATAAATCCAACTCAACTTAATATTGAAAAAATAAAAATATGTGTGTATCACCTATAAAAAATATAGTACTCAGTAGTATTGCTCTTCTTTGTTTGGGGAGCTTCTTCTCATGTGAATCTAATAAAGAAATACCTCAAAAACCAAACGTAATCTTACTTGTCGTAGATGATCAAGGTTATGGTGATATTGGGCGTTTAGGAAATAAAATATTAAAGACGCCAAATATTGATGCACTTTATGATGAAAGTGCACGATTTACACAATACCACGTTTCGCCTACTTGTGCGCCAACCAGAGCCGCACTAATGACAGGGCATCATTCGAATAGAGCAGGAGTTTGGCATACGGTAAACGGACGTTCTTTATTATTAGAACGCGAAACAACCATTGCTCAAGTGTTTAAAGAGAATGGCTATGCTACCGGAATTTTTGGAAAATGGCATTTGGGAGATAACTACCCTTTTCGTCCTCAAGATAAAGGGTTTGAAGAAGTATTAGTACACGGTGGGGGCGGAGTAGAACAAACTATGGATTATTGGGATAATGATTATTTTGATGATACCTATACGCACAACGGTAAATTAGAAAAATTCAAGGGTTTCTGTACCGATATATGGTTTGATAATGCCAAGAAATACATAGAAGAAAATAAGAAGAACAATAAACCTTTTTTCTGTTATTTATCTACCAATGCCGCACACACCCCCTATTTTGTAGCAAACAAATATTCAGACCCTTATAAGGATAATGAAAATGTACCTAATGCTGCATTTTATGGACTTATTGCTAATGTAGATGAAAACATAGGTAAGCTTGTAGCCTATTTAAAAGAAATTGATTTGATGGATAACACCATTTTAATATTTACGACTGATAACGGTACCTCTGCAGGTGCTAAAATTGAACAAGGAGGGGATAGATTAGATGGGTTTACCGATAAAGGATACAATGCAGGGATGCGTGGTATAAAGGCAAGTATGTATGAAGGAGGTCACCGAGTGCCACTTTTTATTCATTGGAAAGACGGAGGTATAACCACCGGTACAGATATTAATGAATTAACGGCGCATTATGATATAGCACCCACCTTAATAGATTTATGTGGTTTAAAAGTTAAAGAAGATCTGAAATTTGACGGAAAAAGTTTGAAGCCTTTAATAGCTGGAGAAAGTGAAGAATTTAAAGACCGTGTGGTGATTACCAATTCTCAACGGATTGAAGTTCCAGAACCTTGGAGAAGAACAGCTTTTATGAAAGGCGATTGGCGATTGATTAATGGAACGGAACTTTATGATTTAAGTAGAGATCCAGAACAACGCACCAATGTTGCCGATCAATTTCCTGAAAAAGTAGCCGCATTTAAAGTAGAATATGATAGTTGGTGGAACGAGATAGCTCCTAGTTATAAAGATGAACCATACATTATTGTGGGCAATCCAACAGATAACCCAACTACCTTACATGGTCATGATTGGCATACTACGGCGGTAGCCAGCCCTTGGCACCAACGCCATATTAGACAAGGGTATTTAGATAATGGCTATTGGTTGGTAAAAGTTGCTGAAAGTGGAACGTACAATTTAAAGCTACGTCGCTGGCCCGTAGAAACTAATTTACCGCTTAATGGAATTGCGCCTGTACGACCAACATTAGCAGGAACTACGGTTAGAGAAAGTGTTAAAAGTAAAGCTTTAACCATCAAAAATGCTAGAATTAAAGTTCAGGATCAAGAACAGCGTACCCTGGTAGATCCTAATGCGGAATATGTAGAATTTACGGTAGATTTAAAAGTGGGTGAGTCGCAACTTCAAACTTGGTTTACTTTAGAAAATGAAGAGGAACTAGGCGCTTATTATGTTGAAATAGAAAAAATCTAAATAAAAAACCATTTTTAATGATTAAAAAATCAACGTACTTGTTTCTTTCAACGCTATTTTTTATAAGCTCTTTTATTACTGCACAGCAATATTCATATACAAAGGTTATAGTAGAGCCTGAAGTATATTCTATTATGTCTGATAAATGGAATGATGATTTTAAGCATGTAGAATATCCTAAACAATGGTTGCATAATATAATTACGATAAAACCAGGAGAATCTATACAGAATGGCATTGATAAAATTCATGAAAGTGGTGGTGGTGTAGTGTTTTTAAAAGAAGGAACACATGTTTTAGAGCATACACTTACCCTAAAAGGGATGATAACTTTGGTAGGTGAAGGAAGAGATAAAACCATTATTCTACAAGGCCCAAATATGAATAGCACAGGTTTTAATATAGAAGATGAGCCACAAGTAACAGATTTGGTTATTAAAGATTTGACATTAAAAGGTACAAGACAAGGCAAAGCTAATGGCATACTTATAAGAGGAAAAAATGAAAGTAGACATACTCGAATAATGCTTCAAAATATAGATGTAACGGATTGGTCAGCACAAGGCGTTCACATGAAACGAACGAATAATATTATTATGGATAATTGTAATTTTCAATACAATGGTTCAGGTGGTGGTTTGTATCATAATGTATACTTCCTATATAATAAATATATTTTTCAATCTGATTGTGATATGTCTTATCCGGTTAAAGGCAAAGGAAATAAATACACCTCTTCTGAATATGTATTAGCACAAAGATGTACTATAAAAGATACCAAAACTAATGGTATTCAGGCAGATCATGAAGAAGCAGGCTATATCTTTTTTCATAAGTACCATATATCAGGCTGTGCTAGGGTTGCTTTATGGTTTCCTTGTGAAGATTACTACAATAAATTTGAATATACCGAAAGCCCCAAATATGCGCCACAGCATGTAATTTTAAACCGTTGCGAAATAGTGAATAATAGATGGGGAGCTATGTGGCGTGCTGTTAATAATTCATATATCATAAAGAGTGTTTTTGATAATAAGAATATTGATTTAGGCTTATTAAAATGTGATGTTACTTTAGAAAATAGCAGTTTTAAAAAAGGAAATGAAGTGTATACAGATGTTAAACAGTGGCCTAAAGATGTAGAAATTTTGTGGTAACGGTGAAGTGGAAAAATAGGAAGTTTAAAAAAGGAATATAAAGGGTGATACTTTTGTAATTAGGTGAAATAGTATGGTAAAAAAAATCAATATTATAATTATTTTATTATTTGTTTGTTCAATAGTTAAAGCAAACGAATATCACATTTCTAAAAAAGGAGATGATTCTAATGAAGGTAGTAAAGAGTTACCCTTTAAAACCATTTCTAAAGCAGCTAAAATAGCACAACCTGGTGATGTTATTATCGTGCATGAAGGTGTTTATAGAGAACGTATAAATCCTTTTTATGGAGGAACAAATGATAGAAATAGAATTGTTTACCAAGCAGGCGAAAATGAAAATGTTTGGATAAAAGGTTCTGAAGAAATTAATACATGGCAGAAACACAAAGGATCTGTTTGGAAAGTAGTAATCGACAATAGTTTTTTTGGAGATTTTAATCCCTATAAAGAAATTTTATATGGCGATTGGATAACTAAAACGTATGGCAGAGACCACCACTTAGGAGAGGTTTATATAAATGGTAAAGCATTATATGAAATTGATAGTTTAGCTAAAGTAAGTTTAGAAATACCTTTAGAAAGGGCAACAGATGTGGAGGGGTCTAAGTATAAATGGTACTGTGAAACAAATCAGAAAACAACAACATTGTATGCTAATTTTAAAGGTAAAAACCCGAATAAAGAAGTAGTAGAAATTAATGTAAGACCAACTGTGTTTTTTCCAAAAAAAACAGGAATTAATTATATTACTGTTCGTGGTTTTAAAATGGCGCATGCAGCAACTCAATGGGCACCGCCAACGGCAGAACAGCAAGGTTTAATTGGTCCTAATTGGAGTAAAGGGTGGATTATTGAAGATAATTTAATTACGGATTCTAAATGTTCTGGTATTGTAATAGGGAAAGAAAGAGGGTCTGGTCAAAACGCATGGCGTAGAGATAAGAAAAAACACGGTACACAACGTGAACGCGAAGTTGTTTTTAAAGCATTACAGATGGGGTGGTCGAAAGATATAGTAGGTTCTCATATCATCAGAAATAATACAATTAAAGATTGTGAACAAGGCGGAATTATTGGTCATTTGGGTTGTGTTTTTAGTGAAATAAGTAATAATCATATTTATAATATAAATGTAAAGAAACAGTTTGATGGTTGGGAAATAGGAGGAATTAAACTTCATGCCGCTATAGATGTTGTAATTAAAAATAATTTTATTCATGATAATCACAGAGGTATATGGCTCGATTGGCAAGCACAAGGCGCGCGAGTATCTGGTAATCTTTTATTTAATAATAAAGATCAAGATTTATTTGTTGAGGTAAATCATGGCCCGATGATTATCGATAATAATATTTTATTATCAGAGACAGCAATATTAAATGCATCACAAGGTACAGCGTTTGTAAATAATTTGATTGTAGGAAGCATACAAATGCGAGAAGCAAAAAATCGTTTTACACATTATCATTTTCCTCATTCAACACAAGTATTAGGTATGATGACAGTTATTTTGGGTGATGATCGTTATTACAATAATATTTTTGCAGTAAATAATGAGTCTATAGAAAAAAACCAATTTTATGGTTTAGATGCATATAACGATTTTCCTGCAGCAACATACAAATGGAAATCACCAGGAGGTCTTAATAGTTATAATAAACAAAAATTTCCTGTTTTTATAGATGCTAATCTATATTTAAATAAAGCGAATCCTTCAACAATTGAAACTAATTTTATAGAAAATAGAGTTTTAAAACCAGAGATAAGTTTATCTAAAGAAGCTGATGGTTATTATTTAAATATTAAAACAGATACAAGTTTTGATAAAATAAAGTCACAATTTATAAATACGAATTTGTTAGGTTTTTCATTTCAATCAGAAGCTCCTTTTGAAAATCCAGATGGTTCTCAGCTAACCATCAACCAAGATTATTTTGGTAATGAAAGAGAAGTAAAAAAACCTTTAGTAGGTCCGTTTCAAAGTTTAAAAATTGGAGAAAATAGAATTAAAGTTTGGAGTAATTGAGCCTTTTATTCGACTTCTAATATGACTTATTTTTAAAAATTTTAAAATTTAATGAAGACAATATAAAATTTACAAATTTTACTGCTTTAGCAGTAAATAGAGGCATTCATATACTATTAGTATTCAACTAACTTAAAAATGGTCTATCGTTTATACGATATGAACCATCATTTATAAGCATAAATAATGGTTTTTATGAACTTGCATGAGGTTTAATATTAATATATTGTGTATGTCTCATTTTTATAAATTTTCAGTACTATTATTTATTTTTTTTCTACCTCAAATCATACTTGCTGATGTAACATTGAACAGTTTGTTTTCTGATCATATGGTAATACAAAGGGACACTAAAGTACCTATTTGGGGTTGGGCAGATGCTAATGAAAAAGTTGAAGTTTCTACAAGTT
Source organism: Cellulophaga sp. HaHaR_3_176 (assembly GCF_019021925.1). Lineage (NCBI taxonomy): Bacteria > Pseudomonadati > Bacteroidota > Flavobacteriia > Flavobacteriales > Flavobacteriaceae > Cellulophaga > Cellulophaga sp. HaHaR_3_176. The sequence continues at coordinate 1,180,494 of NZ_CP058990.1, forward strand.
GGGGCGAAAGTGAGTTTGTAATAACTGGAGCAGATGGAAAATGGCGCGTAGATATTAAAACACCTAAAGCAGGTGGTCCACATATAATTACGGTATCTGGAAAAAACACAATTGAAATAACAGATGTTTTGTCTGGTGATGTTTGGATTTGCACAGGGCAATCGAATATGGATTTTTCGATGTCTAAATTTGTACGTGATGCTAAAGATCCAAAACACCAACCTTTGGTTGAATATATCAGAAAAGAAGTTGCAACAGTTAATGACGATTGGATTAGACATATAGAAGTACCACAAGCAGCATCTTTATTTAAGAAAAAATTAAATTTTGAAGATACTTGGCGAAGTGCAAACCCTGAACAAATCGGTAAGATAACTGCAACAGGATACTTTTTTGCAAAAGAACTACGTAGCCAAGTAAAAGTACCAATAGGCTTATTAGAGTGCTCATGGGGAGGAACAAAGATTCAACCATGGCTTTCAGAAGAAACCTATATGGCCGACCCTAATATGAAAGCTTATTTTGAAGCTAGCCGAAAAGAATCGAAGGAAATCATTGAAATTATGGATTCCGAAGGTTATGTAGATACAGCTTATGAAGCAGAACTGGCTAAATGGAATACAGGTGGGAAAAAAGAAAGAAAACCAAAACCAACTATTGATCCGAGAGAAGATAGACAGTTACCTGCATCAGATTATAATGCGATGCTTTCTGCAATAATTCCTTTTGCTATAAAAGGTGGTATTTGGTACCAAGGAGAAAGTAATGCTGTTTTTATGCCAAATGAATATGAAGATTATTTAACGGCTATGATTAATAGTTGGAGAGCAGAATGGGGTCAGGGCGATTTTCCTTTTTACTGGGTACAATTAGCCGCATGTAATCGTGGTAATGATGAAGCTGATAAAGGTTGGGCAATAGTAAACGATGAATTACGTCGTACTTTAAAAGTGCCAAATACAGGTATGGCTGTTTTATATGATATTGGAGAACCTAAAGATATACACCCACATAATAAAATGGACGCAGGGAAGCGATTGGCGTTATGGGCATTAAAAAATGATTACAATATAAATGTTCCGGCAGTAAGTGGACCATTATATAAATCAATGAAAATTAAAGCTAAAAAAATTGAAATAGAATTTAGTGAGGTAGGCTCAGGGTTAATGGTTGGTCATAAAACACTTTTAGAAGATGCTATTTCGGTAAATGAACCTTTAAAATGGTTTGAAGTTAAAGGCTCAGATGGTATCTGGAAAAATGCAGAGGCTAAAATTTCATCAAAAAATACGATTACAGTTTGGAGTAAAGAGGTTTCAGAACCTGCTCAAGTTCGCTATGCATGGTCAGGTAACCCAGAGGGAGCAAATTTATATAATAAAGAAGGTTTACCGGCAGCTGTATTTTTAACGGAATAAAATTACCAAAGGAAAAAACATTTAGCATTTTGATTAAAAGAAGGTAAACTTTAATGTTATTAAATAATCCTGAGAACAAAAAGCAGATTGTAAAACTGAAAATTGGAGAACATGATTTGGTTAGAGAAGAAATTGCTTTGCAATGGAATGATAGAACTTTTAAATGATGAATTTAAAATTCACTTAAAAAAAAGGAATGAATTATAACATACGAGTGGAGTATAAAGTTCCTGATTACAAATACTAAACTAACCAACGAAAAACGATAACAAAGAGAAGATGAGAAGATTAAAACAAGTACTATTTATGTTTGTTTTGGGGTGTGTATTTACATTAAATGCACAACAAAAAATAACGGTAGATGTAAATGATAATGGAGAGCATTTTGAACATTATTGGAGTAAAATGGTGGGAGCAGGCCGAGCTAACGAAGGTTTAAGAGCTGGTTGGTTAGAACAGTTAGGGCAAGTTCAAGAAAATTGCGGATTTGAGTATGTACGTTTTCATGGTTTATTTCATGATGATATGTTTCCTGTTTTTGAAGAAAAAGGAAAAATTGTTTATAATTGGCAGTATATAGATGATTTGTTTGATAGAATGTTAGATTTAAAAGTAAAGCCATTTGTAGAGCTAGCTTTTTTTCCTAAAATTATTGCAGCTGAAAATAGTAAAACTCAATTTTGGTGGAAAGCCAACATAACACCTGACGAAGCAAAATATGATTTATGGCACGATTTAGTACAAGCTTTTACGCAACATTGTGTAGATAGATATGGAATAGAAGAAGTAAAAACATGGTATTTTGAAGTTTGGAATGAACCTAACCTGAGTAGAGGCTTTTGGAATGGCACCAAATCTCAATATTTTGAGCTATATAAACAATCGGCCTTAGCTGTGAAATCAGTAAATAATGAATTAAAAGTAGGAGGACCATCAACTAGTAATTTTGTTCCTGATACACGTTTTGAAGGTGAAACAACTAATGAAAATGTATCAGACGCTATTTTTAAAACTAAAGATATTAATGCTTTACAGTGGCATGGTGTATGGATTGAAGATTTTCTTACGTATTGTAAAAAAGAAAAACTTCCGGTAGATTTTGTGAGCACACATCCATACCCAACTGATTATGCTTTTAATCCAGAAACAGGAAAAGGAAGAGGACTTACTCGTTTTGTAGGTTCGTTAAAATTAGATTTAGAATGGTTAAATAAAACGATAGCTAAAAGTGCATACCCTGATGCTGAAATTCATTTAACAGAATGGAATACGAGTCCAAGTAGTCGTGATGAAACTCATGACCGTTTGCCTGCAGCGGCATATATTGTAAAATCTAATTTAGATTGTATTGGCTTAACAAATTCTTTAGCATTTTGGACATTTACTGATATTTTTGAAGAAAAAGGAGGTGCATCAAGTATATTTCATGGTGGTTTTGGAATGATAAATTTTCAAGGTCTTGTAAAACCATCGTATCATGCTTACAGAATGCTTCACAAACTTGGTGATCAAAAGTTATATAAAGATGATTATTTATTTGTCAGTAAAGATTCTGCAAATGGGAGCATAACCGCTTTAGCATATAATTATCCTGTAGAGTATGAAAATGCTGTACCGTCAGGTAAAAACAAACGTGAGGAAGGAACTTCTAAAAAATTAGATTTTATATTAACAGGCCTAAAAGCTAATACAAGATTTGAAATAGAAATTTTAGATAAAGATCATGGTAATATTCATAACCTTTGGGAATCAATGGGAAAACCAGAACCACCAACTCGCGAAGAAATTAAAGTTATGAAAACCTATGCAAATACGATGAAAACAGAGATTTTGATGGCAGATGAAAATGGTAAATTAGCCATAAATCATGTTATTACTCCTTGGAGTCTTGTACTAATCAAACAATTAAATTAATGCGTATTTTAAATTTCAAAAAAATCACATCTAAAATAAGTATACTTACTTTTGGCTCATTTTTAGTATTGTTATTATGTAACTGTACAGCAAATAAAAATGTAATTATAATTAATGGAGAGTCAGTAACTACCAATTTAATTTACGAAGCTAATTTTGATGGAGACTTAGCAAATTGGCAAGTAGAACAAATGCCAAAAGGGACTGTTGAAATTAATAAGAGCAAGTTAGAAATTGATGATGTCGCGGGTTGCACTGTTTGGCTTAAAGAAAAATTTGAAGGTTCTATATTAATAGAATACGATGTGTTTATAATTGAAGACGGAGGCCTAAATGATAGGGTATCGGACTTAAATTGTTTTTGGATGGCTACAGATCCAGAAAATTCAAACAACCTGTTTGAAAACTCAAAAAACCGAGGAGGTAAATTCTCAAATTACGATACTTTACAATTATATTATATGGGTGTTGGTGGTAATGATAATGGTACTACTCGCTTTAGAAAGTATGTTGGCGATGGAGAACGCCCATTACTTGATGAACATGATTTAAAGGATGCTAAATTTATGTTAGAAGCGAATAAGAAATATCATATTAAAATTATAGCACACGCAGGTATTATCCAATATTATAGAGATAATGAGTTGTTTGTAGATTTTGAAGATAAAAACCCATATACATCTGGGTATTTTGGATTTAGAACCGTGAAAAACCACATGACTGTAGATAATTTTAAAGTACACCAATTAGTTTCTGAATAAATACAAAAAGCTCATTAATGAAGTATTATAAAGTAGCATTATTATGTGTTGTTACGTTTCTGTTTACAGGAATGAAAACTGATAAAAAAGATATATACCATAAAGGTTGGATAGATTTTAATAAAAACGGAATTAAAGACGTTTTTGAAGATTCTAAAGCACCTTTAAATGCCAGAGTCGATAATTTAATCTCATTAATGAATGTAAATGAGAAAACGTGTCAGTTAGTTACATTATATGGTTTTTCGCGTGTTTTAGAAGATGAAATGCCAAACGAAAAATGGAAAAATAGAGTTTGGAAAGATGGTATTGCTAATATCGACGAACATTTAAATACAATTTGGAATCAAGAAAAAACACATACCAAATACGCTTTTCCATATAAAACACATGCCGAAGCTATTAATAAGGTTCAAAAGTGGTTTATAGAAGAAACAAGAATGGGTATTCCCGTTGATTTTACAAATGAGGGAGTACATGGTTTGTGCCATGAAAAAGCGACTCCGCTTCCTGCACCTATTGGTATCGGTAGCACATGGAATAAAGATTTAGTTTATAAGGCAGGTACTATTGTAGGTAGAGAAGCAAAAGCTTTGGGATATACTAATGTTTATGCACCTATATTAGATGTTGCTCGTGACCAACGTTGGGGTCGTGTATTAGAATGCTATGGAGAAGAACCTTTTCATATTTCTGAAATGGGTAAGCAAATGGTATTGGGTATTCAATCAGAAGGTGTAGCATCTACTTTAAAACATTTTGCGGTTTATAGTATACCTAAAGGTGCTAGAGATGGTGATGCCAGAACCGACCCGCATGTAGCTCCAAGAGAAATGTTCCAATTACACTTATATCCTTTTAAGAAAGTGATTAAAGAAGCTGCACCCATGGGAATAATGAGTAGTTATAATGATTACGATGGAGTACCAGTTACAGCTAGTCCTTATTTTTTAACAGAATTATTGCGTGAACAATATGGTTTTGATGGGTATGTAGTTTCAGATAGTGAAGCAGTGGAGTATGTATCAGAAAAGCACCATGTAGCAGAAGATTATAAAGAAGCAGTGCGTCAAGTTATTGAAGCAGGTTTAAATGTAAGAACAACGTTTAGAACACCAGAATCGTTTGTTGAACCGTTAAGAGAATTAATTGATGAAGGTAAAATTTCAATGCAAACGATCGACTCAAGAGTAGCCGATGTTTTAAGAGTCAAATTTAGATTAGGTCTTTTTGATAGTCCTTATGTAGAAAACCTAAAAGAAACAAATTCATTAGTACATACAGCTGCCGATGAAGAGTTTTCGAAGCAAATAAACAGAGAGTCTTTAGTCTTATTAAAAAACGAAAATAATTTACTGCCTTTAAATATAGATAAGATCGATAATATATTGGTAACCGGACCATTAGCTAACGAGGTGAATTTTACTTACAGTCGTTATGGGCCAGCTTTTAACCCTTCGGTCTCAGTATATGAAGGTGTTAAAAATTATGCAGGCGATAAGGCACAAGTTAATTTTGTAAAGGGTTGCGATATTATCGATCCTAATTGGCCAGAAAGTGAAATTATTCCAACACCACTATCAGCAAAAGAACAGGCAGATATTGATGAAGCTGTTGAAAAAGCAAAGCAATCAGATATTATTATAGCTGTTGTTGGTGAAGATGATGAACGTGTTGGAGAAACAAAATCAAGAACGAGTTTAGGTTTGCCTGGTCGACAGTTTGAATTGGTACAAGCACTTTATGCTACTGGTAAGCCTGTAGTTTTGGTTTTAATTAATGGTCAGCCACTAACCATTAATTGGGAGAATAAATTTTTACCAGCCATATTAGAAGCTTGGTTCCCTAGTACTGCAGCAGGTGAAGTTATTGCTGAAACATTGTTTGGTGACTATAATCCTGGAGGCAAATTATCAGTAACTTTTCCTAAATCAGTAGGTCAAATACCCTTAAATTTTCCATACAAACCAGGTTCACAGGCAGGCCAACCAGGCGCAGGACCAAATGGTTATGGTACAACTAGAGTTCTAGGGCCATTATATCCTTTTGGGTATGGATTAAGCTATACTACTTTTGAATATAGTGATTTGATAATTTCAAGAAAATCGTTAAAAGCTCAAGCTAGTATTAATGTTTCATTTAAAATAAAAAATACAGGAAAGCGCGAAGGTGATGAAGTGGTTCAAATGTATGTAAAAGATAAAGTTAGTAGTGTAACAACTTACGAGTCTATATTACGGGGTTTTGATCGTATTCACTTAAAAGCAAATGAAACAAAAACGGTTAGTTTTACTTTAGAACCTGAAGATTTAGAAATTTTAGATAAGGATATGAATTGGACTGTAGAGCCAGGCGATTTTGAGGTTTTAATAGGCGCATCATCAGAAGATATTAAGTTAAAAGAAACTTTTAAAATAGAGTCAGTTAACAATTAGTACCTTTTTTTATGAAATATAGCTAGTGGCTCATTGTTACTATTCATCTAAAAAAAATTTCAATTTGAACATATTATAATATTGTATTTATATAATTATTTATATTAGTAAAAACTACAAATTATTTTGCCAGTATTTATGGAAAAAAAACAAAACGTACTTAAAATACATAAGAAAGATAATGTTATTGTCGCTTTAACAGATTTAAAAAAAGGCGAAGAAATTACGTTTGAGAATCATGTTTATCAGCTTCAGAATAACATATCAGCGAAACATAAATTTGTTACTGAAAACCTAGCAAAAAATGATGCTGTTTATATGTATGGTGTATTGGTTGGGAAAGCAAAAAAAGCAATTATAAAGGGAGATTTAATTAGTACAACAAACCTTATACATGATACCGAAAAGTATGGTGTAAATGAGTCAAAAAGTAAGGAAATTTGGAAAGCTCCAGATGTGTCTAAATTTGCAAACAAAACATTTAATGGCTACCATAGGGCAGATGGTAAAGTAGGAACCGAAAATAATTGGTTAATTATTCCTTTAGTATTTTGCCAGAATAGAAACGTGGAGGTTTTACAACAAGCATTAGTTGAAAAATTAGGTTACGGAAAAAAGCAACATTTAGGGTTGGATGTAGATGCTTTAATTAACGATTATAAATCAGGGGTTTCAGCAGATGATATTTTAAATAAAAATATTTTAAAAGACGCTGAAGAAACCAATAAAAACTTGTTATTCCCGAATGTAGATGGTGTTAAGTTTTTAACCCACGATGGTGGTTGTGGTGGCGCAACATCTGATTCTATTACACTTTGCAACCTTTTAGCAGGGTATATAAATAATCCAAATGTAGCAGGAGCTACTGTTTTAAGTTTAGGATGCCAACATGCACAAGCAAGTATATTACAAAAAGCATTAAATCAAATGTCTTCAGAACATCAAAAACCAGTTTTTGTTTTAGAACAACAGCAAAGTGTATCTGAAAAAGAATTATTAGCAGAAGCTGTAAAGAAAACCTTTGTAGGTTTAATGGAAGCAAATAAAATAGAACGTAAACCAGCTAGCCTTTCAAAATTAATAATTGGTTTAGAATGTGGCGGATCGGATGGATTTTCGGGTATTTCTGCAAACCCGACTTTAGGGTATGTATCTGATTTAATTGTAGGCTTAGGTGGTGCAACAGTTCTATCAGAATTTCCAGAACTCAATGGCGTAGAACAAGAGCTAATAAACCGTTGTACACATACCGAAAAAGCAGAGAAGTTTTCACATATAATGTCTACTTACAACTCAAAAGCAGAAGCTTTAGGAGCCGCTTTTTCAATGAATCCTTCGCCAGGAAATATAAAAGATGGTTTAATTACAGATGCTATAAAATCAGCCGGAGCAGCTAAAAAAGGAGGAACATCACCAGTAGAAGATGTTTTAGATTATACAGAACAAGTTGTTAATTCAGGTTTAAACTTATTATGTACACCAGGTAACGACGTAGAATCTACAACAGGTTTGGCAGGTTCTGGTTGTACTATAATTCTGTTTACAACAGGTTTAGGTACACCAACAGGTAACCCAATTACGCCAGTTGTAAAAGTATCGACCAATTCGACACTTTTTAATAAAATGAATGATATTATAGATTTTAATGCAGGGTCAATAATTGAGGGTGAAAAAACGATAGAGCAATCAGGAGAAGAGCTTTTAGATTTTGTGATTGAAGTAGCAAGTGGTAAACAAACCAAAGCAAGGCAATTAAGACAAGACGATTTTATTCCTTGGAAAAGAGGAATGTCTTTATAAAAAAAATATCAATTTAAATTAAGCATAAGAAAATGACAAAATTCAGTCTAAAAAATAAAATAGCGGTTGTAACAGGTGGTGGTAGCGGTATAGGAAAATCTATATGCTTAACTTTTGCTAAGCAAGGTGCAGCAGTACATATTTTAGATTTTAACTTAGAAGCAGCACAAGAAACGGTACAAGAAATTAAAGCTTTAGGAGAGAAGGCAGTAGCTTATAAATGCGATGTTGCAAACCAAGCAAATGTAGAAGATATTGTAAAAAAAGTTGCAGAAAATGGCACTATAGATATTTTAATTAATAACGCAGGTATAGCACATGTTGGTAATATTGAGGCTGTAGAAGAGGCTGATTTAGATCGACTTTATAATGTAAACATAAAAGGAGTTTACAATTGTATTAAAGCAAGTTTACCTTTTTTAAAGAAAAGCGGAAAAGGAGTTATTTTAAATATAGCATCAATAGCGTCAACAGTAGGTATCAATGATCGTTTTGCATATTCTATGACAAAAGGTGCTGTTTTAACAATTACATATTCTATTGCAAAAGATTTTATAAAAGATGGTATTCGTTGTAATTGTATAGCTCCAGGCCGCGTACATACGCCTTTTGTAGATGGATTTATAAAGAATAATTACCCAGGTAAAGAAGACGAAATGTTCGAAAAACTTTCGAAAACACAACCAATAGGCCGTATGGGTAAACCACAAGAAATGGCTGACTTAGCACTCTTTTTATGTTCAGACGAGGCTGGTTTTATAACAGGGTCTAATTATGCTATTGATGGTGGTTTTGTAACATTAAATGGAAACTAAAAAACTATAAATTTAAATAAAATATACAGATGAAATTAATACGATTTGGCGCTGAAGGAAATGAAAAACCAGGATTACAATTAAATGACGGAACTCGAATAGATGTATCTGCATTTGGATCAGATTATACAGAGGAATTTTTTGGAAATGACGGTATTGAAAAATTAAAAAAATGGGTGATTAATCATAAAGAAAATTGTCCTAAAGTGCCAAACGATACGCGTTTAGGAGTGCCTTTAATCAGACCTTCTAAAATTGTTTGTGTAGGTTTAAACTATGCACAACATGCAGCAGAAGCGGGTATGGATATTCCAAAAGAACCGGTATTATTCTTTAAATCAACAACAGCTTTAGTTGGTCCTAATGATGATGTTATCATTCCGAAGAACAGTGAAAAAACGGACTGGGAAGTAGAATTAGCGATTGTTATTGGTAAAAAAGCATCTTATGTTGAAGAGGCTGATGCTTTTGATCATATTGCAGGTTATGTTTTGCATAACGATGTAAGTGAGCGTGCTTTTCAAATTGAAAAATCAGGGCAGTGGTGTAAAGGTAAAGGCTGTGATACTTTTGCTCCTGTAGGACCTTTTATAGCTACAACTGATGAAATTAAAGACCCTAATAATTTAAGCCTTTGGTTAAAATTAAACGGTAAAAAAATGCAAGACAGCAGCACATCTGATTTTATTTTTAATGTACAATATGTGGTAAGCCATATTAGTCAATTTATGACTTTATTACCAGGCGATATTATATCAACAGGTACCCCTTTTGGAGTAGGCTTAGGTTTAACACCACCAATGTATTTAAAAGAAGGTGATGTGATGGAATTAGGTATAGAAGGTTTAGGAACATCTAAGCAAGTTTGTAAAAATTACAAGGCTTAATATTCTAGCTATTCATTTTATAAAATTAAAAATTTAACACCTTTTTACATGGATTTGAAATTAAAAGACAAAGTTATTATAGTAACAGGCGGCTCAAAAGGTATTGGGTTAGGTATTGTAGAGTCTTTACTTAGAGAAAATGCGATACCAGTTATCGTTACCCGTAATAAAGAAAGTGTTTTAGAGGTTTTAGAAAATTTTAAAACTAAAGGTCACGATGTGTTTTATACACTTGCGGAGCTTACAGATGCTGAAAAATGTAAAAGTGCTATAGACGCTACAATTGCTAAATATGGCCGTATTGATGGTCTTGTAAATAATGCGGGTGTTAATGATGGTGTGGGTTTAGAAAGTGGCGATTATGATGGGTTTATGACGTCTATAAAAAGAAATTTAGCGCATTATTATTTAATGGCCCATTATGCCTTGCCTGAATTAAAAAAGAGTAAAGGTGCGATTGTAAATATAGGTTCTAAAACGGCTGATACGGGTCAAGGTGGTACATCTGGTTATGCTGCTTCAAATGGTGGGCGTAATGCATTAACAAGGGAGTGGGCAGTAGAACTTTTGCCATATAGTATACGTGTAAATGCTTTAATAGTTGCAGAATGTTACACGCCTTTATATGAAAAATGGATAAGCACTTTTTCTGATAAAGAAGAAAAATTAGCAAGCATAACAAAAAACATTCCTTTTGAGAATAGAATGACGACTGCTGAAGAAATTGGCGATACCGTTGCTTTTTTACTTTCGAGTGTCTCAAGTCACACCACAGGGCAATTGTTATATGTAGATGGTGGCTATACGCATTTAGACCGTTCAATAGAATAATCACCCAAAAATAGTAACAAATGAAACGCTATTGCTTGGCACTTGATCTTAAAGATGATCAAAAATTAATAGATGAGTATGTTGCTTATCATAAAAAGGTATGGCCAGATATTTTAGAAAGTATCAAAGCATCAGGTATTCATACTGCTGAAATTTATCTGGTTCAGAATCGGTTATTTATGATGCTTGAAACACAAGAAAATTTCTCTTTTGAAAAAAAAAATGAAATGGACTTAAGTAATAATACCGTTCAAGAATGGGAAAATTTAATGTGGACCTATCAACAAGCATTACCAGGTTCTAAACCAGGTGAAAAGTGGAAATTGATGGATTGCATTTTTAAATTATAATATAAAATCAGAGAAACGACTATAGCACAATGGCACATACTTTTAATACAAAATACCCATCTATAGATGATCTTAGAACAAAAGCAAAAAAACGAATGCCTCGTTTTGCTTTTGAATATTTAGATGGTGGCTGTAACGAAGATGTTAATCTACATAGAAATACATCAGAATTACGAGAGGTACAATTAAAGCCAAATTATTTACGATCGTTTAATGGATCAAGCTTAAAAACATCATTGTTTGGTGTAGAGTACGATGCACCTTTTGGTATAGCACCAGTTGGTTTACAGGGGCTTATGTGGCCAAATTCGCCTGAAATATTAGCCAAAGCAGCTTTTGAGCATAATGTGCCTTTTATACTAAGTACTGTAACAACAAGTAGTATTGAACGTGTTAGTGAGTTAACAGAAGGCAAAGCGTGGTTTCAATTGTATCATCCAGCTAAAACTGATTTACGAGATGATATTATAAAAAGAGCTGAAGCAGCACATTGCCCTGTATTAGTTATTTTATGCGATGTGCCTACTTTTGGTTTTCGTCCTAGAGATATTCGAAACGGGTTAGCAATGCCTCCAAAAATGAGCATTCAGAATATTTTACAAGTTTTAGGCAAACCAACTTGGGCATTAAATACTTTAAAATATGGGCAACCAAATTTTGAAACCTTAAAACCATATATGCCAAAAGGTTTAGATTTAAAACAACTAGGTAAATTTATGGACCAAACTTTTTCAGGTCGTTTAAATGCCGAAAGAATAAAACCGATTCGCGATATGTGGAAAGGTAAAATAGTTTTAAAAGGTGTAGCCTCTCATGAAGATGCAGAAGAAGCGATTCGTTTAGGTTTAGATGGTATTATTGTGTCGAACCATGGTGGTAGGCAGTTAGATGCAGGAGAATCTACCATTAGACCTTTAGAAACTATAGCAGAAAAATACGGTGATAAAATTACGGTAATGATGGATAGTGGTATTCGTTCGGGGCCAGATGTGGCTAGAACCTTAGCTAGTGGCGCAGACTTCACTTTTTTAGGGCGTAGTTTTATGTATGGTGTCGGAGCACTTGGTAAGCAAGGCGGAGATCATACCATATCATTACTTAAAGCAGAATTGCAACAGGTTATGGAGCAGCTTTGTTGTGAGAATACAAGTGATCTGAGTAAAAATTTAATCAAACAAAAATTCAAATAAAATGAGAAGCAGTATATTTTATGTAAGTGCTTTAATCGGTATAACTTTTTTAAGTTGTGGGGAGCAGAAAAAAGAGCATACCATTATAACGATAAAAAATAATTTAGAAATTCCGCGTGCTTTTGAAACGGTAGAGGTTTCTAAAAAAGAGATAGTATTAGGCGAAAATCAAAAATTCGAAAATATTATAGTACGCGATATGGCAACGCAAGAGCGTTTAATCACGCAATTTGTAGATGAAAATAGCGATGGTGTTGCTGATGTAGTGTTATTTCAACCAGAAGTGGAACCAATATCAGAAAAAAAGTATGAAATAGTAGTTTTAGATTCTGTTGCAGCGCAAGATGTTACAGCCTATTGTTACTCACGTTTTGTGCCAGAACGTACTGATGATTATGCTTGGGAGAATAACAAAGTAGCATTTAGAACCTATGGGCCAGTAGCACAAAAAATGGTTGAAGATTCTGTTTCTGGTGGTACATTATCATCAGGTATTGATGCTTGGTTAAAAAAAGTAGAATATCCGATAATTAATAAATGGTATGCTAAAAATGATATCAACCCTGGGGAATATCATATAGATTCAGGCGAAGGATTAGATAATTTTCATGTAGGCTCAAGTAGAGGAGTAGGTGGTGTTGCGGTTAAAAAAGACACGACATATTATATTTCTAAAAACTTTACCGAATGGGAAACCATTACTACAGGTCCTATCAGAACAAGTTTTGTTTTAAATTATGCTGATTGGGATGCTGATGGACAAAAAATTACAGAAGAGAAACATATATCGTTAGATTACGGTAATAACTTATCTAAATTTGAAATACACACGACAGGCACAACCGTATTATCAGTGGGTTTAACGCTTCATAAAAAAGAAGGTGTTGGTACTGAAAAAGTAGATCAAGGCTGGGTGTCATATTGGGAGCCGCATGAAGGTTCAGAGTTAGGGACTGGAATCGTAGCCGCAAATGGTACTATGATTGCATCAGAGAATTATGATACTAACATGACCGATAGAAGTAATTTATACGCACAGTTAAAAGTTGAAAATGGTAAAGTGGTTTATTATTCAGGTTTCGCTTGGAAAGAATCAAAGCAATACCCAACAAAAGCATCTTGGGAAGCTTATTTAGAAGAGTTCGCGCTTAAAATAAATAACCCATTAGAAGTGAGTTTAAAGTAAAAACTAAATTAAAATAGATTATTATACGCCTCGTAGCATTTTGTTACGGGGCTTTTTTACAAATTTTAGCTCTAATTACTTATATGCCCTATTGATGTAGAAAACCGTAATAGTTCTCCATTACTTTTTACGAAATTTGAATATATTAAAAGGAAAAGTTTTTATAGTAAATAAATATATCTAGAATTTTTTCAAATTAATGAAGGATTTCGGAAGCTAGCTTCTAAATAAAAGATTTGTGAAACCTTGAGGAAATACAAAACCTTCCTTAACTAATATTATACAAAATAATAAATTTTGAAGGCTTATGTGTAAACTAACAAATACTATAAAATTTTGTATTTGTATTGATGAATAAATACTGAAGAATTAAATTATTATTGAATATTACAAAGGTTTTAGATATAAACCTCGATGATTAATAATAAAAACAAACCCCAAAAACAAGAATGCTTCGGGGGGTTGTAACCTACTATAAAAAACTAAATAGTTATATATTTTTGTTATTTACTAAACTTTACTGGACACCCAATTGATTTCGTAAAATTAGGATTTGGCTTTTCTCCATTTTCTAAGGCTTGAATAGCATTTTCAACATATTTTACTTTTACATCTTTAGCATTTTTAGCGTTATCATCAATAGTACCAATATACTGCACGGTTAATTCTGCATCTAATAAAAACACATGAGGTGTTCTTAAAGCTCCATATTGTGGTACTATTTTTTGATCTGTATCAGCTAGATACACAAAAGGGAAGTCTTTTTCATTGGCTCTTTTTTGCATAGCTTCATAACTTTCTCGTTCGTTAGTAGCACTAACATTTGGGTTAATAGCTACCACAGAATATCCTTTAGGTGCATATTCTTGATGTAATGAAATTAAACGATCTTCATACATTTTAGCAAACGGACATTCGTTACAGGTAAAAACAACAATATACCCTTTTGCATCTTCAATATCAGACAATGAAAATTGAAGGCCATCAACATTTTTAAGCTCAAAATCAGTGGCTTTGTCACCAATTTTGTATCCTGTCATTTCGCTCAAACTTTCCGATTGTTCAGGGTTGTGTCCTCCACTAGGAGGGCCTTTGTGTTCACCATTAGCAGGACGACCTTTTCTGTCTTGTGCATTTACATTACTAATAGTCATAAAGCTGCATACTAAAAGTGCAGCTATTAAAAATAAGTTACTTTTTTTCATGTTATTTGTTTTTTATCGTTTTATTAATTTCATTTTCTAGGTCTTGAATATCATTAAAAGGGCGTTCATGATAGGAACGGTTTTCATTATTGAATATAATTGTAAATGGTATAGCTCCAGACCATTTAGGGTTAACTTTATCTATCCAAGAATTGGCATCTGGGTCGTCTAATAAAACAACGTTTGATGTAATTCCTTTTTTCTTTAAAAAGGGTTTTAGTTTGGTATCTACATCTTCAGGAAAATCTAAACTAACTAAAAGCACTTCAACATTCGGATTGTTTTTTTCATACTCTTGAAATACAGGTAACTCTTTAATACAAGGCGCACACCACATTGCCCAAAAGTTGACGATATAAATTTTATCAGATTTTGTGTGTAATAAAGGTTCTAAGGAACTAAAATTTAGGATTGGAATCGTCTTGTTAATTTCTGAAGTTTTCTTTTTTGGAGCAGTTTCGTTAGAATTTGATTGTGCATTAGAAAAAGAAATAAATATTAAAAAGAGAGCCAAAATACGTAATTTCATAATTGCTTTTTTGTAAAGTGTAAAGGTGCATTTATTTGCTATTTTAAAGAAAACAAATAGATGTTTGGAGACATTATCTATATAAATAAGCGTATTTTATCGACGAGATTTTTTTATTTTTTAAACTCATTATTTTTTAATGTTCTAATAATTTAAAAAGTGGCTCTAAAAAGGGTGTAAGTTGCCTCTTGCTTTTGGGGAAAACCTAAAACATAAAAAAGATGAATAAAATATTTAGAAGAAATTTATTTTTCATGTAGTTGTTGTTACCAAACTCAGATGGGTTACAGATGGCTGATAATGCCAAACATTTACTGCACTCTAAATGTGGAGTAATTTAACTTACCTTTACTTCTAATTACCGTAATTTCAACCTTACTTTTAGTAAGTTGAAGTGCTTGAACTACGAAGGATTAATCTACCAAGATCCGTTTTGCAATTATTATCTTTGATAACTTTTAAATTTCATCCATGGATATAGTCAAAAGAAACAACGTTAAAGTCCTCGGGAACGGCTCTAAGGTTATCATGTTTGCACATGGTTTTGGCTGTGATCAAAATATGTGGCATTTTATAACCCCTTCTTTTACGGACAACTATAAAATAATTCTATTTGATTATGTAGGCTCTGGACATTCAGATTTAAGTGCGTATAACATTCAAAAATATGATTCTTTATATGGTTATGCGCAGGATGTAATAGATATTTGTCATGAATTAAACCTTCATAATGTTGTGTTTGTTGGGCATTCTGTTAGTTCAATCATTGGTACATTAGCCTCTTTGCAATCTCCAGATATCTTTGAACGATTAATCTTTGTGTCACCATCGCCACGGTATATTAATGATATGAATTATAACGGTGGTTTTTCAAAAGAAGATTTAGAGGGGCTGCTAGAAGTCATGTCTAATAATTATACAGGTTGGGCTAACCTGTTGGCACCTATGGTAATGCAAAATTCAGAAAGACCTAGTTTAACCAAAGAACTTGAAAATAGTTTTTGTACTTCAGATCCATTCATTACAAGGCAGTTCGCTAAGGTTACTTTTTTCTCAGACAATCGTGAGGATTTAAAAAAAATAAAGATACCTACGTTAATTCTTCAATGTACGGATGATGCTATTGCTCCTAGCAATGTGGGTGCATATATACATCAACAAATTACAGGGAGTACATTAGTAAAAATGAATGCTAAAGGTCATTGTCCACATATGAGTCATCCGGAAGAAACAATTGCTTGCATTAAAAATTTTTTAGAACAGTAACTACTAAAAGCTTAATGTATGAGTATTAATTTGGAAAATCAAGAAGAGTTTTATCATACTTCCCCTGGATTTAATTTCACGTTATCAGAATCTGGTGATGTGCTGTTTATCAATCAAAAATTCAGAGAATGTCTAGACTATGATCTAGCGGAGCCTTTGAAAATTAACGATATACTTACCCCAGGAAGTGTCATTTTTTTTCAAGTTCATCTTCAGCCAATGTTAGATTTGCAACATAAGGCAGATGAAGTTTTCTTGTCCTTTAAAACTAAAACAGGGAATACGGTACCGGTACTTTTAAATGCTATTCGGCTATTAGAAGGAGAAACCTCTAAGATTCATTTTACAGGTATTAATATTTCCCAACGCAACAACTATGAAAAAGAAATACTTCATGCTCGAGATATTGCAGAAAAAGCACTTTTAGAAAATTCAGAGCATATTCGTTTAAAAAAAGAACTAGAGTACAGTCAGCATCTAATAGAAGAACAGCTGCAGAAAATTGCTAACTATTCAGAGCAGCATAAACAAATAGATAAAGTACTTTCTCATGACCTTCAAGAACCCATTAGAAAAATAAGTGTTTTTGCAAGCCTTATAGAAAATATAGATCCTGAAATAGACAAAAATATTTCAAAAATTCTCACATCATCAGAACGTATACGTAAACTTTTGAACCGTATGCAGCGCTTGCACGCTATTGAAAATGCAAGTTTAAACCTTAGCAATGTTAATCTAAAAGACATTATTGAAAAAGTAAAAAAGAAGCTTGAAATTAATGATAACTTACTGCAAATTAAACATATAGATTCTCTTATATTTCCTGCAGATCATAATCAATTGGTTAATTTGTTTTCAGAACTGTTAGATAACTCCTTAAAGTATAAAAGAAAAGAAACCCCTTTAGTTATAAAGGTTACTACGGATCATTTTATGCAAAATACATTTATTGAGACAGAGGATAAATTTCAATATGGAAAATATGTACGTGTTATATACTCTGATAATGGTTCTGGTTTTGAAAATACATATGCGGAAACTGTTTTTGAGTTGTTTTCAAAATTACATTTGGATAAGGGCTTAGGGTTTGGCCTTACACTTGTAAAAAGGATTATGAGCTTACACAGAGGCACAGTTACACTAAAATCTATAGAAAATGAAGGAACAACATTAACAATGCTTTTTCCTTTAGAAGCATAATAGCATAAACTTAATATTGCCCAAATTAGATATAACCATACACATTCTTCCCTATAAAATTGATTTTATAAATTAGCTCTTTTTTATTTTTTAAGTCAAATAATTACATGGATTGAAGTAAAAAATAAAAGGATTGCTAAGTATCTTTGCTTGTTGCGTTTTGTTACGCTTTTAAAAGGGTACATGACAAGATTTAGGTTGCTGTTTTTTAGTTGTTTAAGCGTAGCTTTTATAAGCGAATTCTAAAAATTTTTAGATGGTTATTGATTTTAATAAAGTGAATTTCGAGGCAAAATTATAAAAGTGTTTTTGTTTTTTTTTAGAAAAATATTCGATTTTATTTTTAGATTTGAATAGGTCATTCATGAATGAAACGTTTATAGGTACCTATGGGTTTTTGGTTCCTTTTAAAATTATTCTATTGGCCCTTTTTCCATATTGAAGAAGTGTCCTAAAGTGACTTATTTATAGAAAGCATGTTTAAATTAATGAGAACACCATACAACACATTATAAATATAATTTTTAAAATACCCTAACAGTTTTGTAGACCTTTACGTATGAATGACAAAATACACCACGAAAAAATAGCTTTCTTAGATGAAGGAGGTCAAATGGGAAAAATCATGCGTGATTATCCTTGGAGTAATACTGTTTTAGGGGCTGCTCATACCTGGCCTCAAAGTTTAAAAAGCACTTTGTCATTGCTCTTAAATTCGCAATTTCCCATGCTATTATATTGGGGACCAAACTTTTATTGTTTTTATAATGATGCCTTTAAAATTAGTTTGGGTAGTAAAGGAAAACATCCTCGAATCATGGGTATGAATGGACAGGAGGCTTGGAGTGAAATGTGGAATACTTTGGGACCTTTATTAGAAGGTGTTCTAGCTGATGGGAAGCCAACTTGGCGTGAAAATATGTTTTTACCTATCGATAGAAACGGAACATTAGAAGATGCTTATTGGACCTTTGGGTATAGTGCTATTAAAAATGAAGCTAATATAATCTCAGGAGTGCTAAC
Organism: Cellulophaga sp. HaHaR_3_176; assembly: GCF_019021925.1. Lineage (NCBI taxonomy): Bacteria > Pseudomonadati > Bacteroidota > Flavobacteriia > Flavobacteriales > Flavobacteriaceae > Cellulophaga > Cellulophaga sp. HaHaR_3_176. Next base: position 1,199,304 of record NZ_CP058990.1, read on the forward strand.
CATATGTACGGAAACTACTGATAATGTTCAAGCTCTTAAGAAGTTAGAAAAAAGCGAAGATGATCTTAAATTTGCTATCGATGCTACAGATTTAGGGACATGGGATTATAATCCTCTAACCGATAAATTGAAAACTAATGAACGTATAAAGGCTTGGTTTGGCTTAGATACTAAAGAAGAAATTGAGCTTTACCAAGCTACAAATGCTACCCTAGAAGAAGACCGTCAAAGAGTTAATGATACTATTCTCGAAGTTTTTGACTTTAATTCAGGAGGTAAATATGATATAAGTTATTCTATTAGGAACAAACAAAATGGACAAGAAAGGTATGTTAGAGCGCTAGGGAGAGCATGGTTTAATGAAGACAAAGTGGCGTACCGCTTTAATGGTACTTTACAAGATATTACAGATCAACAAAAAAGGTTAGAGCAATTAAGAATTAATGAAAGTCGTTTTAGGCGTCTCGTAAAAGAAATTCCTGTAGGGATCTGTATTTTAAGTGTAGATAATTACATCATAAACGTTGTGAATGACATGGCTTTACTAATTTGGCAAAAAAGCTTAGCCGAATCCCATAACAAGCCTTTGTTTAGTGTGTTAACTGAGATTAAGGAAGGTATAATTCCGATTTTTGAAGAACTTATAGCAACAAAAAAACCTCAGTATGGTAACGAATATCCGTTTATTCTGGAGCGTAATGGCGCGAAAGAAACTGGATATTTCAATTTTATTTTTGAACCTATACTAAATAAAGGAGAAGTTACGGAAATTATGTTGGTAGCTTTTGAAGTTACCGTTGCGGTTAAGGCTAGATTTGAGTTAGAAGAATCTGAACGTCAATTTAAAAACTTTGTCATGCAATCTCCTATTCCCATGGGAATTTTAAGAGGTAAGGAAATGAATATTGAAATGGCGAATGAAAGTTTATTAAACGTCATTTGGAGAAAAAAACGACATGAAGTTGAAGGGATAAGCATGTTAGAGGTATTCCCTAACCTTATCACTTCTAAATATCCTGAAATAATTCTTGGCGTTATGAAGACGGGACTTCCGGCATCAGAAAAAGAATCTTTTGTCTTTTTTAAAGATGAGAAAGGTTCTTGGGAGTTTTATGTAGATTATGATTACATTCCTCTTAGAGATTTAGATGGTGTTGTGACCGGAATTATGTTCACCTGTACTGATGTTACGGATCGTGTAGAAGCACGTAAAAAGTCGGATCTTTTTTCTAAAAACCTGGAGAAACAAGTTATTCTAAGAACAAACCAATTGAAAAAAGCCAATGATAAACTGCAACTTACTATTCGAAGTTTAGAAAATAGAAATAAAGAATTAGAAGCTTTTGCCTACGTTTCCAGTCACGATTTACAAGAACCATTACGAAAAATCCAAATGTTTGCAGATAGGGTAGCGAGTAGGGAATTGGATAATTTATCAGATAGAGGCATACAAGATTTTAACAAGATAATTAGTTCGGCAGAGCGGATGCGGACCTTAATTGAAGATTTATTAGCCTTTTCGCGTACCTCTAATAATGAAGCTAAATTTGAAAAAGTAAATTTAAAGTTGGTATTAATGGAAGTGATTGATACTCTTTCTGATAAAATTAAAGCAACAAAAACAAGATTAGAGTATGATGCTTTAGCAACGGCTTACGTGATTCCTTTTCAAATTCGACAAATTTTTCAAAACCTATTAGAGAATGCTATGAAATTTGCCAAGGATGATACTACACCAATTATTAAAATTAAAACTTTAGTGGTTTCAGGAGAGCACCTTGAACATCTTAATCTTTTACCAGAAAGCACCTACTCTGAAATTACATTTACAGATAATGGAATAGGATTTGCTCCACAATATGGCGAACAAATTTTTGAACTTTTTCAACGCTTGCACGGAAAATTAGAATATAAAGGCACTGGTATTGGTTTGGCTATAGTAAAAAAGATTGCAGAAAATCATCATGGTGCTATAATTGCCATAGGAAAAGAGGGGGTAGGTGCCGAATTTAAGCTTTATCTACCCTTATGATTCCAAAGTAGTCGGCAATGAGGACAGCATCAAAAATGGTCGTTTCGCTATTTGAAATTTAAGTTTAAAAGGAAGATAATTGTAAATCTTTGAGTGTAATGTTTTAAGTTTCAATCTATTTAGATTATTCTAATGAGAATAGGTTTTACTTTTCAACGTCTTCCATTAGCCAAGGGTCTATCTCATCATCGTTGTTTTTATGAAGTACCACGATATCTCCGGTAGTTTCAAAAATTACAGCTTTAATTTCGGAAAGTTTAACCACATTTGCTTCTCGTAATTTTGATCGTAAGTCTCCCTCAGTAACACGTACTTTCTTAAGATTATCTTTAAGAATTGTGCTGCCTTCCATAATTAATGTAGGCTGATTGTCTATTGCTTTTCTAAAGGGTGCATACCTACGCAAATATGCAGCAGCCAATTGAAGCCCATAAACCATTATCAAACCTAGTGCGCCCTCCGTTAAGCTCACCGAATTGGTTAATACAGTTGTGGCTAACATAGAACCTACAGATACCGTCATCGCAAAATCAAAACTAGACATTTTAGAAAAACTTCTTTTTCCGAATAATCTAGTGTATACAATGATAGCCAAGTAAATACCTATAGCAGAACAAACAATGAGCAATAACGATTGCATATCAATTTTTAATAGCTTATCGAGTAAAGGTGCATTAGAAATTTTTAAAGAAGTATAATGAAGCATAGTGTGCATTTGTTATTAATAGTTAAACTTAATTTTTTCTTAAAGATTTAGCTATAAAATTATTATATACAGCTTATTCTCATTAACTGTAATTCACAAATTGAGTGTTTTATTACTATTGCAGACAATGGCTTATAATTCTTAAACACTGAACATTGCGCTAGTTCTAACTACAAGGCGATATTTTTGAAGTAACAGGGTTCATTATTTAATTGAATGGGTTCATCATTCTTTTTAATTTCAACTAAATTTATTTTTAATCTAAGGCAATGAGTTGCTTAACAAAAGCAGAATGTCTAGGGTGTTTATTATGAACAATCAAAAAGATGAAACATGAATCAAGATGTAAACAACACTTTGAATGAGATTACAGAAATCCATTTATCATTAAAAGAAGTATATCAAAAACTTTCAGAAGATAGTAGCGGAGAACAACAGCAAAATTACAACAGTAAAGAGGAACATTTTGAGTCCTTATCAAAAGAAATGATTAAACTTATTTACAATTTAGGAGGTAAATATATTGAATGTAAAAACCCTACAGAGCAGGAGTTACAAGATTTAATTGCAATGATATCAAATAAAAATGATACGATAGCTTTTGAAAAAGTAGAAGAGAAGGTTGCTGAATTTAAAAAAATAGCTAGAGAAAAATATGAGACCGTGCTTCAAGAACATGAATTCTCACAGGATGAAGAGGAGTTGCTTAAAACTCATATAAATAAATTATAAAATTTATTTACAATTACGATATGGAACTTGAGGGAGTTATAGGCACATTGGCAGGAATATGTACTACTAGTGCCGCTCTGCCTCAAATTGTAAAGGCATGGAGAACAAAACAAGTAAACGATGTTTCTCCTTATATGTTTTTTGTTCTTATCATGGGAGTTTTACTGTGGACACTTTATGGAATTTTTCTTAAAGATTTAGCTATAATAATCACTAACGGTATATCAACATGTTTAAATGGAATTATGCTGGTTCTAATTTTTAAGTATAGGAGTACATCAACTTAAAATAATGTCAGATTAAAAAAGGGTAGTTGTTTATAAACGAACTACTCTTTTTTTTTGTGTTATATGTCTATTAATTAAGGTGTTTATTTATTTTCCTGTGAATGAATTGATAACATCTTCTACAACAATTCGGCTTGTTAATTCACAAGATTGCAATCCAAAAGAATACGGTCTTAAACCTGACATGTGTGTAAATGATAAATCATATGCATTAGGGACTAATTTTCCTGCAACATCAATAAGTTGAAAATTGGCAGAAACATCAATACCTTTTAATTTTAAATACCATTTTTTTTTATTTTTAATAAGGTTAAATTGACTCTCATTTTCAATTAGATTATACATTTTTTTAATATTTTCAACCTTACTTCTGGCAGCTCTTATTTTACCAGACTGTACTAAAGATTGAAAAGGAAAATTCTTTAATGAGATTGATTTTTGGCCAGAGCATACAATAAATTTTTTATAAGCTATTTTTTCGTTTTCAACCTCAATACATGTTTCTTTTGCGTCGTCAGAGTTTAGTGTCAAAATTTTAACAGCCCCTTTTTTCAGGCTTAATTTTCCTTTTTCATGTAATGCAAGCATGATCTTAGCAGACTCTAAAGGCATAGCTGCAATAACGTTTAATAAAAAGGGCATTACTTCTTTATTAAAAATATAATGATCTTCAGCAGACAGAAGTTCGGCATGAAAATTTAAAGTGTACATTAAATCATCAATCACTTCTTTCCAATAAATTGGTTGTTCTTTAGTTATGGCTTTTTGAGCTTCTTTGAGCTCGTCCTGCATTCCTTTAAAAGGATCTGGATATTCATGTTTTTCGGTCATAACAGCCACAAAATCTAGAAATCCAAAATTATCGTTTTGTAATTGGTTTACAACATCAATCAAATCATCATTATATAAAGCTTTGCGTAAGGCAGGCTTACACACCAAATTAAAATAAGTATCTAAACCTAGAAATCCATTTTCATCTAATAAATCTTGTAATACATTTTTAGTAACGTGCCTATAAACTTCACGCATAGGCTCCTTTTGTTCGTATTGTAAATGTGGCAACCAACCATTAAAATCATGCATTACAATAGTAAAGCTTTCAGTATGTGCATCAGGAATGTATTCAATTTTACCCCCTTGTTTTTTAAAATCCCCATGCCTTCTAGATAGTGAAGAGACCACATCAAAAGCACTTAACGAAGCGCCTAAAATACCTACTGTGTAATTATCGTAAGTTCCTTTTTCAGGGAGCACTTTTGTGATTGGCCAAGGTGATGCAAAATACCCTATTTGTGTATTATCTTCATAAATCCATTCATGACCTGAAGCAATAATTACGTTATTACATGTAATACTGTCCTTATCCTTTATAACTAGCTCAAATTCCTGTATCGTTTCTGAAGCTATGATATCAATAACTTCTGCGTTGCATAATTCTACAACTTTAATATTGGCATTTTCTAAAAGGCTTTTGTAGTATTCATATTCATTTTTAAAATACTGCCCTAAGACAAGTCTAGGATAGACGATGGTTTCAGAGATTTTGTCCGTATCTATTTCTAATCCTTTTAGCGCTTCTTCAGGTTGCTCTTTCAACCAAGAGGCCAAAGACTGGCTCAAAAGAGGAATCTCTTCAGAGGAGATATTAGACATATTACACAACTCTGTATATTTCTCGGAATATGGCATACCTATGCCTGCGTGAGCTTGTTTCTCGGTGATATATATAGTAGTTATTACCGTAGAAATTAAAGATCGATTATCTGCTATATTTTTTAAAACGTAGAGCGCTGTTGGGCCACTACCTATAATCCCTATGCTTCGTTTCATAGTGTTGTTTTAAGTTGTAAGAATCGATTATAAAATTAGTTTTTGGTATATTATTATTGACTCAAATAATAAAAGGAAAAGCCATAAAACTACCTGGTATACCGGATTGTTTTAGGGCTTTATATCCTTATAATTATTTATTATAAGGTATATATTTGGCAACAATACCCAGGAATTGTCAATTTTCCGGTCCAATCTTGTCCATCTGTTTCTTCCTCAGAATGATTAATACCTTTAATTTCTAAATCAGAAAAATCAGAATCATAACCATTCCAAGAGCTATTAAAACGTAGTTTCCAATCAACATTACCTTCCAATCCTATTCCATAGTCTTGGTAATCTACAGTACTAAAATTTAAGAGTACAAGAACAGGTTCTTTATGTTCTCTATCTTTTCTAATGTACGCCAGTATTTTGGTGTCATTATTAAAATGTACTATTTGAATTTCTTGATCTCTTAGGCCTGCGGTTTTATCTTGTTTTCCTGTTCTTAAGAGAATTAAGTCTCGAACTAATTTTTGAATACCTTGATGTTTTTCAAACTTCTCCCAATCTAAACCTTCGGTATCTTGAAAATATTCATCTTCTATAAATTCTTGGCCTTGAAACAGCATGGGTATTCCTGGAGCAGTTAAAGTTAGTGCTAAACCTAGAATAGCTCGTTTTTTTGCAAAGGTGCTCTCTGCATCACCAGGCTGTATTTCTTCCGGAACTCTTGCTTTACCATTAGCCACCTCATCATGAGATTCTGTATATACAATTCTAGTAAAAACATCTGTACTGTATTTAAATTCTAAAGCATCTACAATTTTTTGCAAATCTCTAGAAGTATCATAAGGATCTTCTAGCACTTCTCTTACGGGGTGTACAAAATTCATATCCCATTGGCTACCATAGCCTAGGCCATTATGTTCAATGGCATCCGTAACTTTATTCTCTCCTTTTAAGTCTTCTGCAATGGTGAGTATGTGAGGATATTTCTCTTGTAATTCCGCGTTTATATCACGCATTAAAATGTTGCCTTCCTCAATTTCGGTATCATAACCTAGTCCGCCGCCCTCATAGCGTATATAGGAGGTAGCGTCCATTCGTAAACCATCACATTTATATTTTTCTATCCACATTAGCGCATTGTCTCGAAGGTATTGCCGTACTTCTGGTCTGCCATAATCGGGTCTAGTATCTCCCCATGGTGTAGCGCTTCTATGGTCATTATAAAAATAGATACCGCCTTTATCATTTTCTCCCCAACCGTCAAATTGCCATAAGTCTACATCGGAAGGTCCTAAATGATTATATACCACATCTATAATTACCGCAATTCCTTTCTCATGCGCAGCTTTTACCAATCTAGCAAAAGCATCAGGTCCTCCGTAATCTTGTTCTATAGCAAACGGATGAGCAGGATTGTAGCCCCATGAAATACCTCCTGCAAATTCGGCAACTGGGAGTAACTCAATACAGTTTATACCTAATTTTTGTAAATAAGGAAGTTTTTCTATCACACTATCAAAATTAGCCACTTCATTAGGATCTTTTCTATTGAATGTACCTACATGCAATTCATAAATAACTAATTCATTCCAATGGGCCATCTTAAAATTATCATCACCCCAATCAAAATTCAATGTTCTTACAATAGAGTTTCCTATGCTACTAGTAACTTCAAAAGCGTACGGATCATTACGTTCATATTCTTTACAATTAGTATGGATAATGTATTTATACTCGTCACCTTCTTTGACCGAATCAAAGGCCGCTGCCCAATACCCATTTTCTTCTAAAGCGAGCGGCATGCTAGTACGCTTCCAATCATTAAAAGAACCCATTACAAAAACTTTTTCAGCATTTGGAGCCCAGACTCTAAATGTTGTTTCACCATCTTTTAAAACAGCTCCCATTCCTTGAGATTTGTTGATGGTCATATCCATCTCTTTATATTTTATTTCAGCCATTTTTTTATTTTTAAGTACTTGTTTTCTAACTTCTAAAGTAGTCTTAGTACCTTAGTATCAGTATCTCTAATAGATTTTTTGTTAACCCTAATTGCTTTTTTTAAAGAAACCTTAATTGTATTGCGATTGTGTTAAATCTTAAATGGAATAGAGTACGGTAGCATTAAAAAGGAGTGTAATTTTCAGTCCTTAAATACAAAAGAACTAATGGGTATCAGTAAGTATACGAAAAGAGCAATTATAGGCGGGGTAATTTCTTTAGTGGCCATCATGACAGGAACTTTTTTATTAGGAGAGTTGAGTGGTTATGAAGCAAAAGTGTTAATTAAACATTCCTTATCAGGATTAAATATGCTTTGCAATACCATTGTATTAGCTTCTGCTACTATTTTGGCCCTACTGTTAACGCTCTTGAGTTTGAGTTCAGCATCGAATACAAAACTGAAAAGAGATCATTATTTGCACGTGCTACAGATTGCTAAAATAGACACTGCGGTTTTTATTATCGCTTTGATTTCGTTCTTAATCTTTAACCTTCCTATTACAGAATCTGATAATGTTCCGGACAATTGGTTTAATGCAATTTATTATGGGAGTTTGATTGTTTCTAGTATCTTAAGTTCAGCATTAATTGTTGTTGTGCTGATGCTCTATAATACCGTGGTAAATATTATAAGAATTGTAGGGCTAGGGGAGAAAGATCATCCGTTAACTATAAAAAATGATGCGACGGATAGCGAGGATGATTTATAAAAAAAAAGAGAAAATTTCAAATTTGAGTATTGAAATTTTCTCTTTTTTCTTAAGTCGTTTTTTTAAAGTAGCAATTATCCACCCACAACAATTCCACCGTTAATATGTAAAATTTGTCCTGTCATATAACTAGAATCTTCTGCAGCCAAATACACATAAGCAGGAGCAACCTCAGAAGGTTGTCCGCATCTACCTAATGGAGTGTTTTTTCCAAAATCTCCAATATCTGTCATCGTAGCAGGAATTAAAGGTGTCCAAATTGGCCCTGGAGCCACACCGTTTACAAGAATACCTTTTGGAGCAAGTTGTGCAGATAAAGATCTTGTAAAAGAGGTAATAGCTCCTTTGGTAGAAGCGTAATCAATAAGTTCATTATGTCCTTTGTAACCTGTTATAGACGTTGTGTTGATTATTCTAGCTCCTTTTCCCATATATTGATATGCTTGTTGCGTCAGATAAATCATAGATAGAATGTTGGTTCTAAAGGTTTTCTCTAAATGCTCAATAGAAATATCAGAAAATTCTTCTTCTACATATTGTGTAGCAGCATTATTAACTAAAATATCAATTTTTCCATAGGTTTTTATCACAGTCTCTATAAGATTTTGGCAGTATGTAAAATCTTTAAGGTCTCCACTAATCTTGATGCAATTTTGACCTTCTTTCTGTATTATAGCGGCTGTTTCTTCAGCATCTTTACGTTCGTTTAAGTACGCTATCGCAATATCTGCACCTTCTTTGGCATAATGTACCGCTATGGCGCGTCCTATTCCGCTATCGCCACCCGTTATTAAAGCTACTTTTCCTTTCAGTTTTCCACTTCCTTTATAAGTAGATTTTATAATTTCAGGCTTTTCGTTCATGGCTGATTCCAATCCTGGTCTTCCTATTTCTTGTGCATCCTTTTGTTTTAAATCTTTACCCATTTGTCCTAGTTTTAAGTGTTGAATTGTTATGTTGAGTCTTATCCGTATATGTCTGGATAGTTCTTACAAATAAAAACTTGTTTATAGAAAATGATTGATGCTAATGCATGAAAAGTTACCCTAATCTCATCTAGAGTAATAAATTATAGGAATAGTTTTTAATTAAATATAGGCGTGATCCGCTTATGTTTTAAGAATAAAGTGCTCTTTCTGAAAATTACATAGAAAATCTGACCAGTTCATACTTAAAATTTTCTGCATACAGTTCTTTAAATCTTGAAACCTGTTGGGTTTAATTACATAAAGATTGGCACCTTTTTCATAACAGCATTGGATGTCCAAACCACTAGAAGAGGTAGAATACATAGCCACAATAACATTTTTCAGCGTTTTATGGCTTCTAATAAGTTCTAAACATTCCGTACCATTCATGACCGGCATATTTAAATCTAAAAATATAATATCGGGGATGATGTCACTATTGGCGTCAAAGAAGCTTAGTGGTTCTCTACCATTAACAAATTCTCTTAACTCAAAATTTACGTCTAAACTTTCTAGTCCTTCTATAAAGAAAGATCTATCATCTTCATCGTCATCAACTAACCATATTATCATTTTTTTGTCTGTCATAGATGCAATGAGATTAATTTAATGTGATTGATAAAATTAAATTATTTTTCGATTGAGTACCTCAAAAAAATAAAGATTCTCGATCCTTAACTTTAATTTAATAAATAAAAATAATATTAGCACTATTGTACACATGAAAATTGATTTTATTTAGAGGGGATTATGTGGATTGTTAAGCATATTAGCAAAGATTTCATCGTATTGGGTTAATATATCCGATATAGCTATGGTAGCTTTGTAGAAACAAAAAAATAATAAATTATGTCATTGATAACAATACTATTAAATATATTTTTACCACCGTTAGCTGTTTTCTTAAAGCACGGTTTGGGAACTACTTTTCTAATAAGCGTTGTGTTAACCATCATTGGTTGGTTGCCAGGTGTTATACATGCATTTATAGTGAATAAATAAAATTTTGAGTTGTTTGGTTGATGAACGCCACTGTGTAAACAGTGGCGTTTTTTATTTTTAAGCATCATAGAATCTTTCAATTGCGTTAATCATTTTTTTTTTTAAGGTAGTTCAAATTCTCACATCTATTTAGTTTTATCTGTGGTTGAGACCACTATTTGTAACACTTAAAAAAACCTAGCACTATGAATGATAAAAATACGCCTACGGAAAAAGACAAACAATTAGAAAATTATAAGGTAGATTATACCGACAAACCTTTAACTACACGGCAAGGTTTAAAAGTTAATGATACCAATAACTCTTTAAAAGCGGGGCCTAGAGGCGCCACTTTGCTTGAAGATTTTTTGTTGAGAGAGAAAATTCACAATTTTGATCATGAACGTATTCCTGAACGTATTGTACATGCAAGAGGTAGTGCTGCCCACGGTTATTTTGAATTATATGAAAGTATTGAAGAATTTTCTAAGGCAGGTATCTTTACCGATACAAAGCGTAAAACACCTGTATTTACACGTTTTTCAACCGTAGCAGGTTCTAAAGGTTCTACGGATTTAGCACGCGATGTGAGAGGTTTTGCGGTAAAATTTTATACTGAAGAAGGGACTTGGGATTTGGTAGGGAATAACATGCCTATTTTCTTTATTCAAGACGCCATGAAGTTTCCTGATTTGATTCACTCTGTAAAACCAGAACCTAATAATGAAATACCACAAGCAGCATCTGCTCATGACACTTTTTATGATTTTGTATCCTTAACCACAGAAACCCTACACAACCATATTTGGGTGATGAGTGACCGCGGAATTCCACGTAGCTTGCGAATGATGGAGGGCTTTGGAATACATACCTTTAGGCTGATTAATAAGGAAGGAAAAGCACATTTCGTAAAATTTCATTGGAAGCCAAAATTAGGAGTTCATTCGGTTACTTGGGATGAAGCCGTAAAAATAAGTGGTGCAGATTCAGATTTTCACAGAAGAGATTTATGGGAAGCTATAGATTCTGGGCAGTTCCCAGAATGGGAACTAGGACTTCAAATAATTCCTGAAGAAGATGAGCATAAGTTCGATTTTGATTTATTAGATCCTACCAAGCTTATTCCTGAAGAAATGGTACCTGTAAAGATTATCGGGCGTATGGTCTTAAATAGAAATCCGGATAACTTTTTTGCAGAAACAGAACAGGTGGCATTTTTACCAGGGAATGTAGTTCCTGGAATAGACTTTACCAATGATCCTTTATTGCAGGGACGTCTCTTTTCTTATCGTGATACGCAACTATCGCGTTTAGGGAGTCACAATTTTCATCAATTGCCTATTAACAAATCGGTAGCACCTGTGCACAACAATCAAAGAGATGGACATATGCAAATGGAAATTCCGAAAGGAAATACCGCATATTTTCCAAATTCTTTAGGTGGCGGATGTCCCTATTTATCCTCGGTAGAAGAAGGCGGATTTGAATCCTACCAAGAACGCATAGATGCGCATAAAATACGCGCCAGAAGTGAAAGCTTCAGTGATCATTTTTCGCAACCAGCATTGTTTTACCGAAGCTTGGCTTCTTGGGAGAAAAATCATGTGATTGACGCCTATTCTTTTGAGTTAGGGAAATGTACGCATGATCATATTAAGTCACGGATGTTATGGATCATAGCTCAGATTGATGAAGCGCTAGCCAGTGAGGTGGCCGATAACCTAGGGATGAAAGTGCCAGATGATATTGAAAGGCCTATCAACCAAGCTATTGGAGCCAATGCTAATGTAGAGGATCATCAACCTAAAAAGAAAAAAATGTATTTAGAAGAATCTCCTGAATTAAGCCAGGCACAGACAAAATTTGATACGATAGCCACACGCCAAATTGCATTTTTGGTTGCTGATGGTTTTCATATGAAAGATTTTGAAGCCATGAAGAAAGCATTAGAAGCAGAGCATGCTGTCGTAAAGCTTGTTGCGCCACACGGTGGAACGGTATTGTGTGATGAAAAAATGGAGCACAAAGTAGATGCTGCGATAATGACTACGGAAAGCGTGTTGTTTGATGCCATTTATATTCCAGGCGGTAAAAAGTCTATAGACGCTCTTTTAGCCAAATCAAAATTCACCAAGTTTATCAATGAGGCTTTTAAACATTGTAAAGCTATCGCGGTGGCTCATGAAGGTGAAACGCTATTGGACGCTACTGCTGTTGTAGATTTTAAGAATGATGCCGCAGTATTTATCAATAAAGACACTAAAGATTTTATAGCAGCCATTGCAAAGCACCGTAATTGGGAGCGAATGGATGTCGCTGCAGAAATTGCAGTATAAATTATTATATAAGCCTAGAGAAATTTTTTCAAAGTCTCTAGGCTTTTTTTATGCTTAAAAATTACTTTCTTCCGCCATTTTTACCACCTCAACTGTTAAAATTAAATTAGCAAAACGACACTGTTCACCTGTTTAAATAATAAATATAATGACAGTTTTTGTATAATTAAAAAACCATTTTGCTATAGCACTTCGAGTTACATATTTTATTTAAAATTCTATCTTCAGAAAACATAAACTTCTTGCAATTTTTATCGTTAAATTTTATAATGCTTACGGAGAATGCTTTTTTCGTCACAATTACTCTCAGTAACCTCTAAATCACCATTTTCATATAACCTAGAAGAGGTATCAAAACAAGCACTTCCTTTAATATTTTTATTATATGCTTTAATTGCTTTTTTAGTGTCCTTAAAAACAAAATAGGCCATAAGGTGTTTTTGTCTATTATTTATAGCAATTACCATTCGAGAATTATCATATACATCCTTTGTAAGATAATAGGTATTATGTTTGTGATTTGTTGGAGTGGTATAATCTAATTTATAACTTTCAAATTATTCTTGTGTTAGCTTTTCGGATTGTGCTATTTCATGTATCAGAAAATCCTCATTTATAATTTTTACGCGGCAGGGTACAAATTCATTTTCATAATAATCTAATAATTTAGCTATACGTTCGTGCTCTAGTTTTAATTTTTCATGATCAAAATAATTCCTAACAATCAATTTAGTTGCATTAGAAAAATAATCTTTATGATCATTCGTGGTTAATACATTTAATTCAACAAGTTCAGTTTGAATTTTCATTTTTAAGAAATTTTTATTTGCTTCTTCTTTTTTTAACTCTTCCGAATAGTCTTCAATTTTCTGTAGAAAATTTGCAGATTTTTTTTGTAGTTCAATAATATGTTCAGCTTTTCGAATCTTATTTTCATAGTGATTTGTTGTTACGATAAAACTTATAATTAAGCCCAGTATTAAACTAATGATAACTAAATATATTGATTTGATTTTTTTCATATTGAGATATGTTTCGTGTTTATTTTGAAATTGGAGATTAAAAACCTTCTTATCAACAGAAAGTTATAATATTTGAAACTAAGTTTTCAAAAAATCATCATGTTCTACTAAAGTAAATTTAAAGAGAATCTATAATATTTATAATTATTTTGATTGTTAGCGATACTAAAAAAAAACATAAAAAGTTATAAGATAAGAAAGTTGATAAAACTAAAAGCATATGTTAATTCATATTAAGATAAAGTGGTTTCAATTTTTTAATAAATACACTAACACAACCTAACAAAGCTTTAAAATAATATACATAAATGAAAAAAATATTTTTTATAATTTTCATATGTTTTTTTTCATTGAATGGATTTTCAAACACAAGTAATAACGAAAACGGAACTAATGTATTTGAAGAATATACACTTACCATTATAACGAGTAACGGATCTGTTTTGAAGTTATTAGATAATGAAGAAACCAATCTAATATCATTTGAAGAAGGCGAAACAGTTAGACTAGTTACACGACCAGCTGTTGGATATAAGTTTTCACATTGGGAAGGAGATGTATCAGGAAATAGACTAATTGCAGATGTTGTAATGACAGGGAATAAATCAGTAATTGCTGTTTTTGAAGAATGGGTGCCCGCTACAGGAATACCTATGCCTGAATTCGGAATTTTTGAAACATACCGTATGTATGATAATGTTGCAAACCGCAACACTGAATTAATATATAGTCAAAATGCTGAAGGAGGATATTACACACATTATATTGATAATACGGCTCCTAACGCAACAGATTCTAGTAATAAATATGGTACGGAAGCTAAACCAAGAGTGTCCATGCCTAGTGCCTCAGATATACCAGAAGGCTCTGTGGTAGAATATCACGGTATTACATATACAAGAGGGCATACCGTACTTAAGTTAACGGGTACAGAACAGATGCCAATATTTATTCGAGGAGCATCTGTTGATAACCATGTAGAGATAGCATCTAGTGCTTTTTATTTGAATAGCGAGTATGTTATTATGGAGAATTTGAAATTGAGCGTAACAGTTCGTTCTTATGATGATAAAAAAGCCCACCATGTAGCTATTAGAAACTTTGAAGCAAAATCGTTATCGGCGGTTTCTTATGATGATGGTACATCTGCTGATAATGTGGTTTTTTATGGCAATTATATTAATCGAGATCAATTTGACCCAGCAGATGGAGATTTTGAAGAAGCAGATGGTATGGGCGTAAGTATTAATGGTCGTTCAGATAGTGTTTGGATTATTGATAATATTATAACTAGAGCAGGAGGTGATGCTGTAGGAAATGGACATGCTGCAAATTATACCGCAAAAAACTATTTTGTGGGAAGAAATATAATGTACACGTGTGGAGAAAATGCTGTAGATATAAAAGAGGTAGATAAAGTTATTGTTTCAGAAAATGTAATGTTTAATTATAAAGGCTGGTCATCAGGTAGTGATGGGGCAGCAGTAGTAATGCATTATGGTCCGAATGTTTCGCCTAAAAATGTATGGGTTGTAAATAATGAGATATTTGATTGTAGCTCTACAGGTATTCAAGTTGGTGGCGATCAGGTTTATGATGTGTATTTAATTGGAAATTTAATACATGATATTCATAACGAATCTAATACTGCCAAAGGGTATATCTCATGGTCAAGCCAAAAAGTATACATGATCAATAATACATTTTATAATGTAGATAATGGTATAAATTCTAGTATTAGTAATCCAAATGCAGCACTATTTGCTACTAATAATATTATTTCAAATGTAAGCGAAGGTGGGTATCACATGTCTATAGGCGGATCTACTCATATGTCTAACTCTATTTTTGAGAATAACCTTTATTACCAGCCTGATGGAGTTGCCACGTTAAATTGGGGGTCAAACTCATATACTGTACCTGAATTTATAGCAAATACAGGTAAAGGAGCAGGGAGTATTGAAGGAAACCCTTTATTTGTAAATCCAGAAGCGATTGACTTTTCACTACAATCAAATTCACCTGCTATAGATGCAGGAATAGAACATTCTACGTATCAATTATATGAAAACCTTTATGGAATGAGTATAAAAAATGATGCAAATGGAGTAGCAAAACCTAATGGTGATGCTTGGGATATTGGAGCTTATGAATTTAATTTTTTCGATGCCCCTATCGATACTAATAACCCAACAATAAATAGAGAAGAATTAAGAGATCTTATAGCTTCATCAAAAGGAAATATTGAGGCAGCAACTCTAGGTAATGCAGAGGGTGAATATACACAAGTTCTTGTAGATGATGCTAATGCAGCAGTTGCTGATGCCGAAACATCATTAGCGAATGCTACAACTCAAAATGAAATAGACCAAGCAACAATTGACCTTGCTGCGGCTATGGAATTGTTTGTGCCTAATAGTTCAAATATGGAATTATACCTCTATCCAAATCCTGTGATTGATACATTGGTACTAGAAAATATTTCAGATGTAATCTACATTTCAATATTTAATGCAACAGGAAGTTTAATTAAAACTGTTTCAAATACAAACAATACAATGAATTTAGATTTATCTAATTTAAGTACAGGTGTTTACTACCTTAATTTATATACATCAAACGAAGTAATATCGAAAACAATTCTTAAAAAATAACTTTTAATTGGATAGCATAATTAACGTTAGTTATTAAATTTATTTTGTTTAAAAATTGTAAATATAATACAGATTAAATGGTAAAAATATAAGGTGTTTACGCCTTTGATCAAACCAAATTGTTTTTGTACAATAGAAAACAAACAGTAAAATTAAACGGAAGCTTTCGAAAATCTCATTTAATAAAAATAAACTCCAAGAGGTAGATTTTACTGACTGTGACTTAAATTTATCTGTTTTTGATAATTGTGATCTTCAAAATGCAATATTTAAAAATACAAATTTGCAAAATCCAGATTTAAGAAGTTCTTACAACTTTTCAATTGATCTAGAAAATAACCAAATCAAAGGTGCTAAATTTACTTTAGAAACAATTGTAGGGCTTTTGATAAAATATAATATAGACTCTAACTTTTAAATTTTATGCTATAAATAAGAATAAAACTAATATAGCCAACAATGTACTAAAAGATAACTTTTACAAATTTTTAAACTTGTGAGTGATGAGCAGATTGATTTTAGATTGAAAAGTTAGTGCTAAACTAAAGTTCGTTAAATAGCATAAGTAAATTAACAAGCTCACTTAATTTGTAATTTAGTTTTTAATAAACTTAAAAGTAAGTTCCTTATTTTCAAGGGTATTAATTTTCATAAAATATATACCATTTGCCATAGAGGAAACATCAATAGCTGTACCAGAAGTTGTTAAAACTAATTCGCCATTTTGAGCGAAGAACTGGATGCTTAAAATAGTCTCTATTTCAATATTTTCTAAATAAACAGATGTTGCACTTGGGTTAGGATATAAAATTATATTTGCTGACTCTTCGTTGTCTTCTTCATTTGGAATTGGTTCTGGCTCGGGATCTGGAGTTGGTTCAGGGTCAGGAGTTGGATTGGGGTCTGGGTTAGGTTCAGGGTCTGGGTTAGGTTCTGGGTCTGGATTATTGCTTTCAGTTCCGTACTCAAATGCACCGATATCAAAAGAAGCGACAACATTTCTTTCAGTATTTCCACTATGTTTAACATACTGGTTAGTCACATCATGTGATGGGGTGTGAGCGGTAGGAATTATTGTTCCGTTATCTATTAAAGCAGAGTTATCTTGCAAAGTAAAATCTTGATCTTCAATAGCGTTAAATAAAGGATCAGTTCCTGTAAGATTATTTCCCTGATCATTTAATGTGCCTGATGGAGAACTACTATGTGATTTTACCCAATTTTCAACAATCCAATTATGATGTAAATTTATAGTGCCAGTATCATCTAACATTGACAATCTTGCGTCAACATTAGTAGTGTAAATAACATTATTAAAAGCTTGCATTGTCTCGTTATTAGTAGAGAGGCGAACTAAAGTAGTTTTAGAATTTCTTGTAGAAATAACAGTATTGTTATAAAAATACAAATTTCCTTTTCTGTACCTATTTGTAGAACCGCTGTCACCACCATAGTGTACAATCTGAGAATTTCCGGCGCCATCTGGTTCTATTAAAATATTACCATAAACGTATGTTTTGTTATATGAAGTATCACCATAAAGTTCAGCATAATCAGAATCTACAAGATCTAACTGTCTATTGCCACTTTCAATCCAATTATACCTTACGACTAAACCTGCTGATCTATCTTTCAAATTATTACCTAAAGCCCCATCACGTAAAGCACCAAACCGGTTATACTCGTAGGTAATTCCAAAAGCTTCTGTATATGTATTATGTTCGTATAAACTACCCGATATTCCGTTGTCGTAAATATAATTATTAGCTATAAGTATGTCTTTTGTGTCACCATTAAAAGCTCCTATAAATATTCCATTTCCACAATCATGAATGTCACAACCTCTAATAATAACATGTGCTGCCTTTTCAATATGTATAGCAGCTGCAGAACTTGTATAAGTTCCTTGATCGCCATTATGATCAGTAAAATTGTAATTAGGGTGTGCTGATCTAATCTCTAAATTTTCAATAGTAATATAACTTGGTAACCCATCAGAAGGTACACTAGAACCACCAATTTTAATTAAGCTTCTCTCTTTATTCCAATAATTTAAATAAGTAGGAGTAATTGCACCATTTCCACTTATAATAGGTTTTTGACCATTAGCGTTACTCACACCAATAACTTTAATTCTATTTTGTTCTGTTCCCTGAGCATTAATAACCCATTTTTCATAATATGGTGTGCTTTTCCAATGTATATATACGATATCACCAGCTTCAAGATTATCCCAAGGTACTTCAGAAATACTTGATAAGGGTTGGTCTGGGCCAACATTGTACTCAGTGGCTTTGGTAATTTTAATAGATAAGAATACTAATAAAATAGTTATGAAGTAGGTTTTCATAGAGTTTTGGTTGGTTGTAATTATTTCAGTGTATTCTGTATTGGTATGTATATGCTTATATAACAACCGAATTGATTAAATTATTGTACTATAAATTTATTTAGAAATTTAACTTTGATGTGTTTAGGTAATCTTTTCAAGTTTTATAAAATAAAGTCTATTAATTAAAAGAAAACTTGACTCCAAAAAAACGAATAAACACTATTATTAACTCATTTGCATTCATTTTTATTCGTTATTTTTTTCAATAAATAAATTTAGCTACTTTGGTATTTTATCGAAGCATATGAAGGTTAATAAACTATTTGTACATCCAATAAAATCAGCTAGAGGTATCTCATTACCATCTGCTGAAATCTTAATTACAGGTTTTAAATATGATCGTTGTATTGCTGTCATCAATACATCAAATAAAATAATTACAGGCCGTGAATACCCTAATTTACTTAAAATAAATTGTAGAATAGGTAAAGGAAATCTAATAATTAATAGTGATAAAGAAGATGAATTTATTTTTCCGTTACCTCATGAAAATAAGATAAGTACTATAAAATTATTTAACAAAGAAGTTGTTGGAACGTTATTTGCTGAATCGGCTAATAATTGGATTTCGACCTTTTTAAAAGATGATTTTAGGTTAGTATATATAGAAGATGATTATAATTATCTTCAAGAAAAAAACGGAGGGAGACCAGAAGAAAAAAAAGGATATGCAGATGCTACGCCAGTACACCTTATTAGCCTAACTACATTAGAATATTTGAATTCTAAATTGACCAAAAAAGTAGGTGTTCGAAATTTTAGGCCAAATATTGTTATTGATGGGGTGGAGCCATTTGAAGAAGATTCATGGTCTGTTATAGCTATAAATGGATGTTATTTTCGAGTACAAGAAACAACGACTAGATGCATATTCACGACTATAGACCCAAAAACTGCTGAAAAAGATAAAAATATACAACCTTTAAAAGAGTTAGCAGATTTACGATCAAAAATGGGATTAAAACCTACTTTCGGAATAAGTCTTGTTCCTTTAGAAGAAGGTGTTATTTCAGAAGGAAATTCAGTAACGGTAATCGAAAATAAGAAATAGTAGTTTTAAACGATTAAACGCAAATTTAAAAATGAATAAACTACCAGAACTAGCGATTGTAGGTTGTGGACCTCGTGGATTATCTGCTCTTGAATCTTTATATTCAGAAGCAGCAAATAAAAAAGTATTACCCGAGACTTTGGTTTTTGAATCTAACAAATATCCAGGAGCAGGACAAGTATATAATTTAGACCAACCAGATAGTAATTGGTTAAATGTTTCAGAAAGAGGAATAGGCATTCCGCCAAGAAATAAAATTGTATTTAAAAATTTTAGCATTCCGGAATTCCCAGATTTCCAAAATTGGTCTGGTTATTCAAATAAGGAAAACAAAGATACTTCTGTAGATAAATTTCCATTTCGTTCTAAATTGGGTGAATATTTAAACCAACGATACCATAGCATTGCTGATGTTTTGATTGAAAATAAAATTATGACTTTTATAGCAGGCGAAGTTGATTGCCTTACAATAGAAAACGACTGTATAGGCATTGATGTTGTAGGTGGTAAAAACTACCATGTAAAACAAGCTGTTCTTTGCATTGGACACCAACCAATAGCGCTTGATGAACAATTGACTACATGGAAAAATAGAGTTCTTCAGTTAGATTTTATAAATCTCTTTACACAACCTTACCCAACTAATCGAATTTTAGAATCATTTGAAGCTCAAAATGAGATTTCTATTGGTATTCGTGGTTTTGGTTTAGCAATGATTGATGTAGCTCGTGCTTTGAGTGAAGGTTTAGGAGGTAAATTTAAAATTATAAATAAAGAAACTAGAGAAATGGAATATATACCTAGCGGAAAAGAGCCTAATTCATTAGTACCCTTTTCTCTCGATGGTATGCCAATGGTTCCGAAACCAGTAAATAAAAAAATAGATACATTATATGTACCTACTGAAAATCAGTTGAATACTTATGAAACGTCTATAACCGAAAGTTTGCAGTCAAAAATTAAACCTGATTCTGTTCACTTTCTTATTGATGCTATAGCACCTATAGCGGCTCATAAGTTTATGGCACTTGGTTCAAAAGCAGTACAATCTAACTTGAAGAAAGATGAATTAATTGCAATTATAACCTCATGGTTATTAGATGATGAGTTTTCAAACCCTCTTATTATCTCAAAGCAGCAGCCTGCAAAAACGATATTAGAGCAATTTATAAAAATGGCAACAGGCAAAGGTTTGGTTAGTCTAGATTTTTGTATTGGACATGTATGGCGACACTGCCAGCCTAGTATATACCGTCTTTTATCATTTTCAGAATTATCAGACGATTTAATATCAGATATCGTGTTGCTTGATGAACGTTTAAAAAGATACACTTTTGGACCACCAGTAGAAAGCTTGCAACAGATTATTGCATTGATAAATGCAAATAAAATTGATCTTGATTTTGTAAATAACCCAGAGATTGAATTGACCGATACGGGTTGGGAGTTTACTTCAGATAATAAAACAAAAAAAGTGGTTACAATGGTCAACTCAGTTTTAGACTCACCACAGATATTAAAAGTAATGAGTCCGCTAGCAAAAGGTTTGATCAATAGCGAAGTTGTAGAACCTATTCATGATAAATTGGGAATACGAACTAAAAGGAATGCGATTGTAGAAAGCAACAAATTAGATGCAACTTTTCCATTGGCTTTAATGGGACGATTAGCCAAAGGTACGTTAATAGGTGTAGATGCTATAGCAGAATGTTTTGGTGAGCGATCTAATTTCTGGGCAGAAGGTGTTATTAAAAGAGTATAGTAATTAAAGATGTAAAAAATTCGTCACTTACTTTAAAAATAAAAAAAACTCCGGTAATTCACCGGAGTTTTTATAGTATGTGATAAAAGAAATCATAAAGATTATATTATCAATTATGTGCTATTTATTAATCAATTTAAGTCGATTGTCTGCTGTGACTATTGACTTTTTCTTTGATTTATAATATTTATAACCCATATAAGTTAGCTGTAAACCAACCAATACAATTTTCATTTTTTTACTTCGGAATAATGTTGATGCCACGCCTAACGCTGATGTCATTTTCATAAATAATAATTTTTACGCAACGTCTTCCATCGATTTTATTTGTTTTAAATCATCCATAAGCCAATCTCTCTGTTGACGAATTATAGAAGCAGCCTCCACTGGTAAATGAACATCTGCTAAAACCTCATTATACTCTTCAATAGCGGCCTTATCGCCTCTAATAGCTTCTTCTAATACAGCTTCATCATCATTACTCGAAAATGCAGTTTTTACATCCATCCAAGTTCTGTGTATAGCTCCCGTAACACTTCCTTCAATACCTTCTCTTAAATCAAGAGCTGGAGCAGCTGATTTTAAGTTAACGAGAAAATTTCTTCTTTCTAGAATTTTACTATTAAAATAACTTTGAAGTCCGACGCTTTTAGCATTTTCTGCTGCTTTTTCATATCCTTTAATCGCATCCTCATTTTTTTGGATGATCGAATTCATTTTTGATTCTATTTCTTTTATATTATCATTCATAATTTTTATTTTTTACGGTAACATTTATGCCTACCGATTGACATTTATAAAGATAAATTCAATGTTAAAACTGAAATATCTCTTTTACTTTTTTATTGACTTAAACAAAATAAACCTTTGTAAGTCAATAGATTGTGGTATTTATTTTTGAAAATTTAATAAAGCAAATAACTAAGTAAAACAAGTAATTTGCCTATTGTGTATACTATATACTTTACTGTTTTATTTACTATTGATTGTATTTTAAGATAGTTTCGTAAATAACGTTTTCGGTTCTTTTGTTAAAAGTGCGCGTACAAGTTTTTCATGTAAGTGCATTTCTTGTGAAGTTATCAGTACTCTTTCTTTTATATTGCTTGTAGTGTTATATTGTTCATTCATCATAATTATCGTTTTTAATTGATAACAAAGATCAATTTTACACTTAAAATTTATGTTATATAATTTTTCGATTTTATTGCATAATTTATGTGTCTTTATAAAACACAACCTTAAAATAGATTTTTTTTGTAATTATATTAATTCTGATTTGAGTGCATACATGTAGAAAATAGATATGTATAGTATATACCGTTAAAGTGCCTGTTTTTAAAATATGTAAACTGATAACGCTTTTAAATTATTTTAAAAATAGCATAAATACTAAGCATTATCTTTTGGTTTTACACTCGTAAAGCAGATTGTGAATTTGAACCGTAAAACGTTATTTCTGATAATCAATAGAACAAAAAGTAACAACAATAAAAATTATTTATCCTCTATAAAAAAATCACAGGTTTTAAATGAGCTAAAAAAATGGCTATATGGAACCACAGACTATTTATTTAATAAACTACTTTCGGTCATTAAATAAAGACCAAGTATTAAAATTTATAGTATGTCAATTGTAACAATCTTATTAAATATTTTTTTACCACCATTAGCCGTATTTTTGAAACATGGTTTGGGAATGACTTTTCTTATAAGCCTTATACTTACAGCCATTGGTTGGTTACCAGGGGTTATTCATGCTTTTATAGTAAATAGAGAAGGCTAATATCAATTCTTTTTCTTCAGATGTTTTACTACATCTTTAATATTAGTGACTAAGAATATAAAATTTAAAGTCTTTAAACTATAGCTGGGTAAAGTGTAATCAATTTAGATCAACCTTTTAAGATATTTTAAAAATTAACATAGCAGTATAACAATTTTAAAATTGGTTATACTTTGATAATAAATAGATGATGAACTTTTTTACTTGTTTGCTTTTAGGATTTGTTATTGCATCTTCTGGCAGTATTGTACCTAGTTTTTTAAATTTAACAGTAGTTAAGTTTAGTTTAAAGAGCGGTAGAAAATCTGCCTTCTATCTGATAGGAGGCTTTGCAACAGTACTCTTTTTTCAAGCAAATATTGGTGCGTATCTATCAAGTGTTTTGATGAAAAATTCAGAATACATCACCACAATTCAAAAAATAGGTATAGGAGTTTTAATTCTTTTATCTATTAATTTTTTTAGATTACATTTCATGTCAAAAGGGCATAAACAGAAAGAAGAAATTAATAAATCTAAAGCTTATCTACACGGTTTAGGTATGTCTTTATTAAATACGTTTGCAATTCCATTTTACTTTACATCCATTTCTTTGTTGATAGGATTAGATTATTTTGAATACTCTTTTTTAAATAGCTTATATTTTTCAATTGGTTCTACTGCGGGTTCATTTTCGCTATATGCATTGTTTGCAACAGTCGCTAGCAAAATAGAACACAGGCTTGCATTTATAGCTACTAAAATGGATTTTATTTTAGGTTGCTTAACAGGTGTAGTTGGTATTGGTAATTTTATTTATTTACTTTAATAGAGAGAAAAATAATATTTAATTTGTACCGTAAACAGCTAGAACTATGGAACGTGTAGACAGAAAAATAATACAACTATTATCAAAAGGATATAGAACTCCAGAGATCTCAAACCATTTTATAGAAAAAGGGATAACACCTAGTTCTGTATCTTCTATAGAAAAAAGAATCAAAGCAATAAAGAAAGTTTACGGAGCCAAAACCCTATTTCATTTGGCGGTGCTCCTTAATAAGAGTAAATAGGGCTTAAGTTTTAAGTAGGAATTTACTAGGCTTTTACACTCAATTTCTTTCTTATTTTATAAATTATTTCCCATACTGCGGGAAACCGCAGAACTACGTTGTGATAGTTTATGATATTTGTTATTATTTACTTGTAGGGATTTTATGCTAAATAGATATCTTTAGAGCATATTACAAGAAAACAAACTAAACCAATGAACAAATCATCACACAATAAATTAGTATCCCTTATTTGTTCTATCGCAGACGACTGTTTGCGAGATGTTTACGTACGCGGAAAATATCGTGACGTTATATTACCAATGTTTGTATTACGCAGATTAGACGCGCTTTTAGAACAAACTGTTCGTGACGCCTGCCGCTATGACTCATTTTGAAAATCAGTCGATTTTTAATGCTTGTTTATGAATAAAAAATCAACTGATTTTTAAAACGGTAAATACAAGAGTAAAATTTACTCTTGTATTTACTACAAAGGTAAATTTTCATTATATTTACCCTCGTTAATAAAACGTGAGTAAATATTACCCTTGTTAAATATGCCAAATTTCGATAGAAACATACCCTACAATAGCTTACCGCTATTGCCTCCGAAAAAAACACTAGAGACAACTACAGTTTTACGTAAAACTATTGATGCCAGTAGAGCGTTAGCACAGCTTAATGGTATGTTAACTAATTTACCGAATCCAACGTTATTTTTAGATACAATCCATCTACAAGAAGCAAAAGCAAGTTCCGAAATTGAAAACATTATTACAACGAATGATGATTTATACAAGTCTTTAGTTGCTGATAAAAAGTTTGATAACCCAGCTACAAAAGAAGTGCTAAGTTATAAAGAGGCTCTTTACAATGGGTTACATGATATAGAAAAACGCCCTTTTATAAGTACAAATTTGTGTATTGAAATTGTACAAAGCATTAAAAAAAACACCGCAGGTATTAGAACAACTCCTGGCACTGCTCTAAAAAATGCCAAGGGAGAAACTATTTACACGCCACCAACAGGAGAAACGGTTATAAGGGAGAAATTAGCCAATTTAGAAACCTTTATTAATGAAAATGATACTATAGACCCATTAATAAAAATGGCGTTAATGCATTATCAATTTGAAGCCATACACCCTTTTAGTGATGGTAATGGTAGAACAGGACGCATTTTATTATTACTCTATTTAAAATTAGAAAAACTTTTAGACACTCCAGCTATTTATTTAAGCGAGTATATTATAAAAAACAAAGCGGATTATTATAATAAACTACGTGAAGTTACCGAAAATAATGATTGGGAATCGTGGATATTGTATATGCTAGAAATGGTAGAATATACAGCTAACAAAGGTTTAAAGCGTTTAAAAGATGTCACCGAGTTAATGGAACAAATGACTGCTGAAATTAAAGAAAAATTGCCTAAAGCATATTCTAAAGAATTGGTTGAAATATTATTCAGACTACCATACACCAAACGACAATTTTTAATTGATGAAAAACTAGGAACCCCAAAAACGGTCGGGAATTATTTGATAGCATTAGAAGATGCTGGGTTTCTAATTTCTGAAAAGGTGGGTAAGGAAAAATTGTATCTCAATCATAGATTAATGGCTGTTTTAGAAGCGCTATAAACTTTACTCTGGTTTGTCGCGTATAAGTTCATTCTACCTAAATTTGCTACGTTTACATATAATTTGAGACAATATATTTACGACCACAGATAAAAAATAACATGAACCAGATTAAGACAGTTCTAAAAAAAAAGAATTATTAGTTGTTTAATAAATCTAAAAAAAATGGCAAATAGTACACATGCACATTTGAGATATAATATTCTAGACTATTGCTTCCGCAATAGATCTTATAGTTTTGAGGAATTATTAAGAACTGTAAATGAAGGAATTGAAGAATTATATCCTGGAGAAAACATTTCAGAAAGAACATTACGTGAGGACATTAAAGTTTTCAGGGATAATAAAGACGGATTTGGTGCACCACTAAAAGAAGGGATGAGAATTTATAAGTACTCAGACACTAATTTCTCTATTGCACAACGACCATTACAGAAATATGAACAATATTTAATTGAAGCCGCGCAGCAATTATTATCGCGTTTTGAAAATCATCCAAAGTATAACAAATTGGCAGAAGCCTTAATTAAGTTTCAAGATGAAGAGGAACAGGAAAATGATGCTAAAAAAATCTTATTTTATGATCATAACGAAGAATACAAAGGTATTAAACACCTTAAGCCATTATATCTTGCAATTAAGAAAAAGCAAGCTTTACAGATAGTTTATAAAGGCTTTAAAGACAAGGAATCAACAGTTTTTGAATTTCATCCACATATTTTAAAACAATATAACAGAAGGTGGTTTGTCTTTGGATATAATAAAACAGCTCCAAGGTGGCAACACAGTATTCCATTAGATGAAAGACTTATAAGCTTTGAAACGCTTGAAGATACCGATTATTTAAAATCAGATATAGACTGGGACACATTCTTCAGAACAATGGTTGGTGTAACTAGAATGAACGAAAATGTACAGAAAGTAGTTGTGCGTTTCCATAATGGGAGGGGAAATTATTTTAAAACAAAACCATTTCAACCAGATTACGAAGAGTTTTTTGAAGAAGATAAACAGGATCAGGTCTGGTTTGAGACAATAATAAATAAAGAATTAGTCCAGCAATTGTTGTCTTATGGTCAGGATATAGAGGTGCTTGAGCCAGAGCAATTAAAAAAGCAAATGAGAGAAAATTCAAAAACAATGCAACAGTTTTATAAAGATTAACTATGCGGACACTCTGCATAGTTCAGTGGTTAATTTGTACTATTGAATTTAAAGAAGCTTATGAGAGAAGATAAAATAAGAGATAAAGAAATTTTTGAGCGAATAACTAATCAAGTATGGCAATGTGCTAATATACTTCGCAATTCATTGGATGCTAGTAGTTTTCATGTTATTTTGTTTCTGCTTTCTACTTATAAAGATGAGATTTTACAACATCCTAAATATGACAACCATTTTGATTGGTACCATCAATTTTTAGACAACATTAACAAAGATTCATTCTACAGTAAAATATATCAAGAATATGTTTCAATATTACAGAAAATTAATCCACGCCAATTAGAAGAAGTATTCTATTGTATCCAGCAAATAGATGAGTTTTATTTAAAACTCAACTTTGAAGAGATTTTTGAATTTGTACTTAAAAAAACAATTGATTTTCAAGGAAAACGATCTGGTGCATCAGTTCAACCTGTAGAAATTAGTAGGTTAGTAATTGAATTAGCTAATCTAGATAATAACGCTAAAGTTTATAATCCTTTTGCTGGTTTGGCCTCTTTTGGTATTTATCTTAACGAAAATCAAGAATATTATGGTCAAGAAATAAATGCATCCACTTGGGCTATTGGTCAATTGAGGCTAAAGGCCCATAATAAACCTTTTACATATGGGTACGAACGAGATAATTCTATAGAGAAATGGAATGAATTTCAAAAGTTCGACCTTATAGTTGCTACTCCTCCATTTAAAATGCGAATACAAAGTCATTTTAGATCCTATTTAACGGGTGAAAATTATAAGGACGTTGAAAGTTTTCTAATCGATAAAGGAATTCATTCCTTAAGTAATAACGGGAAACTTATTACTGTATTTTCACTATCCTTTCTTTTTAGTGGTGGTCGTTTAGCAAAACTAAAAAGATGGTTAATAGATAATGATTTAATTGATACAATTATAACATTACCATCTGGCTTGCTTTTAAATACGAGTATTCCTGTCTGTATATTAATATTTAAAACTATTTCTTCACGACCAGGATATATTAAATTTATAGATGCTTCCAGTTTTTTTACTAAAGATGGGCTAAGAAGTAAAAAACTTGAGGATAAAGCTATCATAGATCTTGTTAATCTGGATGAGGAAAACGAATATCTAAGATATGTAACGACTGATGAAATATATAAAAATGATTTTGATCTATCAGTTGGAAGATATTTTTTAAGAAATATTCAAGGGACAAAACTTTCCGCTTTTTCTTCTATTATTAGTGGTTTAAGAGCGCCTATCAATGAACATATGAAACAAGTCCAAATTCGAAATCTAAAGGATGACGTTTTTGACAGCGTATTGACTAGTGATGAATTAGAAAACACACCTATAAAGAGAGGAACTTTTCGAATAATCAATGAATCTTGTTTGTTAATCGCAACAAGATGGAACACCTTAAAGCCTACGTTTTTTAATTATACCGGAGACCCAATAGTCATATCTCAAGCTGTAGTCGCATTAAGACTAGATGAAAGCATTGTTAATCCAACATTTCTAATAAATGAGTTTTCTTCAGATTATATACAAGAACAATTAGATAGTTATAGAGTTGGTACTGTGCAGCCAATGCTAAGAAAAAAAGATTTAGAAAATATCATATTCCAACTGCCTTCTATGCAAGAACAAAAGGCTAAAGTTAGCGGTATCATTGAGCTCTCAAAAAGATTGAGAAAAATAGAGT
The DNA here is from genome assembly GCF_019021925.1 of Cellulophaga sp. HaHaR_3_176. Taxonomy (NCBI): domain Bacteria; kingdom Pseudomonadati; phylum Bacteroidota; class Flavobacteriia; order Flavobacteriales; family Flavobacteriaceae; genus Cellulophaga; species Cellulophaga sp. HaHaR_3_176. The sequence goes on from NZ_CP058990.1 coordinate 1,228,121, forward strand.
CAGAAAAAGAAAATATACTCAGTGGTATTCATAAAGAGGAAACTGAAAGCTCTACATCTTTAAGTCATATTTTAGGAAAACCTTTACTTAGCATAGGTTCGTCAATAGAAATAATTCAAAATGCACTGTCTAATTTAGACCCAGATTGGAAGAGTTATTTAATTAGTCAAAAAAGACAATTCACATTAGTTGATGCTTTCGATTCCATATCTAAAAATGTAAAATATATACAAGAACTTGCTGATAAAAACACGTCATTGGTAAGTGTCTCAAATTTTGAACTAAATGAACTTCATTTTCTTAAATTTTTATCAGAATTTGTAAAAGACGAGAAGAAAAGCTTAAACAATAATATTAGTCTTAAACTAGATATACATGAGGATATTAAAGAATTAATGGCTAATCAAGTTTTAATCAAAGGAAATCCTCAAAAATTAAGAATTGTATTGGTCAATCTATTGGATAATGCTAAAAATCACGCATTTACAAATAAAGAGATGTCTAATAAAATTAATATTGAGATTTTACCATTCACAAGTAATGAAGAGGAAGCTTCTTATTTTAATTATGATATTGATGGTAAAAAATCTTATGTTGAAGTTAAAGTTTCAAATACAGGAGTCTCTTTCCTTAAAGACTTTGCTTTAAAAGATTATTCTAGAAAGAATTTTGCAGCTGGTATTACACGTAATAGAGGTTTAGGAGGTTATGAAGTCAATGAAATATTAAAAGCACATAACGAAGGTAAAAATGCTTTAAACATTGTTTCTAACAAAGAAGACTCGGAATATAGTACTACAGTTTCATTTATAATACCTATACTGTAATGAGTAAGACATATAACATACTTTGGATTGACGATGAGCACAATGATGAAGCGCTTCTTCCATTTATTTTACAAGCAGAACAGCAAGATATAATATTAGAAGGGTATGGTTCATTTAAAGAAGGTTTTACTGCATTAGAGGCTAACATTAACCACTACGATGTTATTTTATTAGACGCCTTATTTTTTGAAGATGAAAATTCAGAAACTCCAAATCCTGCAGGTTTAGGCTCAGCGATTAAAAAGATAAATGAACTGATTCCTAAAAAAGCATTTCCTTATTTTGTGCTTTCTGGTCAAACCCATTTTACAGATGCAACCAATCCTATACTTGAAGCGTTTCAGCTTAGATGTTACAATAAAAAAAATGCAGATGACGTAAAAGAGCTATTAATAAACATAAAAGCAGAAGCAGACACGCAACTAGAACTTCAAATAAAACATGAAAATCAGACGTTATTCGAAATTTTAAAGCAATACCCAAATTCTACTAGAAATACATTTATTTCAATTTTTAAAGGTCTTAAAGGCTTTCATAACAATTTTGGTGATCAATCATATTTTACTGATTTAAGAATTATATTGGAAACCATGTTTAGAATGGCAAATGCTTGCGGTTTTTTACATGATAAATGTGTCCAAGTTGGAGGTAGTAATGTTAATTTAACCGAATCTTGCATGTTCCTTTCCGGTTGTGATACAAATCATTTAAAAGTAAGTTGCTCCGTAACACACTTTCCTAAGATTATTGCGAATAATGTAAAAAACATAATTCATACCACAGGTGCAGCTTCTCATACTACTACTGTAGATGTTACTCAAAACATACACATACAAGCATATCGAAATAGTATAAATACACCTTATTTATTATACTCATTAGCATTGCAATTAATGGACGTTTTGATTTGGTTCGATGGATACAGTAAAACAAACAGTAATATAGCAACAAATAAATCGTACTGGCAAGATATAGAAGTAGATCAATTCGGAAATAAATTTAAAACTGATGTCATTACAAATGTTGCTGATAATGGTTGGGGAACTGTATTAATTAATAATGGGACAAAAAGAATTGGTATTCATGGAGACCATATCACAAGGTTGAATCTTTCAGTCGGAGACTCGATAAAATTCACAATTAGTGAATCAGCACAAGCAAAAAACATAACAAAATTATAATACACATACAGACACACATAACAACACATGATCACAGGACAAATAAAACAACAAATAGACCAAATCTGGAATACCTTCTGGACTGGTGGAATATCCAACACCATCACAATCGTTGAACAGTTAACATACCTAATCTTCATAAAAGATTTAGATGAAACTGAAACTCGAAACGAACGTATGGCAAAACGTCTAAATAAAGAATTCAGTCCTATTTTCGGTCCAGAACAGCAAAACTTTAGATGGAAGAATTTAAAAGAAATGGACGTACAAGCGCGTCACAACATTTTTAATAATTCTGTGGATGGTATTTTCCCTTTCATACGCAGTTTAGGTAGTGAAAAAAGTTTGTTTTCCACTTATATGAAAGATGCGTCTTTCGGAATTAACAAAGCGGCAACACTAGATTTAGTCATTGAAAAACTAGAACGTGTAGACATGTCCAAACAAGACATAAAAGGAGATATTTACGAGTACCTTTTATCTAAACTAGAAGGTGGTGGTACATCTGGCCAGTTTAGAACACCAAGACACATTATTAAGTTAATGACAGAAATGATGCAACCTACGCTAGAAGACACCATTTGTGATCCTTCAGTAGGTACAGCAGGTTTTCTAGTAGCAGCCAAAGAATATATAGACAAGCATTATAGTGTTACAGAAATAGACAAACATAAAAGCCACATAAACAAACACATGTTTAACGGTACCGAGTTTGATGCTACAATGCTACGCATTGCCTCAATGAATCTATTTTTACACGGTGTAGAAGAACCTAATATTGTAGACGTAGATGCCGTAAGTAAAGATAATACAATAAGTGATGCTTATACATTAGTATTGGCAAACCCACCATTTAAAGGGACTATAGATAAAGAAAGTATTGCACCGGGTTTACGTAATGTAACCGATACCACAAAAACAGAATTACTCTTTTTAGCTTTAATGCTACGTCAATTGAAGAAAGGTGGTAGAGCAGCAGTAATTGTACCAGATGGGGTTCTGTTTGGAGCAGGAAAAGCATTTAAAAGCATACGTTCAGAAATTGTAAAAAACCACAAACTAGAAGCAGTTATCTCTTTACCTAGTGGTGTGTTTAAACCGTATTCTGGAGTAAGCACAGCCATTATTGTATTTACAAAAACCGATAATGGTGGTACAGACAATGTTTGGTTTTACGATATGCTAGCCGATGGTAAAAGTTTAGATGATAAACGTAATTTACTGGTAGAACCAGAAGTTTTTGAAGCCTTTTCGTTTGATGGCGTGATTACAGATGATGCAAAAGAATTGCATGAAAAATTTAACCTTCCAGATATTTTAGCGCGTTACCCAAAAAGAAATAAAGATACTAGAGCTAGAACAGAACAATCTTTTTTGGTGCCATTTAAAGAAATTAAGGAAAACGATTGGGATTTGTCTATTAACCGTTATAAGGAAATTGTGTATGAAGAAGTAGAATATGATGCGCCTAAAGTAATAATAGACAGGATAAACGAATTAGAGGACTCTAGAAAAGACTTGATGTCTAATTTAAAACAGGCATTTTAATGAAAGTAGATTTTAATCATATTCCTAAAGGTTGGAAAAAAGTAAAAATTGCTAAAAAACTATTCTTTCAAGAAGGACCAGGTGTTAGAAAATGGCAGTTTACAGATAAAGGAATTAAGCTTTTAAATGTAGGTAATATAAACAATGGTAAAGTAGATTTGTCAGCAACAGATAAGCATTTGTCTACTGAAGAAGCAACAGGTAAATATGCACACTTTTTGATTGATGAAGGCGATTTGTTAATTGCGTGTTCTGGTATTGTTGTTGATAATTTTCATAATAAAATTGCTTTTGCTAAAAAAGAGCATTTACCATTATGTTTAAATACAAGTACAATGCGTTTCAAAGCATTGAAGGATGATGTAGATTTAAACTATTTTAAATATTATTTACAAACAGTTCATTTTACGTCTCAGCTTCAAAAATTGATTACAGGTTCTGCTCAATTAAATTTTGGCCCAAGCCATATTAAAAAAATAGATTTTTTATTACCACCACTAAAAACCCAAAAACACATCGCCCAAATTCTAGACGATGCAGCAGCCTTACGTGATAAAACCAAACAACTACTCAAAGAATACGATTTGCTAGCACAAGCTATCTTTTTGGAGATGTTTGGGGATCCGGTTATAAATGAGAAAGGATGGGAAGAAAATCCGATTGGAGCTTATATAAACATTAAGCACGGCTATGCTTTCAAGAGTGAATTTTTTGTACCAAAAAGTAGTTATACTCTGCTTACTCCTGGAAATTTTAACGAAGCTGGAGGTTATAAAAGTCAAGGTCAAAAACAAAAGTATTATGATGGAGATATTCCTAATGATTATATATTAAAGAATGGAGATATACTTATAGCTATGACAGAACAAGCTACAGGATTACTAGGTAGTGTAATTTCAGTTCCAGAGGAAGGGATATTTCTTCATAATCAAAGACTTGGATTAATTGAGTATAAGAAAAATTTGAATTCTACTTTTATTTATACGGTTTTTAATCAAAAAAATATTAGAGCTAGAATACAAATGGAATCTACAGGAACAAAAGTTAAACATACGTCCCCAAAAAAATTGATGGATATTACAATTGGATTTCCACCAATCAAGCTCCAAAACCAATTCGCAGAAAAGATTACCTTAATCGACCAACAAAAAAAGTTAGCAAAACAAGAGCTCCAAGAAAGTGAAGATTTGTTCAATTGCTTATTACAAAAAGCGTTTAAAGGGGAGTTGGTATAGAAATTAAAAAACATGAATAGACACTTAAATTTTTTCCGCACTTTCAGTCAAAACCTTTCATTAGAAAACATTGAAGATAACTTAAGTAGGGCTTTTGTTATTTGTTTAAAGAATGATTCATTATTGCTCTATGAATTTTTAAGAAGTGTTTTTCATGAAAACGACCAAGAACATATTTTTCAAAATTTATATTCAGACATTACTGAAAAAGATAGTTGGGATATTGATATTCAGGTAGATACTACAAATATTCAAGGAGAGTTTTCTAAGGTTTTTGCCATCGCTATGAGTGGTTTGCCTGTAAATTTAGCTAATTTTTTTAGTCATTCCCCTAATGACAATAAGAAACATATTACAGATATTTTTATATCTATAAATGATATTGCTTTTTGTATTGAAGTAAAACGAGATAATACAGATTGTAGTTTGCAACTATATCAACAAGTAGCTGCGCTATTAGAAGAGTCAATTACTCCACAAAATACATTTCCTTTAGATTATAATTGGAAACGAGTAATGGCGCTCGTTACACGGATTAGTGGTTTTCAAAAAATGATGAATAGTACATCGATATTATTGGAAGATTTTATAACATTAGTGCAAAGTCATAATCCTAATTGGATTCCTATAGCTCCTTTAGCAAGCTTATCAAATAATATAGTATCAACGCATAAAATAGATCAACGACTTAAAGCCGCATTAAAATCAATAGATTCTGAGGAGCACCCTATCCTTGAGTATCATGATCGTATAGGTTTACAACTAAATTTTGGTTGGGCTCGTGAAATTCTGATTTATATATCAGAAAAGGAAGATGGTAGTTTAAATTTAAATTTTGGCATATGGCCAGGAAACACAAAAGGCCAAGGAACACAAGTGTTAAATTTATTAAATAAGCATAAAAACTGGAGTCTTCCACATCATTTAAACATCAACTCTAGATCATTTGATGTAGATTCTGGCTATCAATTAAAATTCTGTCACTTCAATAAATACATCTGCAGCATTAATTTAAGCCAAGAAGAAATTAAAGAAGGTAAGGAGCTAATTTCTGGAGATGTTCACTGGAATCATACGGGTAAGTATATCAGAGAAGAGTGGGGTCAATTAGCTCAATTTTTAGAAGATTATACTATAGATGGTTATGATTGGAAAGCAGCGATGAAATGGAAAGATAATTTTGAAAATACCAATCGAAATTATTTGACCATATCTGCAGGTTATTTTTTAGAAACGGTAGTTCCGTTAAGTTATTTGCAACAAATAGATACAACTATTGATAATATAGAACCCTTAGCAAATTTTATATTAGAGATAAAAGAGCAATATAAAAATCTGTTTAAATAAAGTAAATGCCAAGACTTAGTTAATTTATATGTTTTCGGCAGAGAAGAAAACGGTAAAGTTGTACCAGGGTATGTAGGTACTAAAAGAACAGTTTACAAAAGATTAAGTCAGAAGCTTTGATAAGTAAAACGCAGGTTAACTAGATTATAGCATGGTACTAAAAAGTAAATGTTGGTGCAAAAAGTAGCCTATTATGAGTAAAAGAGTAGTAACAAGAAAAAGTAATCATTTAACATTATGAATTATAAGAGTGAACCTTTTCCATCGGACATAAAAGCTATGCTTCATAATACTTACGGTATAGCATCTATTATCTTAGACAGGTTGAATGAAAGTAATTGCCCAGAATTAGGTGCTTTATATATGGAATTACATAAAACATGTGGAGCAAAGCCAGAATATTCAGTGATAAGAGATAAAAAGGTTTTCGATGATTTAGGTTATTTGCCAAACATATTATCGGGAAAATCGAGGTCATTAAATGAGTTTAAAGGCTTGTATGTTTTTGGCAGAGAAGAAAACGGTAAGGTTATACCCGTTTATGTAGGTATTAGTCGAACGGTTTATAGAAGATTAAGACAACATGGATTTGGCAAGTTACACAATCAATGTTCACTAGCATACCTTATGTCAAAACACGAAAATGATAAAATAGATAGGTCAAACATTCATAAAAATTTTAATGAAATATTAATATGTAAAAAAGAAAATGTAAAATCTTTCAAAGTTGCTTTGTATGCTATAGAAAAGGACTATGAACTTTATTTTACAGAAGTAGCGCTCGCGGGAATATTAAAAACAAAATGGAATAGTTTCCGTACACATTAGTATATTAGAAGTATGAATTCAAATTTTCAATTTCTTAAAAATCAGTTTGCCACTTTTCATGATAGAGCAGTTAAGGCAGAACAGTTGGTTATTACAGACCCACGTACATCACTAGTGTATAGTCGTATGGCGTTAGAAGAAGCTATAAATTGGATGTATACGAATGACAAAAAACTCGAGCAACAATATAACACAACCTTACATAACTTATTAGTACAGGCCCAATTTAAAGAACAATTTAATCGTAAATTATATAATGAATTATTCATCATTAAAAATGCAGGAAACTTAGCAGCACACAATAAACCAGTAAATGATATAGATTCACACAAGGCAATTGAGGCACTCTTCTATTTTGGCAAGTGGTTTATCAAATCTTATGCAAAAGAGCCAGTAAGTGACATCGGAATTTTTGACTTTGATTACATTCCTAAAGAAGGTGGCAGTACACTTTCACGTAAACAAATAAAACAACTTCAAGAGCAACTTGATGAAGAACTAGATACGTATCAAGAGCAACTAAAAACCAAAGAAGCCGAAAGACAGCAACTAGCTGATGAAAATGAGCTATTTAAAAAGCAAATAGAAGCATTACAAGTACAAATAGAAGCGAATAAAGTTGAAGCTAATGTAGAAGATGAAGTTAATCATCCATGTAACGAAGCAGAGACACGCAAATACCTTATAGATGTAGCACTTCGTGAAGCAGGTTGGGATTTAAAGGGAATAAACGATAAAGAATATAAGGTAGAGTATATGCCCAAATCTACAAATGTATCTGAGACAGGATATGTAGATTATGTGCTTTGGGATGATGACGGTTTACCACTAGCATTAGTAGAGGCAAAACGCACATTGGAAAGTGCGAGTAAAGGTGAAAATCAAGCGCAACTGTATGCTGATAGTTTAGAAAAAATGCATGGTCGTCGACCAGTAATGTATTATAGTAATGGTTACGAAATTTTCTTATGGGACGATCAGTTCCATAAACAATCACGTCGTGTTCATGGTTTTTACACAAAAGCAGAATTACAGACAGCAATGTTTCGTCGTACACACCGCATGGATATTCGTACTGCACCTATAGATACAGAGATATCAGGACGTTCGTATCAAATGCGTGCTATAAAAAGTATTTCAGAACATTTTGCAGGTAATGATAAAAGTGATGGTAAATTAATAGGAACTAATCGTGGTGCACTATTAGTATTAGCTACAGGAACAGGTAAAACAAGAACATCTATTGCATTTTCAAAATTAATGCTAGAATGTAATTGGGCAAAGCGTATTCTATTTTTAGCAGACAGAACCAGTTTAGTAGATCAGGCAAAACGAAACTTTGTAAAGCATTTACCAGAGCATACTAGTGTCAATCTGTTAGAAGAAAAAGATAATCCAGACGCGCGTTTTGCGTTTTCCACCTATCAAACTATGATGGGTTTAATAGATCGAAGTCGTGATGAAGAAGCGCGTTTTTATGGCGTTGGACATTTCGATTTAATTATAATTGATGAGGCACACCGTTCTATCTATAAAAAATACCAAGCCATATTTGAGTATTTCGATGCCTTATTCTTAGGGTTGACGGCAACACCAAAAAATAGTATAGATAAAAACACCTATCACATATTTGGTTTAGCAGATAAATCACCTACTGATGCATATACCTTTCAAGAAGCAGTAGACAATAAACATTTATCACCATATCACACTATTGAAATCCCTACTAAATTTCTTCGTGAAGGGATTAAATACGATGAGTTGTCTGATGAAGAAAAGGAAGAATTTGAAGAAGAAATATTAGATGGTGAAGAAGCAACAGGTAACGAGTGGATTTCCTCTTCAGAATTAAATTCTTGGTTATTTAATAAGCCTACTGCTATAGAAACCTTACGATATGTACTAGAACACGGTATTAAAAAACGAGGTGGTGACGAATTAGGCAAGACCATAATTTTCGCTAAAAACCAAAAGCACGCACAGTTTCTTAAAGACACCTTTATGGAGCTCGATAAAGAGCAATTTGGTAATGATTATGTAAAAGTAATAACCCATAATGAGCCTAAAGCTAAAGAGTTTATAAATCGTTTTTGTGACGAAGAAAAAGAACGTTTACCACAAATAGCTATTTCAGTAGATATGATGGACACAGGGATTGATGCACCTAGTTGTGTTAATCTAGTCTTTTATAAGCCAGTAAAATCATATTCAAAATTCTGGCAAATGATTGGACGTGGTTCACGTTTACGTCCAGATTTGTTTGGAGCAGGTCAAGACAAAACACATTTCTTGATTTTTGACTTATGTGGAAATTTTGAATTTTTTAATGAAAATCCAGAAGGTATTGAAACAAGCTCACAAAAGAGTTTGACAGAGATTTTATTTGGTTTGCGATTACGTCTTGCTGAATATTTAAAAAACAATCAGTTTATAGACGATGATTCACTACAAAGTTTTAGAACGGAGTTGTTCGATGGTTTGCATAAAGATATTGCAACACTAGATTTAGAGCGTTTTGATGTAAAAATGAAACTAGAAATTGTGCACGAATTTGGTAACGATAATCGTGAGATCTGGAACCATTTATCCAAACGTGATGTAAAGCATATAGAAGATGAATTAGCACCTTTAGTTAAACCACAAAAAGGAGATACAGACTTAGCGAGATATTATGATAAATTACTTTTCACGCTAATAACAAAAAGACTCGAAACACCAAATAGTGAAGAATATATCAATAGCTTTATGATACCTATTACAAAAGTAGTCGGGACATCAAAAAAGCTACTAAAGAAAACAACTATTCCAGCAGTAAAGTCCAAAGAAGCATTAATCAAATTACCTCTAGAAGAGGATTTTTGGAAAGTAGAAGGTATTGTGCATCTTGAAAAACTAAGAAAAGGGGTTCGTGAGTTGGTTAAATATATTGATCCAGAGGACCAACGTTATGTAACAACAGACTTTGCAGATTATATTTTGACTGATAAAATAAAAACAACGAATTTCTCAGGCACAGAAACTCCAGAATACACATCACCTTTTCAAAACAACGTGCATCGTTTAGAGCAACTTATTCGTGAGAATGAAGATCATATTACAATATCAAGAATTAGAAGAGGAGAAACTATTACAAAAGAAGAACTACAAGCATTAGAGGTTATCTTATTCGGAGGAGGTATAGATAAAGAAGCTATTGAGAAAGAATTAGGTTCACAGTTTAGTTTGGTGCAATTCATTATATCATTAATGGGTTTGAGTCCAGAGAAAGTGGATGCTGCTTTTGCAAAATTTATCAATGATTATAAGCTAAACGCAGTACAAATAGAATTTTTAGATACCATTAAAAAATTCTTAACCTCAAATGGTAAAATAGAACCAAGTAAGTTATACGATGCACCATTTAAGAATTATCATAGTATGGGTATAGATGGTGTATTTACAGAAAAACAAGCAGATATGATTTTCAAAATAGTACAAGAATTTAACCAAGCCAATTAACTTCAAACATATTACGACTTAACTATGCAGTTACTCCGCATAGTTAAGTCGTAATATTGCAGTATTAATCTTAAATACTGTTTATAAATGAAGTTAAATAATAATGAGTTAGGTCATTTTGTAGATAAAATAAAACTACAAAATGAAAACATGTCGAAATACCGTGATCAGATTAATAACCTGAAATCCAAGCTAGAAGACAAAATTAAAAATGACGAAGGTACGGGGATGAAAGTATCTAAATACTTGCTTGCCGGTTCCTGGAAAAAGCGTACAATTTTAAAAGCTACAGGCGATAATCCAATAGATATAGATTTAGTGCTTTTCGTTACAGGTGATGAGAATATCCAGAACGATCTTAAAAAAGTTCATGACTATATTGTTAGATACCTTGAAGAAATATACCCTACAAAAGATATACATAACGATGTTGATGCAGAGGGTAATACAAAAGCAATCACGATAAGGTTTAGTGGTTCTGGTTTAGAAGTAGATATTGTTCCGGTCGTACCTCTAAGTAGTCTAGAAAATTATGTTTGGCAACCACAGCGTGGAGGTGGTGGTAAATATATAACTAGTGTAGAGAATCATCTTGATTTTTCTCTAAGCCTAAGAAAAGCTAATCCAAGTTATACATCCATAGTAAGAGCTCTTAAATGGTGGAAAAATGAGAAAGAACTTTATCCCTATGAAGATGAGGGTGGTATTTCCTCTTTCGCTATTGAATTAATAGTAGGTTATTTAGATTTAACTAAAGGTATTGAGACAAATATAGAAGAAGCTATAATTAGATTTTTCCAATTCTTAAGCGAATCAACATTTCCAGACATACAATTTACGCATGCAATAAATAATATTCCTTACTACAATTCAGCTATTTATATAGCAGATGACACAAATAATGAAAACAATGCGGCTAAGAAAATAAATAATTCCAAATGGAATGAAATCAAAGAAGAAGCTGCAGAAGCATTTGACACTCTAAATCTAGCTCAAGATAGAAATAATGAGGGTGATACCATTAATGAATGGAAATCTGTTTTTGGTCCAACATTTAACATAAAATAAGATGAGTTATAACACTACAACAAGAACTAGTACATATACAGTTACTGATATTCGTAAGACATTCGAAAACTGTATAGCTGATATAAGAATGATTGCTAGAAGAACTGGCAAATGGGACATAGATTATGTTGATAGGTTAGGTAAAGACATACTAAAACTTGCAGAAAGCAAATATCTATCCTGTGTAACAATAATTTTAAAAAGGAATAATACAGGGTATCAAATTCGTGCTGCAAAATTTACAGTTAACGATAATGGTAACACTAATGAGGGTGATAGAGCTGGTAAAAATTATGATTGGCCTGCAGATGCTGACACTTACTTGACAGTTATACTAAGTTATACATCTTCTTGGCACGCATTAACGAGTGAGCAACAAAGTAAATTCACTAATGATTTTGAATTCAGATGGTCAAGTACATCGGAAGATTTATCATTCTCACATTTAAGTTCAGATAATGCTCAGTTATATGGAAGCAAAACATACGAAGTACAAAAAACAAATTTTAAATAATGGCAGAAATATTCGACAATATTATTACACTTCCTAGTGCTGAGGTACAAAAACAGACAGAAAACCTAGTAGGTTTTCAATCTAAATTTGATAGAATTTATAATAATCTAAAACTTTTACTAGATCAAGGAAGTTTATCTGATTGGAGTAAGAAATATCATAAAGTAGATTTGCCTATCATTTCTCAGTTAAAAGACAAGTATCCGTTGATAATTTTAGCAGGCGATGCAGGTACAGGAAAAACGATATCCGCAACAAGCATTGCAGATAAAATGACGAGAGAATTAGGTAAAGAAGGATACTTTTTAAAACTAAGTACTCGTGTACGTGGTGAAGGTATGCACGGTGAAATGGGTAAACTGGTAAATGATGCTTTTTCACAATTAAAAACACAAGCAGGTAAACGTCGTTTGGCTTTTTTATTAATAGATGAAGCTGATGCTATTGCTACAACAAGAGCTACAGGTCAAATGCATCAAGAAGAAAAAGCTGCAGTAAATACGCTCATTCAGAAAATTGATGAGATTAGGGAGATGGATGGAAGAGCTATAATTTTTATGTCAACAAATAGACTTCATTTTATTGATGAAGCCATATTAAGAAGAGCTGCTATAGTATTAGAGTTTAAACGTCCTACTGAGGAAGAGTATAAAGAATTATATGCTCAGAGTCTCAAAGGTCTAAATTTAACAGAAGAAGAATTAAATGAATTAGCAAAACTATCCATGAAAGATGGCGAATTAGGGTATTCGTTCTCTGATGTTAGATTAAAAGTACTTCCTGAAGCGGTAGCTATGGCTTATCCTCATAAACCTTTATCCTTCGATATTTTAAAAGAAACAATTAATAATGTTAAACCAAGCCCAGAAATAATATGATTAGAAAAATTATACAAGCATTAATTGCTATAGGATTTATAATAATTGGCTACACTAAGCTTGAAGGGTCAAATTTTCAGAAAGAAGTAATATGGTACGGTATTGTAGGTTTACTTACCTTGATTGGGCTTCTACTAGAATTTATCTATACTAATAGAAAAAGGTTATGGATGTCTATTTTTAGCAAATATTTGGCTGTACGCGGTAAAAAAATAAGATTTTCAATGTCTTATTTATATAGAATTAAAGTTGAGGATAAATATTTATTAGTTAAAAATAATAATTATGGCCATTTTCAACTTGTTGGAGGTAAGTATAAGATACTTGATGACACAAGGTCTAAGTTGAAAACAGATTTTGATGCAGTAGACGACCCTAAATTACCAAATAGCGGTGTTATGAAAGACGATTTCGCATTATTCATACCTGCTAAAAATGCAATGAAATTTTTAGACTGGTTTAATAAAGGCGTAGATAGAGAAGTTAGTCATTGGAGAGAGTTTTATGAAGAACTAATAGTGAACGATGGAGAGAGTTTTCTATCACTAGAAAATTTTCCATATGTGAATTATAATTACAGAGGAAAAGTTTTAACACCTATTAAAAGAACACCAGGATGGGACGATTGTTATGAAATTTTGCAATATGATATATTAGATTTAGTTCCAACACCAGAACAGAGACAAGAATTAAAGGTGTTATTGAAGAAAGGTGATTCAGCTAAAATAAAATGGGCAAGTTCAAATTTAATAGATTCATTAGGGTATGATTCGATTAATAAGAATAAAAAATATGACATTGGTCAGCATACGAAATGGGCATTAAATATGAATTGGACTAAATTATAATTATTAGTTGTAACCTTATCTATTTAAAATTTAAATGAACACTACAATCACATGTTTTTTCTAGAGGAAGATGTAATAATAATAATAATAAAGAGTCCATGTTTTATTGTACCAATGAACTTGGGACAGCTATTCTGGAAAGTCGTCCAGAAATCGGTTTATTAGTTTCTGTAGCTAATTTTGAGAGTTTATTAGATGTTAAGCTTTTTGAACATAAAATTAGTCCAGTTAGTTATATGTATTTTAGAGAGATTTCGATTTTAAAAGGAATGATGGAAAAGATGAATCCGGAAGACCGCGGCACATTCAATAAACTTGGCAACTTGTAGATGAATTATTTCATAAAAAATTAAAAAAAATGCTTTATTTACTAATTAAGTAATGCAGTGGTAAGATGTATTATGGAAAATTTAATTAATGATATTGGAACTGAAATAAGTCAACATGGTTTAGCATGTTCAAGTATTCTATGTAATAAAGAAAGTTTTAATACAGTTGTTAAGCTTTTTTATCTCAATTATTATAAAGTAGTTAGCATATATACTTTTAAAATTTTAGAATTAAATAGTAAGAACTTAAAAGTGAGATTACTTAGAGTAGGTGATTTTGATGGAAAGAAAACTGATCCAGCCTAAAACTTGGGTATTCTATGGAATAATTTACCATTAGATCAGCAACAAATTAACTTTTATTTATTGAAATAATACTGTTTGAACTTATCAAATTAAAACATAATTTGAATAAAGGAAATTCCTTTAAAGCTAACACATACAACACCCAATTCAACACCTTCAAAAATAAAGCCCCGTAAACATTGCTGTTTCGGGGCTTTTCTGCGGAGAATGAGGGGTTCACTTCGTGCATCCCTTGTTTTCCGCACCTGACAATAAAGCTCAAATTGCTAACGCAATTTATGGGCTTTTTTATTTTGTTTTTCAAGTTCCGGGATTCACTTCGTGCATCCCTGGGTCTCCGCACGTGACAATAAAGCTCAAATTGCTAGCGCAATTTACGGGCTTTTTTATTTTAATCTATTTACAAGAACGTAGTTCTTGACATGTCTTAAAATAAAAAAGCCCAATATCTTTCGATATTGAGCTTTGCTCTAAGCGGAGAATGAGGGATTCGAACCCCCGGAGGTGTGACCCTCAACAGTTTTCAAGACTGCCGCATTCGACCACTCTGCCAATTCTCCTGAGTGCCTCATCAGGTATTCCCTGAATGCGGCTGCAAATATAAGAACCTTTTTTGAAAAAAATCAAAGTATTCTAAATTAATTTTATACTTTTTTTAAAACTTCTTTTCTTTTTAAGGTATCTATTTACCAATCAACTTCTTAAATGAAAAATATTTAAATAGGCTACCTTTGTAAATATTAAGTTATTAAATGATATTGTACTAGAAATAGAGGTAAAATGAATGTTTAAACACTTATTTTTAGATGTTTTAAGGATGGTTTAATTTTTTATTTGAATTATGGAAGAAGGTAGTGTTAGTAAGTTACAATGGCGTTATGCAGTTAAAAAATTTGACAGTCAAAAAATACTATCTGAAGCTAAACTAAACATATTAAAAGAGGCTTTTAACCTTACAGCTACATCATATGGTTTACAACCATTAAAATTGCTAGTGATAGGGAATAAGGAATTACAAGAATCTTTAGTAAAAAGCTCTTATGGACAAAGACAAGTAGCTGATGCATCGCATTTATTAGTTATTTGTACAGAAACTGAAATTAACGAACAGTTTATTACCTCATATTTTAAACTTGTAAAAAAAATACGAAATACTGAAGATGCTATTTTAAATCCTTTTAAAGAATTTCTTATATCTGATTTTTCTGCTAAAAATAAAGAGGAGATTGAAAATTGGGCAACAAAACAAGCTTATTTAGCACTTGGTAATTTATTAACAGTTTGTGCTTTAGAAGGTATTGATTCTTGTCCTATGGAAGGCTTTATACCCAATGCTTTTGATGAAGTACTTGATTTAAAAAGTAAAAATTTAAAATCTGTTTTATTACTTCCAGTAGGGTACAGGGCAGATGATGATATTTTTGCAGGTTTTGCTAAAGTTCGTAAAAGCTTAAACAATACAATTATTGATATGTAATTTTACATAATATTGTATAAAAAAAGGTTTGCAAAATTAAATGCAAACCTTTTTTTATAAATTATCTTGTTATTTTTAATAAGATACATGGTCTATAATTTCTAAACCATAACCTACAATACCTACACGTTTAGATTGAATGGTATTTGTAAGTAAACGTATTTTAGAAATGTTCAAATCATGTAATATTTGAGCACCAACACCAAAATCTTTAGCATCCATTTCAATTTTAGGAGCTTTTGTTTCTCCTTTTGATTGTAATTCTTTTAAAATAGATAGCCTATTTAATAAATTTAAAGATTCACTTTCTTGGTTTATAAATACAAAAGCACCTTTACCTTCTTTATTTATGGCATTAAACATATCTTCTAATTTCTTGTCAGGGTTATTTGTTAAAGTGCCTAATATATCATTGTTTATTAGAGTTGAGTTGATACGGGTAAGTATTTCATCTCCTTTTTTCCAAGTACCTTTACTTAGTGCTATATGTATTTGATCGTTAGTTGTTTGCTTATATGCACGTAATCTAAAATCTCCAAAGCGAGTAGTAATTGTAAAATCTTCTTTCTTTTCAATTAAACTATCATGCTCCATTCTATAAGCTACTAAATCTTCAATAGAAACTATTTTTAGATTGTGCTTTTTAGCTACTTCCATTAATTGAGGTAGGCGAGCCATAGAACCATCTTGGTTCATAATTTCTACAATTACACCGGCAGGTTTTAAACCAGCAAGCCGGGCAAAGTCAATTGCAGCTTCAGTATGCCCTGTTCTTCTTAAAACGCCACCTTCTTTAGCAACCAACGGAAAAATATGTCCAGGGCGTGATAATTCGTGTGGTTTTGTTTCATTATCGGTTAATGCGATAACTGTTTTAGACCTGTCTCCAGCAGAAATACCAGTAGTAACTCCTTTTCCTCTTAAATCTACAGATACTGTAAAAGCAGTTTCCATATGATCAGTATTGTTTACAACCATCATAGGTAGCCCTAAATCTCTACATCTACCTTCTGTTAAGGGAGCACAAATTAATCCACGGCCTTCTGTAGCCATAAAATTAATAACTTCAGGTGTAGCTAGCTCTGCTGCTGCAAGAAAATCACCTTCGTTTTCTCTGTTCTCATCATCAACAACGATAATAACTTTACCGTTTTTTATATCATTAATAGCTTCTTCTATAGAATTTAGATGCATACTACTTTTTGTTTTTTTGTTTAAAAAAAGATGTGATTTTTTTGAAAATATTTTTAAAGAATTGAGGTATTCCTCCTAAGTCTATTAAACCTTTATCTGCCGTGGCTCTTATCGTTAAGAAAATGCCTAATGGTAGCATTACAAGAGTAGAGGTCCAACCACCTAATACAGGGCTCATACTACCTTCTTTTGCATAATTTTCAGCAAAAACGCCTATAAAATAATAGGTTAAAAATAATAAGATTGCAATAATCATAGGTAAGCCAATTCCACCTTTTCTAATAATAGCACCTAATGGAGCGCCAACGAAAAATAATATGATACAAGATAATGCTAAAGCAAACTTTTTATGAAGAGATAAAATATGCAAGTTGTATATTTTAAAACGTCTATCTATTTCATTTTTTTTGCTATCTATCGAATTTACAATATTGGTAGTATTATTATGAGCGGCATTAATAATCTGATCTTGTTGGTAAACTTTAAATAAGTTTACAATATTTAAAGTATCTATAATTTTTTTTCGGAAAGCAATAGAATCATCACTTACATTCAACATTTTAGTTTTTGCTAAACTATCTGTGCTAGATAGTTTTTGAAAAGCACCCATTCGGTTATAAATACTCTTTGAAAAAGTTTTAACAACACTAATGTTATTTATTTTAATTGAATCAGCATCTTTAATTAACCTGAGTACGTTTTTCATCTTATCAGTAGTAACGTCTCTATCTTTTTCTAAATCAACATCTAATTTAGATATATCTTGATAAATGGTGTATACTTCAAAGCTAGACTTGGCAAAGGGTTGTTTGCGATTTTCAGTACTTTTTTTCTTAATAATCTCTTCGTAATAATTACCATCACGCAAAACTAGTTGTAAAATATCAGAACCTTCGCTACTGATAAGTTCGCCACTATTTGCTTTTATAACCGTATTATTAATTTTAGTTTTTGATTTTCTATGAATAACAACATTGTCAAGAAAGCGTTCTTTTTCGCCATATTTGCGATCTACTTTCATATTCATGTCTGTACCTTCTAAATCACTAAAAGCACCTTCAACAATAGCCGTAGAGGGTTTTACTTGACTGATGTTTTTTCTAAGATTGTATATTTTTTGTTCTGCGGCAGGAATAACACTATTTGCAAAATAGAAAACAACTAAGCCTAAAATCATTACAAAAACAATTAAGCTACGCATAGCTCGTTGTAACGATATTCCTGAGGCTTTCATTGCTGCAAACTCATAGTGCTCAGCAAACGAACCAAAAGTTAGAATAGAGGCAAGTAGTACTGTTAAAGGAAGTACTTTTTCCATTAAACTAGGCATTACATAAAATAAAAATTTAGCGATAATAAAAATATCTAAACCTTTACCTGCCAAATCATCTATAAATAACCAGATCGTTTGAAATAAGAAGATGAGCATCAATATTGCAAACGAACTGAAGAAGTTATAGGAAAAACTCTTTAAAATGTACTTGTCTAGAATTTTCAATTTCTTAATTTCTTATGATGTAGTACCCGTCGTTTTTATACTTAGATTCATCAAAAGTAAATAAGGTTTTTGATAAAGGCTGATTCGTTTTAAAAGAATTAACAGTGATGGTCGATTTTGTACCATTCTTACCTGTTTCAATTAATTTATAAATATGCTTTGTTTCAATATCAATACCTAATAATATAGATCTGATTTCAGAATTAGTATCCATAGGTATTAATTTTACAAACTGAATTTTTCTGCCTTGTATATTTTGAAGAATATCCATGTTGTAAGTATGACCTGTTTTATAAAAAGTAAGCATTTTTGATGGTGTAATTGTATTTTCATCAGTAGACTTATCCTCTATAGTTACTTCTTCATTTTCAGGTACAATAGTGTATACTTTATTGCCATCAAAAAGTTGTTTAGCGCCTAAATAGTTAAAAATATATTTATCGCCCTGCATGGTAACATCTCCTCTAGTTTCTTGGTTGATGTTTGCTTCTTCATTATTTAAAGCATATTTAAAATCAACAAAAATATTATCATAAGCTTTAACTTTAGTATAAACTTCGTCTAACAAAGTTTTTGCTTTTGAAGAATTTTGTGCCATAGAAAGGGCAGAAGTTAAAAAAGCTACTAAAACAATCAATTTTCTCATTTTCATTTTATTTTTTTTCATTACTTAATAACATATCTAGGGCTACCATATCAGGTACTAAAACTTGTCTTGCTTTACTACCTTCAAAAGAACCTACAATACCAGCAGCTTCTAATTGATCAATGATACGACCTGCTCGATTATAACCTAATTTTAATTTTCTTTGAATTAAAGATGCTGATCCTTGCTGTGCAATTACAATTACTTCAGCAGCATCTCTAAACAAAACATCTCTATCTGATATATTATAATCAATACTTGTGCCACTTTCTTCACCAACATATTCTGGTAATAAATGAGCATCTGGATAAGCTCTTTGAGAACCTATAAACTCTACAATTTTTGCTACTTCAGGAGTATCTACAAAAGCACATTGTATACGAGTGACATCGTTACCTTGTGTGTACAACATGTCACCTCTACCAATTAATTGATCTGCACCTTGCGCATCTAAAATTGTTCTTGAATCTATTTTAGAGGTTACTCTAAATGCAATTCTGGCGGGGAAGTTAGCTTTTATAATACCTGTAATAACGTTTACAGACGGTCTTTGTGTAGCAATAATTAAGTGAATACCGATTGCTCTGGCTAATTGTGCTAAACGTGCGATAGGTGTTTCTACTTCTTTACCAGCCGTCATAATTAGATCGGCAAACTCATCAATAACCAAAACAATGTACGGTAAAAACATGTGGCCATCGTTAGGGTTTAATTTTCTTGCTTTAAACTTGGTATTGTATTCTTTTAAATTACGTACTAATGCTAATTTTAGCAGTTCGTAACGGTTATCCATTTCAATACAAAGTGAGTTTAATGTGTGTATTACTTTTGTATTATCTGTAATAATAGCATCTTCAGAATCTGGTAATTTTGCTAAAAAGTGACGTTCAATTTTATTGAATAATGTAAGTTCAACCTTTTTAGGGTCGATTAATACAAATTTTACTTCAGCTGGGTGTTTTTTGTATAATAAAGATGTTAAAACAGCATTTAAACCAACAGATTTACCTTGCCCTGTAGCACCTGCCATTAACAAGTGAGGCATTTTTGCTAAATCGACTACGAATGTTTCATTACTAATCGTTTTACCGAACGCAATAGGTAGTTCCATCTCTGCTTTTTGAAATTTAGCAGATGTAATTACCGAACGCATAGAAACAATCGTTGAATTTTTGTTAGGTACTTCTATACCAATAGTTCCTTTGCCAGGTATTGGTGCAATAATACGAATACCTAATGCTGCAAGTGAAAGTGCTATATCATCTTCTAAATTTTTAATTTTAGAAATACGAACACCTGCTTCTGGTACAATTTCATATAAAGTAACTGTAGGACCTATGGTTGCTTTAATTTGTGCAATTCCAATTTTATAATTTTTTAAGGTATCTACAATCTTATTTTTATTTTCTTCTAATTCTTCTTGATTTATCGTAATACCACCTGTTACACCATGTTGATCAAGCAATTCTATGGTAGGAAATTTGTAGTTACCTAATTCTAAGGTAGGGTCGAACTCTCCATAATCCTCAACAAGTTTACTTGCTAAATTATCGGTAACTTCTGTTTCTTCAACAACTTTTTCGACTTCCATAGTAAGATTATCCATTTCAATGGATTCCTCTTCTTCGGGAACACTTATTTCAAAATCATTAGATACAACCTCTGGTTTTGGCTCAGGCTTAATATCAGGAATGTCTTTTTTATGAGTGTAAGTATCTACAACAGCTTGTTTCTCTTCTTTTTTAATAAGTGCTTCAATTTCTTCCTCACTGTAAGTTTCAGAAGATTCTGTGGTATTAAATTCAGAGGTTATATCTTTTTTCTTTTTGTTGAAATATTCGCTGGCCATTTCAGGCGTTAGTTTAAATAAGCGAACAAGTATAATTACCAACCCAAATAGCAGTAATAAAAAAACACCAACTTTACCAGCAAAATCTTGTAGAAAGTCATTCATTTCGTAACCGATAACTCCACCTAATAAAGGTCTTTTTTCTGCAAAAAAGCCAAGAGTAATCGATATCCAAATAATAAAAACTAATCCCCAAATCCACTTTCTTAAAAGTCCTTGCTTTTGCTGACTTAAAAAAAGTTGTAATCCGGTAATAAAAAAAAGAAAAGTAAATATAATAGATGCTAGCCCGAAGCCTTTGTACATGAAGAAGTGGCTAACGCTCGCACCAAATTTATTTAGTAAATTTTTAGCTTGCTGGTTTCGATCTGAAAATTCAGATAATAAGCTTTGATCGTCTTGCCAAGTGAAATAGAAAGAAATAAAAGAAAAGAACAAAGCGATGCTCAGAAGCATAATTAAGCTACCGAGTATAATTTTGTTTTGTTTTGATAATTTATAAGAACGGCTCTTTTTAGGAGCTGCTGCTTTTGAGCTTTTTGCCTTTTTTGCCATTAAATCTTGTATTCTTTGGGCTAAAATACGAATTTACCGATTAAGCTTTTGGTATTGTTTTTTTTAAAAAATTTTAGGAACGTAAATAATAAGTCCTATTATTATAGATGCAATAGATACGAACATAACAGCACCAGCAGCAATATCTTTTATAAACCCGATTTTTTCATCAAATTCGGGTTGTATAAAATCAGCTATTTTTTCTGCAGCAGTATTCATACCTTCCATTCCTAAAACCAATGCTACTGCAAAGATTTGTAAAATCCATTCAGTATTGGTAATATCAAAATAAAAACCTAGAATAGTCATAACTACGGCAATAAAAACTTGTATTTTAATACTAGCTTCTGTGCGTATTAAAAGAAAGGCTCCGCGAAGTGCGAAGCCTACACTTTTTATTCTATTTACTAAAAATGATTCCTTTTTAGGCATCCATTAAAGCTTCTAAAGCTGCTTTGTAGTTTGGTTCTTCAGTAGTTTCAGCAACTTGTTCTGTATAAATTACATTTCCTTCTTCATTTAAAACAACTACAGATCTAGAGTGTAGTGGAGCTAAAGGTCCGTCAGAAAATGATAAACCATATGTTGTACCGAAATTACCATCTTTAAAATCAGAAAGCATTTCTACATTTGAAATTCCTTCAGCACCACAAAAACGTGTTTGTGCAAATGGTAAATCTTTAGAAATACATAAAACAACTGTATTATCTAATTCAGCAGCTTCTGTATTAAATTGTCTAACCGATTGTGCACATGTGCCTGTATCAACACTAGGGAAGATGTTAAGCACTACTTTTTTACCTTTGTAGCTGTCTAAACTAGCTGGTGATAAATCGTTTTTTGTAAGTGAAAAACTAGGTGCTTTTGTACCAATTTCTGGTAAAGTACCTAATGTATGTATTTGATTTCCTTTTAATGTAACTGTTGCCATGATAATTCTATTTAATTCTGCGTGAAATTAAAAAATATATATGTGATATATAAGAATTAAGGATTTAAATTTTAGGAAATAAAAAAGTCTGTTTATTTAAATAAACAGACTTTTATAATAGGATAGTATATTTTTATTTATCTATAGAGCCCATAACTCTTTGCATAAAGTTATTTATGGCTTCTTTTTTAGGGGTACCTTCTTTTATAGATTTATGAACTTCAACAGCTCCGTACATATTAGAGATTAACTCTCCAATTACATCTAGTTCTTCATCTTTTAAAGAAGAAACTTCTGTTAAAGCTTCTAATGTTTCTATAGTTTCGATTACGTAATCTTCATCGTTTTCTTCGATAAAGTTAGTAAGGTGTTTAATTACTGGTAACTTCACTGATCAATTCTTTTAAAACATCATATTTATTTGTTTGTACTTGCTTTTTTAAAGTTCCTTTAGAAAAAGCGGCAAACGTAGGTAAATTATCTACATTGGCTAATTTTCTAGACTCAGGAAACTTTTCTGCATCAGCAATTACAAAAGTGATGTTCTCATTTGTAGTTGCTTCTTTTTTAAACTTAGGCTTCATAATACGGCAGTTACCACACCATGTAGCAGAATATTGAACCACAACATTATCGTTTTGGTTAATTATATCTTGTAAGTTATCTTGATCTAATTCTAAAATCATAAGATTTATTTTTTAAGTGAATATTAAAAAGTAACCTGCTTAAAAGCAGATTACTTTTTGAGCACTTTTAAAAGTGTAATTCTTAGTTTGCGTGAGAAGCTAAGTATGCAGCAGTACCTTTAGCATTTGCTTGCATAGCATCTTTTCCTTCTTCCCAGTTTGCAGGACAAACTTCACCTTTTTCTTGTACGTGAGTATAAGCATCAACTAAACGTAAATATTCGTTTACATTTCTACCTAATGGCATATGGTTGATACCTTCATGAAATACAGTACCTTCTTCATCAATTAAGTAAGTTGCTCTGTAAGTTACATTATCACCGTCAACAGTAACAACACCAGTTTCATCATCATACTGCTCATTAGTAATATCTAAAATACCTAATGTAGATGCTAAGTTTCTGTTGCTATCTGCTAATATTGGGTATGTAACACCTTCAATACCACCATTGTCTTTTGCAGTACTTAACCAAGCAAAATGTACTTCAGCAGTATCACAAGAAGCTCCGATTACAAGAGTATTTCTTTTTTCGAATTCACCTAATGCAGCTTGAAAAGCGTGTAATTCTGTAGGGCAAACAAATGTAAAATCTTTAGGGTACCAAAATAAAACTACTTTCTTGTTGTTTTTTTGTGCTTCTTCTAAAACATTTAGTTTAAAAGTATCTCCTAAATCGTTCATAGCATTAACGCTTAAATTTGGAAATTTTTTACCTACTATAGCCATATTATAAATTTTATTATTATTATTTTGAATAGCAAAATTAACACTTAACTCGCCTAATACAATTATAATGTATTAGAAAAATTGATGGTACGATAGTGTATAGTAATGGTGTGGTATTTTTTGATCTAATGCTTAGAAGTTGTTAATTATTACCTGATTTTTTTGCAGGTATCGCAATTAAAAGCTCTTATGTAAACTAAAACAGGGGTAACTTTTTTAAAAAGTAACCCCTGTTTTAGTTATATGATTGATATTTTATGACTCTACTTTTTTGGTTGTTACTAATTGCTTAATTTTTATATTAAAAGCAGCAAATAATAAAGTCATAAAAGGACTTAACCAGTTGAATATTGCATAAACAAAATATTCACCAACACCAACTCCTAAAACACCACTATGGTATGCACCACATGTATTCCAAGGTATAAGTACCGATGTTACGGTACCAGAATCTTCAAGGGTTCTACTTAAATTTTCAGGAGCTAATCCTTTTTCTTTATATGCTTTAGCAAACATTTTACCAGGCACTACTAAAGCTAAGTATTGATCAGAAGCTGTTACGTTTAATGCTAAACAACTAGCTACAGTACTTGCAAAAAGACTAAATGTACTTTCGGCCATACTTAATAAAGCACTACTTATTCTTGATAAGGCTCCTATACCGTCCATAATTCCGCCAAAAACCATAGCACATAATATAAGCCATATCGTGCCTAACATTCCAGACATTCCTTTTGAAGAAAACAAATCATTTAAAACTTCATTTTCAGTAGCTATTGAAGTGTTTACGGTTATAGCGTTTAAAACTCCTTTATAGGCAGACTCAAAAGTTAAAGCTTTTGCTCCTGTTATATTCATTACTATTTCAGGCTGAAAAATGATAGCAAAAACACCTCCTAAAAGTGTACCTATCAGCAATGCTAAAAGAGGTGGCGTTTTTTTAAGAATCATTAAAATAACAGTTACAGGAACAAGAAATAACCAAGGCGATATATTAAATGTAGCGTCAATAGAGTCTAAAATAGATTGTGTATCTGTATTTCCTGTGGTTTCTATATTTAAACCTATTATTATAAAAACAAATAATGTAATTGTAATTGTAGGTATTGTTGTGTAAAACATATATTTAATATGGGTGAATAACTCACCTCCTGCCATTGCAGGCGCTAAGTTTGTAGTATCACTTAAAGGAGACATTTTATCACCAAAATAAGCACCCGATAATATAGCACCTGCTGTCATACCTAATGATATACCTAAGGTTTCACCTATACCTATTAAAGCAATACCAACGGTTGCTGAAGTAGTCCAAGAACTTCCGGTAGCAACAGATATGATGGAACATATAATAACGCATGCGGCCAAAAATATAGTTGGATTTAATACTTGTAAGCCATAATAAATCATAGAAGGTATTATACCACTTACTAGCCATGTGCCTGATAAAGCACCAACCATAAGTAGTATTAATAAAGCACCAGTAGTAGATTTAACATTCTCTGCAACTTCAGACATCATTTGCTCGTACGATACTTTATTAAAAAAGCCAACAATAGCTGCTACAGCAGCGCCTAATAATAAAATAAATTGATTTGAACCACTAAGAGCATCGTCACCAAAAACAAAAACATTGTAAGCCAACATGGCTACTAAAATGATTACAGGGATTAAAGCTTCCCAAATACTTAATTCTTTGTTTTCTACAATATGTTCATTCTCAGGACCTGAAGGGTTAAAGCTTTGGTTTTGCATTAAGTATCTCTTAGTTATACTGTAATAATACGATTTTGACGGTTTTCATGCAAGAAATTATATACGGTATTTCTATTGTTACTTTTTTATGATTTTAAAATTTTTAAAGATACCATGCATTCTCTCATGATAGAATAGGTTCTTTCAATATCATTATCTAAACCTATTGAAAAACGAATTAAACCTTCTGATAGTCCCATTTTTTTTTGTTCATCTACAGGTATTTCAGAAGATGTAGAAGTGCCTGGTGCACTAAAAAGTGTTTTATAAAAGCCCAAGCTTACTGCTAAATAGCCAATATTTTTAGTTTGCATTAACTCCATTAAAGCATTTGCATTTTCTAAAGTGTCAACATTTAACGTTAATAGACCTCCGTAACCGTATTCAACATTTATTTGCTTAGCCATTATTTTATTCCCAGAATGAGAGTTTAAACCTGGATATGAAACTTTTAGGCCGTCATTTTCCATTTTTTTAGCTAAAAAATGAGCATTATCACTATGTTTTTTCATTCTGATATGAAGTGTACGCATATTTTTTAAAATAGAGGAAGCTCTTAAACTATCTAATGTACTCCCTAAAAGCATTGCTGCTCCACTGTTTACATCTTTTAAGCTTGAGCAAAAATCAATGGTACCACATACAACACCGGCAACACAATCGCTAGTGCCATTTATAAATTTTGTAAGACTGTGAATTACAATATCAGCACCTAGTTTTGTGGGAGTTATTGAAAGAGGTGAAAAAGTGTTATCGACAACTAAAGGAAGATTGTATTTTTTTGCAAGTTCAGAAAGTGCTTTTATATCTGCAACTTCTAAAAGAGGATTGCTGACAGCTTCACAATAAATCATTTTTGTGTTTTTCGTAATTGCTTTTTCAACAGTTTCAATACTTGTAGTATCAACAAAAGAAGTTTTAATATTAAATTTCTTTAAAAAGTTTTTCATAAAAGCATAAGTACCACCATAAATAGTTCGGCTACTCACAATATGATCATTTGCATCACATAATTGCAAAATAACAGAAGTTATAGCTCCCATACCACTAGCATAAACATTTGCTGATTCAGTATCTTCTAACGCGGCTAATGCCTCCCCTAAATATAAATTAGAAGGTGTAGAGTGTCTACTATATAAATAACAACCTTCTGTGTTACCTTCAAAAGTATCAAACATTGTTTTTGCAGATATAAAGGTATAGGTGGAAGAATCAGAAATAGAAGGGTTGACTCCTCCAAATTCTCCAAAATATTGTAAATCCTGTAAGTTATTTGCTGCCTTGTAGTCCATATATCTAAAGTATTAAGAATTTAAAAATATAGATATCATGTTAAATTATCAATATATGTTATTTTTAATAGTTTTTAAAACTACATAAGTATATTTATTTAGTTTTAAAAACTATAATGGTTTTTAAAATTGTATTTTTAATGAAAAATAATCTTTATGAATTTTGACGAAGTTGATATTAAGTTATTGAGTTTATTACAAGAAGATTGTAAAAAGACAACTAAAGAGTATGCCAATAAATTAAATTTATCAGTTACAGCGGTTTATGAGCGAATTAAGCGTTTAGAAAAAACAGAAGTTATTGATAAATATGTTGCTTTGATTAATAAGAAACAAGCAAATAAATCATTTACTGCTTTGTGTCATGTAAAATTGGTGCAGCACACAAAAGATTATGTTTCACGTTTTGAGAAGGAAGTGGTACAATTAAAGGAAGTAGTGGAATGTTACCATATAAGTGGTGATTATGATTACATTTTGAAAATACACGTAAGTGATATGGAAGAGTATAGAGAGTTTATGGTGTCTAAATTAACGGCAATTAGCCACATTGGTAGCACACAGAGTTCTTTTGTGATTACAGAAGTTAAGCATACCACATCTATACCTATTTAATGCAAATTAATAACATAAGTTTAGAACTTATGACGAGTTTAACTCAGAAATTAGTACTAATTTTGTTAAGTTTTTAAAATTAATTCAAAATTATGAGTTTATACGATGTAGTCGTTATCGGTTCAGGACCCGGAGGATATGTAGCAGCAATTCGTTGTGCGCAGTTAGGAATGAAAACTGCAATTATAGAAAAGTACTCAACTTTAGGAGGTACTTGTTTAAATGTTGGTTGTATACCATCAAAAGCATTATTAGATTCGTCTCACCATTACGAAGATGCAGTGAAGCATTTTGAAGAGCATGGAATTGAAATTCCTGGTGAAATTAAGGTGAATTTAGAAAAAATGATTTCTCGTAAAGCAAATGTGGTTGATATGACTACAAAGGGAATCAATTTTTTAATGGATAAAAATAAGATTGATGTTTTTGAAGGTGTTGGTAGTTTTAAAGATGCTACACACATAGATATCAAAAAAAATGATGGTAAAACAGAAACTATTGAAGCTAAAAATACAATTATAGCTACAGGTTCTAAGCCGTCAACCTTACCATTTATTAAATTAGATAAAGAAAGAGTAATTACATCTACAGAGGCTTTAAAGCTAAAAGAAATACCAAAACATATGATTGTTATTGGTGGTGGTGTAATTGGTTTAGAGTTAGGTCAAGTATATAAAAGATTAGGAGCAGAAGTTACTGTCGTTGAATTTATGGATCGTATTATTCCAGGTATGGATGGTGCGCTTTCTAAAGAATTGATGAAAGTAATGAAAAAGCAAAAAATAAAATTTCAGCTTTCTCATAAAGTAAAATCTGTTGAGCGTAATGGCGATGAAGTAATTGTAAAAGCGGATAATAAAAAAGGTGAAGAAGTTACTTTTACTGGTGATTATTGTTTGGTAGCAGTTGGACGTCACGCTTATACTGATGGCTTAAATTTAGAAGCTGCAGGTGTAAAAATGGAAGAAAGAGGAAGAATAGCAGTAAATGATCATTTACAAACAAATGTTTCAAATATTTACGCTATTGGTGATGTTATTAAAGGTGCTATGTTAGCCCATAAAGCTGAAGAAGAAGGTACTTTAGTAGCTGAAATACTTGATGGTCAAAAACCACATATTGATTACAACTTGATACCTGGTGTAGTTTATACATGGCCAGAAGTTGCAGCTGTTGGTAAAACTGAAGAGCAATTGAAAGAAGCTGGTATTGAATATAAATCAGGATCTTTTCCAATGCGTGCCTTAGGTAGATCAAGAGCAAGTGGAGACACTGATGGATTTGTTAAAATATTAGCAGATAAAAATACAGATGAAGTTTTAGGTGTACATATGATTGGAGCTCGTGTTGCAGATTTAATTGCAGAAGGAGTAACAGCAATGGAATTTAGGGCTTCAGCAGAAGATATTTCTCGTATGAGTCATGCGCACCCTACATATGCAGAAGCTATAAAAGAAGCAGCATTAGCTGCAACAGCAGATAGAGCGTTACACGCATAAGGTAACTTTCTTAAATTAAAGCCTATTAAATTCATATTTAATTTAATAGGCTTTTTTTTAGATGATAATAAATAATCTCAAAATAACTAAATTTTAGTACTAAAAAAGCCATCTTTAAAAGATGGCTTTTTTTTATATTAATTTTTGTGGCTACCGTCGCAATAAGGCGGGTTGCTAGTTAGTTTGCAAGTACATAAATGTGCTGTTTTAGCTTCATCAGAAGAAAAGCGCATTGGTGGTGTTGCATTCTGTGCTTTATGTGATCCATCACAAAAAGGTTGGTTTGTACTGTGGTTACAAGTACACCAGCTATAATTTTTATCTTTCTCAAGTTCAACCGCAATTGGAGAGAATTTTTTATCACTCATATCTATAATTATATTTAAAAAGTGAAGATATGTGAAACAAAGTTATATTTTGAATGGGAAGGCTAATCCTTAACTAATCTAAATAACTTTAAGGCACTATGTTTAGCCTTAGATAGGTATTGTTTAGTTAATTTAAAAGTAAAAACTAACCAAGGCTCAGAGCCTTCTTTAAATTCTTCGATGATTGAATTAATGTTAGATTTTATAACTACTTTTTTATTTTCGTAAATTAATGCTAAAGAGGTAGATGTAATTATAAACACTATTGCGCCTGGTATCACAATTGATGGTGATAAGGTGTGATTTAAAAAATAATAAAAACCAACACCAATAAAGCTACCGTATAAAAGTATGTAATGAACTATATAGATAGACAATGTGCTTTGTCCTATTTTTAATAGAGTAGGGTTGCTGAAAAAGTTTCTAAGTAACATAAATACAGCAAAAACTAAAAAAACATCTCCTAATCTAATAAATAGGTAGTTGTTAAAAAATAAGTCAGCAAACACTTGAACATTGGTTGTTCTAGCTAAATTTAAAAATAAATCAGAAGATTTTAAAAGTAAGCCTAATCCAATAATTATTGCTGTTGTAATAGCTATAGGGTAAAGGTATTTATAGTTTTTAAATTTGTTAAAAATTATAGATAAAAAAGCTCCACAAGTGGCGTAACCAAACCAAGGAAATATAGTAAATACAGAGCCATTTGCTTTTGTAAAATAATTGGCTAATGATTCAGGTAAATATGCATGTGTTAACTGCTTATAGTTAGGTTCAAAAATAAATAACAATAATGTAATTGATATAAGTATTACAGGAAATAGCTTCTTGAAATTTGTAGTTAATACATATAAAAAAATAATACCTAGTAACGAAAATCCGATACAGTGTAATACATCTACAAAATAAAAGGAATCATAAATTTGCCCAATTAAAAGGCCCCATATATTTAATCGCAATAGATAGCCGATAAGAATAAGTTGCACCCCTCTTTTAATGCCTTTGGAAACTCTAGGGTTGTCAAAACCAGTTTTATCGCCCTTAATAAGTAAAAAAGTAAATATAAAGCCAGATACAGTAAAAAAAACAGGAGCAGTAATACCTCTAAAATATTCCCAAATAGAATAGAATAGATTAGAATGATCTCTAAAAGCAGGGTTTAATAGCCCATCTATAAAATGCCCTTGTAGCATCATCAAGATAGCCCACGCACGCATTGCGTCAATAAAGTATAATCTGTTGCTTTTGCTTATCATTTAACTTACTAAATATATTGTATATACTTGTAAAACAGTCTCTTTGGATTTTCACCATAGCAAAATTAGATAAAATTAGTTCATATACGCACTTTTTAGGGTATTTTCGTTGTAATAATAAAATTTAACAGTTATGGCAACAATATTAGCATTTGCGGGAAGTAATTCTTCAACTTCTATCAATTACAAATTAGTAAATCATACTATCGACTTAGTAAAAGAACATGATTGTAAGCTGATTAATTTGGCAAATTACCCTTTTCCAATGTATAGTCATGATGAAGAAAAAGATAAAGGTTTTATAAACTCTTTAATAGAGCTTAAAGATTATTTTATAGATGCTGATGCTATTATACTATCTGTAAACGAACATAATGGTGGACCTTCAGCTTATTTTAAAAATGTTTTAGATTGGATTTCTAGGGTTGATATAAAATTCTTAGCAGATAAGAAAATTTTCTTAATGGCTACGTCACCAGGTAAAAGAGGTGCTATAGGGGCTTTAGAAAGTATCGAAAAATTATTGCCAAGATTTGGGGGAGAAGTGGTTTCTACATTCTCATTACCTTCTTTTGATGCTAATTTTAGTGAAGCGAATGGTATTAGCGATGCAGTATTAGCCAAACAACATCAAAATGAATTAAGCGATTTTTTATCTAAATTATAATAAGCATTGCGAAAAAAAGTTTCTTTTCCTATTGAAGGAGGTGATTATAAAAAAGCACTTTTACGATGGGCTCAACAATTTTACGAAGTAGCTTGGTTAGACAGTAACGAGCATTCATCAAAATATAGCACATATGAAGCTATTTTAGCTGTAGATGCTTTAACGGCTATTAAAACAGATACTAGTAATGCATTTGATGACCTTAAGGTGTACCAGTCGGAAACTAAAGATTGGATTTTTGGATATTTAACTTACGATTTAAAAAATAATGTAGAGAGGCTTTCTTCTAAAAATTTTGATGGAATTGAGTTTCCTGATTTGTATTTTTTTCAGCCTAAAAAAATTATACGAATATTAGAAAATACCATAGAGTTTGACTATTTATTAATGGTTGATGATGAGCTAGAAAGTGATTATAAAGAGATTTTTGAATACGCATTCGATGCTCGGAAAAAAGAAGTAAAAACTAATAAAAAAAATGTAGCTATTAAAATGCGAATCTTTAAAGATGAGTATTTTAAACAGGTAACTAAAATGTTAGATTATATTCATAAAGGTGCTGTGTATGAATCTAACTTTTGTCAAGAGTTTTATATTGAAAATCAAGAAATTAAACCTTTAGAGGTGTATAATAGGTTAAACTCTATTTCAACGCCTCCTTTTGCTTCTTTTTTTAAATTAGATGATAAATATTTACTGTGTGCATCACCAGAAAGGTATATAAAAAAAGAAGGTGTTAAGGTGATTTCTCAACCTATAAAAGGCACTGCAAAAAGATCAAAAAAGCTTGAAGAAGATGAGCAATTAAAATACAATTTAGAGCACGATCAGAAAGAGCGTGCAGAGAATATTATGATTGTAGATTTAGTTAGGAATGATCTTTCTAAAAGTGCAACAAAAGGATCTGTTGAAGTAGAAGAGCTATGTAAGATATATAGTTTTGATCAAGTACATCAAATGATTTCTACAGTAGTTGCTGAAGTTAAAAAAGATAAAAATCCTGTTGATATTATTAGAGACACGTTTCCTATGGGAAGTATGACTGGAGCACCCAAAGTATCAGCAATGACCATTATTGAGGAGCTAGAGGCTTTTAAAAGAGGTTTGTACAGTGGCTCAGTTGGTTATTTTTCACCAGAAGGAGATTTTGATTTTAACGTAGTTATAAGAAGTATTTTATACAACGCCTCTAAAAAATACGTTTCATTTTCAGTAGGTAGTGCTATTACTTCAAAATCAACACCAGAATTTGAATACCAAGAGTGCTTATTGAAAGCAAAAGCAATGCGTGAAGTGCTTGAATAGTTTTTCTTTTTTAACTTATCTATTTTTGTAATTGTGTTAGAAGAATTTAAAAAACATATCGATATTAATTTCAATAATCTAAAAGAGAATCATTTTCTTTTAGCTTGTAGCGGTGGGGTAGATAGTGTTGTTTTGGTGTATTTATGTAGAGCTTTAAATTTGAATTTTTCTATAGCTCATTGTAATTTTCAATTACGCGAAAAGGAAAGCGATATTGATGAAGATTTTGTTAGAAAATTAGCTAAAAAACAAAATGTAGGAATCCATGTAACTAAATTTAAAACAGTTGATTACATGAATTTAAATAAAGTAACACTGCAAGTAGGAGCTCGTGAATTGCGATATGATTGGTTCAATAAAATCATGGCAAAATATGATATTCCAACTCTTGTAACAGCGCATCATTCTGATGATAATCTAGAGACGTTTATTATAAATCTCTCACGTGGTACAGGTGTAGAAGGGTTAACAAGTATTCCTGAAAAAACAGGTTTCATTTCAAGACCATTATTATATTTTTCTCAAGACCAAATTTTAGCTTACGCTAAAGAAAATGCTATTGAGTGGCGGGAAGATAAATCAAATCAAGAAACAAAATATCTACGAAATAAAATACGTCATAAAATTGTTCCGTTATTAAAAGAATTACATCCTACGTTTTTGAGAAATTTTTCAAATACACAGTCTTATTTAGGCGAAACAGCACAGGTTTTAGAACAGGAAATAAAAAAAGCAAAAGCATTTCATTTCATTAAAGAAGGTGCTATTACAAAAATTAATATTGAAAGCTTAAATAATTTAAACCCGAAACAAACCTATATCTACCATTTTTTTAAAGAATATGGTTTTGTTGATGTGCAAGCGGTTATCGATTTAATGGCTGCAATGACAGGGAAGGAGCTATTGTCTAGCACGCACCGTTTGTTAAAAGATAGAAATTATTTATTATTACAAGAGCTTTCTGTTGAAGGTTCTGAAGTCTATTTTATTCAAGAAGGAGAAAAAGAAATTGAAATACCAGTTCAATTAAAAATTGAATTAATATCGAATGTAGTTACAGTAGATTTAAATACAATTTATACAGATGTTTCCAGCTTAAAATTTCCTTTAATTGTAAGAAAATGGAAATTTGGCGACTATTTTCATCCATTTGGAATGAAAGGAGTTAAAAAACTAAGTAAGTTCTATAAAGACGAAAAGTATAGCAGAATAGCCAAAGAAGAACAATGGTTATTATGTTCAGAAGATAA
The DNA here is from genome assembly GCF_019021925.1 of Cellulophaga sp. HaHaR_3_176. NCBI lineage: Bacteria > Pseudomonadati > Bacteroidota > Flavobacteriia > Flavobacteriales > Flavobacteriaceae > Cellulophaga > Cellulophaga sp. HaHaR_3_176. The sequence goes on from NZ_CP058990.1 coordinate 1,262,095, forward strand.
TATTGTTTGGGTTATTGGTAAACGTTTTGATAACAGATTTAGAGTAACAAACCAGACAAAAAACATATTAAAATTTACAGTAAAATAATGAATAAGGCAATCGTATTAATATTCACACTCGTATTGAGTTTTATTGGTTTTTCACAAACCGAAGAAGAGCCCGTTCTTTGGACTCAAGAGTTGCATCAAATATCAGATACTGAGTTTGATTTAATTATAAAGGCTGATATTTTAAAAGATTGGCATGTGTACTCTCAGTTTACAGCAGAAGGTGGCTCACAACCTAGTGAGTTTATTTTTGAAAAAGTTGGCGAAGAAATTGAGCTATTAGGTAAAACTAAAGAAAGCGAAACAGTAACAGAGTTTAGTGAAATTTTTGAAGTTGATGAAACATATTTTAAAAACCACTTAACTTTTACTCAAAAAATTAAAATATTAGATGCTAACGTGAACCTTGTTAAGGTTCTTTTGTATTACCAAGTATGTAAAGATGTTTGCATACCAGGTGAACAAGAGTTTATTTTTGCACTAGATGGTGGTCCTGTAAATTTAGAAGAAAAGACAATTGATGAACGTAGTGCTATTTTAAGCGAGGCACTGATACTAGATTTAAAAAACAAGGACTTGTTAACCGATGGTTTAGAAGATACTGTAGATGGAGGTTCTAGTCTTTGGATGATTTTTGGATTAGGTTTTTTAGGAGGACTTATAGCTTTGCTTACTCCTTGTGTTTTTCCAATGATACCTTTAACCGTTTCGTTTTTCACAAAACAGTCAGGTACTAAAAGTAAGGGGGTTACGAATGCTCTTCTATATGGTTTCTTTATAGTTTTAATTTACTTTTTATTGAGTTTACCATTCCATTTATTCGATTCTGTAGACTCTCAAATACTAAATACAATAGCTACTAATGTTTGGTTAAATGTTATTTTCTTTATCGTATTTGTCTTTTTTGCATTTTCATTTTTTGGCTATTATGAATTAACCTTACCTAGTTCTTGGGCTAATAAAATGGATAGCGCTTCTTCAAGTGCGGGTGGTGTAATTGGTATATTTTTTATGGCAGTAACCTTAGCTATCGTTTCATTTTCATGTACAGGTCCAATATTAGGTGGTCTTTTAGGGAGCACAGCCTTAGCAGATGGCGATGTGGCAACTAACTTATCGACAGGGATGCTTGGTTTTGGAGTGGCTTTAGCTTTACCATTTGCTCTTTTTGCATTATTCCCAGCATGGTTAAATTCTTTGCCAAAATCTGGTGGATGGATGACAACAGTTAAAGTGGTATTAGGTTTCTTAGAACTTGCGCTAGCATTAAAATTCTTATCAAATGCTGATTTAGTTGGTAATTGGGGTTTCTTAAAACGTGAGTTGTTTATTGGTGTTTGGGTGGTTTTATTCTTATTGCTGACACTATATTTAATGGGAATTATTCGTTTTCCACATGATGGCCCTAAACAAAAATTAGCTCCTGTTAGAAAAATATTAGCTTTAATAAGCGCTGGTTTTGTTATATATCTTGTTTTAGGATTAGTTAAAGTGGTTAATTTAAAATTACTTAGTGGTTTTCCACCTCCTGAGTTTTACAGTTTAGTAGAGCAAGAAAATGATTGTCCGTTAGGGGTAACTTGCTTTAAAGATTTTGAAGATGGCGTTACTTATGCTAAAGAGGTAAATAAACCTATTTTATTAGATTTTACTGGTTGGGCGTGTGTTAACTGCCGAAAAATGGAAGAGAATGTTTGGAGTGAGCCAGATATTTATCCAATATTAAAAGATGATTACATATTAATTTCTCTTTATATTGATGACAGAAAAGAACTACCAGAATTAGAACAATTCGACTTTAAATATGAAACTGGCCGTGTAAAAACAATTGAAACAGTAGGGCAGAAATGGGGAACTTTTCAGACTTTAAATTTTAATGCAGCCTCTCAGCCTTATTATGTTTTATTGTCACCAGAATTAGAAGTTTTAAATTCTTCAATACAATATACAGATGCAGAGACTTACAAAGCATGGCTACTGAAAGGCTTGAAGAATTTTAAAAAGTAAAAATATTTGGTATGGAAAATTTTATGTTGCTTAAAAATCCAAAAGTAGATACTATTTTCAATGCATACCCTGAACATATAAAACCTAAAATTGAAGCTCTTAGAAAACTTATTTTAGAAGTAGCTAACGAGCTTGAAAGTGTGCAAAAAATAGAAGAAACCTTAAAATGGGGCGAACCTAGCTATATCGCTAAAAAAGGGAGTACAATTCGTATAGATTGGAAAGAGAAAACTCCAGAGCAATACGCGATGTATTTTAAATGCACTAGTAAATTGGTAACTACTTTTAAAGAGGTTTATGGTAGTACATTTAAGTATGAAGGCAATAGAGCAATAGTTTTTAATCTGGAAGATGTTGTTCCGAATAAAGAATTAAAACGTTGTATAAAAGCTGCATTACTATATCATACCATAAAACAATTACCAACTTTAGGCATCTAATTTTTAGATTTCATTTTCAACTTCTTTTGTTCTTTATATCTTATCTTTCTTGTAAAATAATTTTGCTTTGAAAAGAATTAAAAAAATATCTCTTGTTTTATTCGTTGTTCTTGGTGTTATAGCTATTGGTATATTCATTTTTATACAAACACTAAAGCCAAAGTATGATGGTGAACTTCAATTACCTGAACTTGAAAGTGAAGTAGAAATTTATTTTGATACTTATGGAATACCTCATATTTATGGACAATCAGAAGAAGACGCTTATAGAGCTTTAGGCTATGTACATGCGCAAGATCGACTATGGCAAATGGAATTACTTCGAAGAATTGGTAGGGGCGGACTATCAGAAGTATTCGGAAAAGATTTAGTTTCTACTGATAAGTTTTTATTAAGCTTGGGTATTGATGAAGCATCGGAAGAGACAGTGAAAAACTTGGACATTAATTCAGAAACTGTAAAATTTACACAAGCTTACTTAGATGGTATCAACGCTTTTATTGAAGAAGGGCCAACACCTGTAGAATTTTATTTAACTGGTGTTGAAAAAAAACCTTTTATACTTAAAGACGTATATAATACCATTGGTTATATGGCTTTCAGCTTTGCAATGGCACATAAAACAGACCCTTTAATGTCTAATATTAAAGATAAATTGGGGTATGAATATTTACAAGATTTAGAAATTGATATAGATTTTAATTTAGAATCTATTAAAAATTTTGACACTCAAAATTCTACTGATATTAAAAACACAGTATCTGAAGTAGCATTCTCTACTTTAAAAAAATTACCTGTGCCTATGTTTGAGGGCAGTAATAGCTGGGTAATTTCTCCATCGAAAACTAAAAATGGGAAAGTGATTTTTGCCAACGATCCACATATTGGTTTTTCTCAACCCTCAATCTGGTATGAGGCACATGTGGTAACACCAACGTATGAAAAATACGGGTATTATTTAGCTGGAGTTCCTTTTCCGCTTTTAGGTCATGATAAAAATATTGCATACGGACTTACCATGTTTGAAAACGACGATATTGATTTTTATTATGAAGAATTGCATTCGTCTGACACAACAAAATATAAATACAAAGGTGAATGGAAAGATATTGAAATAGTACAAAAAACAATAAAAGTAAAAGACTCTCAGGATGTTAATTTTAGCTATAAAAAAACGATTCACGGCCCTGTAATGAATGGTATTGCTGAACAAATAACCGGAAATCGACCGATAGCGATGTCTTGGATTTACACAAAACTAGAAAACAATACCTTAAATGCGTTTAATGGTGTCATACACGCTAAAAATACAGATGATTTTAAAAAATCGTTAGCTGGTATTCATGCACCCGGGTTAAATATTATGTATGGTGATGCAAAAGGTAATGTAGCTTGGTTTGCTACGGCACAATTATATCAAATGCCTGATAGTATCAATACCAAGTTTGTGTTAAATGGGAGTTCTGGTAATGAAGAGCCGTTAAAATATTTAAATTTTTCAGAGAATCCACATGCTATTAATCCTGATTGGAATTATGTGTATTCGGCAAATAATCAATCTGATTCTATTAATGGAAAAATATACCCAGGTTATTATTTACCAGAAAATAGAGCGAAGAGAATAGTTACTTTATTAGATGCTAAAAATGATTGGGATAAAGAGGCTGTTGGTGAAATGATTAATGATGTTACATCAGAAACAAACCCTTTAATTGTAGAGAATTTAACGAATTTGATTTCTAAAGATGGATTAACTAAAAATCAAAAAAAATTGATTTCTAAATTAAAAAAATGGAATGGAGAAGCTACTATTAATAGTGTTGAATCTACTTTTTTTCATAGATGGGTGTATTTTTTCTTGAAAGAAACCTTTAATGATGAGCTAGGTGATGATTATTTTGATCAATTAATGAAAACAAGTGTTTTGAAAAGAACAATTGCGCCAATGGCAAGTAAAACATCATCTATTTGGTGGGATAACTCTACAACAGAAAGTGTAGAGACAAAATCAGATATTATTAATAGTTCCTTTAAAAAAGCCTTTGAAACGTTAGAAGCTTCTTTAGGTACAGACTACAAGCAATGGACGTGGGGTAAAGTTCATACTTTAGAACACGAACACCCTATAGGTAAAGTAGACGCTTTACGTTCTTTTTTTAATGTAGGTCCATTTCCTGTTAACGGAACCCGAGAGGTAATTAATAATATGTTATTTGATTATACCGAAGATGGTATTTATACAGTAAAAACAGGACCGTCTACACGTAGGGTAATCGATTTCTCTGATATAGAAAATAGCATTAGTATTTTGCCAACGGGGCAATCAGGTAATCCATTTAGTCCTCATTATAAAGATCAAGCCCAAATGTATATTAATGGCGAGTTTAGAAAAATGATGATGAATGAAGAAGAGATAAAAAACACAGCTAGTTCTGTTTTAAGAATAAGAAAGAAATAAGGTTACTTTTAGGAATAATTCTTAAATTAATATTTATTTTCTACATTTAGAGAAAATAGATTTGATGCTTACGAAGGTTTTTGGTAGTGCAGTATTTGGTGTAGAAGCCACCACAATTACAGTAGAGGTTAATGTGGATAAAGGAATAGGTTACCATTTAGTGGGTTTACCAGATAATGCAATTAAAGAAAGTAATTATAGAATTGCAGCTGCTTTACAGAATAACGGATATAAAATTCCAGGAAAAAAGCTGACTATAAATATGGCTCCTGCTGATTTGCGTAAAGAAGGTTCTGCTTACGATTTAACACTTGCGCTAGGAATACTTACTGCATCTGGACAAATAAAATCTGAGAATATAGAGAAGTATGTGATTATGGGAGAGCTCTCTTTAGATGGTAGCTTGCAGCCTATAAAAGGAGCTTTGCCAATTGCTATAAAAGCCAAAGAAGAAGGTTTTAAAGGTTTTATTTTGCCTAAACAAAATGCTCGTGAAGCAGCAATTGTATCTGGTTTAGAAGTATATGGTATCGAAAATATAAAAGAAATAATTGATTATTTTGATAGCAGCACTCCTTTAGAGCAAACCATAATTGATACACGTGCAGAATTTTATAAAACGTTAGATTTTCCTGAGTTTGATTTTTCAGATGTAAAAGGGCAAGAAAGCATCAAAAGATGTATGGAAATTGCAGCTGCAGGTGGTCATAATATAATTTTAATTGGCCCTCCAGGTGCAGGTAAAACTATGTTAGCAAAGCGTTTACCTTCAATTTTACCACCGATGACACTTCATGAAGCATTGGAAACTACAAAAATACATAGTGTGGTAGGTAAAATTAAAAATATGGGTTTAATGAATCAGAGGCCGTTTCGTAGCCCACATCACACAATTTCAGACGTCGCTCTCGTTGGTGGTGGTGCATACCCACAGCCAGGAGAGATATCGTTATCACATAATGGAGTTCTTTTTTTAGATGAATTACCAGAATTTAAACGCGGTGTTTTAGAGGTAATGCGCCAGCCTTTAGAAGATAGAGAAGTAACAATTTCTAGAGCTCGTTTTACAGTAACTTATCCTAGTAGTTTTATGCTAGTAGCTAGCATGAATCCGAGTCCAGGAGGTTATTTTAATGATCCAGATGCACCTGTAACTTCATCACCTGCAGAAATGCAACGATATTTAAGTAAAATATCTGGCCCGTTATTAGATCGTATAGATATACATATTGAAGTTACACCGGTACCTTTTGATAAATTATCAGAAGAGCGAAAAGGAGAAGGTAGTGTTGAAATTAGGAAACGAGTAACTGCTGCTCGTGAAATTCAAACGCTTCGATTTACTGAAATGGAAAATGTTCATTACAATGCGCAGATGAATACAAAACATATTCGCAAGTATTGTAAAATGGATGAAGCTTCAAAAGAACTTTTAAAAAATGCTATGGAGCGCTTAAATCTTTCTGCACGGGCATATGACCGTATTTTAAAAGTAGCAAGAACAATTGGTGATTTAGATGATTCAGAAAGTGTAACAGGTACTCATATTGCAGAAGCAATACAGTATCGTAGCTTAGATAGAGAAGGTTGGTTAGGGTAGAAACCTAATTATTAAAATTCTTTTTAATTCTATCTAAACTTTTTTTGTTGTCTCTGTCTTTTATAGATTCTCGTTTGTCAAACAGTTTTTTACCTTTTGCTAGTGAGATGTTGATTTTAGCAAAACCTCTATCATTTATAAATAAGTTAAGAGGTACAATAGTTAAACCTGTATTTTTTACTTCTTTCTCAAGCTTATTAAGCTCTTTACGATTTAATAATAACTTTCGAGCAGCTTTAGGAGCATGGTTATAATGTGATCCGTGAGAATATTCATCTACTTGCATGTTAATAATGAACAATTCTCCTTGTTCATTAAATTCACAAAAACTTTCAGATATAGAAGCTTTACCCAACCTAATAGATTTTATTTCGGTACCAGACAGCACTAAGCCAGCCATATAGGTATCCAATAATTCAAAATCGAATCGGGCTCTTTTATTCTTTATATTTATATTCTTTTGTATCACAGCAACAAAAATAACAACAAATGGCTGATATGCAATCTTAGATTTAATATATTAGAGTATATTTTTGTAATGCTTGAAACATGTTTACGATTAAGTAGTAAGTCAAAATAAAGAAATATGAAAAATTTAGTTCTAAGTATCTGTATGGTTTTATTTTTTTCGTGTAAAGAAAAGAAGGCTACAGAAGTCACCTTATCGGTTAATGAGATTGTAGATAAATCGATAGAAGTATCTGGCGGCGAACGATATGAAACGAGTAAAATATGTTTTAAATTTAGAGGTTTAGAATATGTTTCAGAAGAAGGTGGAAAAACTCAAAAACGTTCTTTTTTTAGCGATTCTATAAATTATATAGATATTAAAAGAGATAGTAATTTTCAACGTTTTGTTAATGATACTCCTGTAATTATTTCAGATTCTTTAGCTTCATTATACAGTAATTCAATTAATTCAGTACATTATTTTGCGCAATTACCTTATCATTTAAATGATGCAGCTGCCAAAAAAGAGTTTTTAAAAGAAGAAGTTGTCAAAAACAAGTCTTATTATTTAGTAAAAGTAACTTTTGATGAAAATGGTGGTGGTGTAGATTTTGAAGATAATTACTTGTATTGGATAAATAAAAAAACATTTAAGATTGATTATTTAGCATACGATTTTCATGTTAATGGAGGAGGAGTACGCTTTAGAAAAGCATATAACGAACGTTTTGTAAACGGTATTAGATTTGCTGATTATGAAAATTATAAACCTAAAAATGAAAGCGCTACATTAATGCAAATGTCTGATTTGTTTGAAAAGAATCAATTAGAATTGCTTTCTAAAATTGACATTAAAAATATAGAAGTAAATCAAGAAATTTAATCCATTTTTAAACGAATTGAAGTAGGCTTGTCATCTATAAATCGTACAATAAAAAGACTACTATTGTCATAATCGTCCATTTGTTCGTATTTATCTTCTCCAATCATTTTATTTACAAAATCAGGTGTAGTATTACTATGTCCGATAACCAAAACATTTTTGCCTTGGTTTAAAAATTTAAAATCTTCGTAATTGAGACTTTCTGGTTCGTAATATTTAACCATTATATCTTGATTGATAGCTGTTGGAGCGCCAGTCATCATTGTTCTTTCGTAATCAGTACAGTAAACCTCGTCTAAATCTATTTCACTAAAAACACGTTCCCATCTAATTGATCGGCCTAATCCTTCTTGATTTAATTCTGGATCAAGATTCTCAGGGTTGCTGCGGTCTTTTTCTGCATGCCTAATAAAGTAAAAAGTAGATATTTCAGGTTCTGTTTTTTCAATTTCAGTTGAAGCATCATCTTTACAACTTGTAATAGAAATTAAAATAAAAGATAATAATAGAAGTTTGATAGTTTTCATATTGGTAAAACTAAAATTTATAGGTTGTTGTAATCTTGTGTTAATATATAACTCAATAACTGTAAATATAGTATGCTTTAGTTTTATGTTTATGAAAATACGTAATCATTTAAAGATTGCAAAAGATTGTTAATTATCTTTTAATTAGCATTGTTTCCGTGATTTTTTTAACAGAAAATCATAAATTCGTAGTGATTAAATTAAACAGAAAAAATAGGTTGCAGATAGCGATAAAGGTAATTATCTTGCAGTTTGTATTTAATTTGTTAATTATATACTATCACAGTAAATTTTAAACTTGAAAACAGTAATATGAATAAAAAAATAGATCAGTTAGCAGCAGATAATATAAGAGCTTTAGCTATTTCGATGGTTGAGAAAGCAAGTTCAGGGCATCCTGGTGGACCTATGGGTGGAGCAGATTATATGCATATTTTATACTCGGAATTTTTCAATTATGATCCTTCTGATATGAGATGGCCTTACCGTGATCGTTTTTTTATGGATGCAGGGCATTTATCACCATTAATGTATTCCCAATATTACTTATTAGATAATTTTTCTAAATCTGATGTTCAAAACTTCAGACAATGGGGTTCTGTTACTCCAGGTCACCCAGAGGTGGATGTGAATAGAGGAATTGAAAATACATCTGGACCATTAGGTCAAGGTCATACAATGGGTGTAGGAGCTGCAGTTGCTGCTAAATTTTTACAAGCTCGTTTTGGCGATTGGATGAATCATAAAATTTATGGTTTTATTTCAGATGGTGGTGTTCAAGAAGAAATATCTCAAGGGTCAGGTAGATTGGCTGGACATTTAGGATTGAACAATTTTATTATGTTCTACGATTCTAACGATGTTCAATTATCTACTAAAACAGATGAAGTTACATCTGAAGATACTGCAATGAAGTATCAAGCATGGGGTTGGAAAGTAGTAACTATTGACGGTCATAACCATGAAGAGATAAGACAAGCATTAAAAGATGCAAATGCAGAAACAGAAAAACCAACATTAATTATTGGTAAAACAATAATGGGTAAAGGTTGTGTTACTGCTGATGGCACAATGTATGAAGGGTATACTGAATTACACGGTAAACCAATTGGTGATACTGGAGCTGATTTTGTAAAAACATTAATCAACTTAGGTGCTGACCCAGAAGACGAGTTTGCTATTTATGATGATGTTAAGGCATCTTATAAAGAAATAATAAAAAGAAAAATTCAAGAAGCTCAAGTTAAAAAACAAGAAATTGCTGCTTGGAGAGAAGATAATACAGCTCTTTCTGAAAAATTAGATGGTTTCTTAGCTGGTAAATTACCAGAATTAGATTTTGAGTCTATTGCTTATAAAGATGGTTTAGCGACTAGAGCTGCTTCAGCAAATGTTTTAGGTTATTTAGCAGGTAAAGTAGAAAACATGATTGTTTCTTCTGCCGATTTATCTAACAGTGATAAAACAGATGGCTTCTTAAATAAAACACATTCTCTACAAAAAGGAGATTTTACCGGTTCTTTCTTACAATCTGGTGTTGCTGAGTTAACAATGGCGGCAATGGCTAATGGTATGGCATTACACGGTGGTGTTATTCCTGTAGTAGCTACATTCTTTGTATTCTCTGATTACATGAAGCCAGCTATTCGTTTAAGTGCAATACAAGAATTGCCAGTTAAATTTGTTTGGACGCATGATGCATTTAGAGTAGGTGAGGATGGACCTACACACCAGCCAATTGAACAAGAGGCGCAAATAAGATTATTAGAGAAATTAAAAAATCATAGCGGTGATGCTAGTTTTATAGCTTTACGTCCTGCGGATTCTGCAGAAACAGTAGTAGGTTGGAAAATGTTATTGGAAAATGATAAAGTACCATCTGGTCTTATTTTATCAAGACAAGGGATAAAAGATATTCCATTAGTTGGAAAATCTAGATACAACGATGCATTAGCTTCTGAAAAAGGAGGTTACTTAGTTAAAGAAGTCGCTAATCCTGATGTTGTTTTAATAGCAAACGGATCTGAAGTTGCTACATTAATTGCTGCTGCTGCACTTTTAGAAGAAAGAAAAGGATTAAAAGTTAATATAGCTTCTATTATTTCTGAAGGGTTATTTAGAAAACAATCTAAAGAATACCAACAGAGTGTAATTGCAACTGACAAACCTGTATTTGGTTTAACAGCTGGTTTACCTGTGAATTTAGAAGGTTTAGCAGGAGCTAATGGTAAAGTATTTGGTTTAGATCATTTTGGTTACTCTGCACCAGCTACTGTTTTAGATGATAAATTCGGATTTACTGGCGAGAAAGTTTATGAGCAAGTAATTGAATTTTTAGGATAGAATCAATATTATTATAAAATAAAAAAAGTCTAACATATACATGTTAGACTTTTTTTTTATTCTGAATAAAAAATTACTTTTTTATTTCTTGATTTATAAGGTGTTCTAGATAAGTAATTGTATTTAGTAAATATTTTCGATCAGATGATATTGTAGCCATGGCTACAGCACCCATAATCATCGTATACATTTGTTTTGCAAATTGTAATGGTGATACAGGTATTTTTAATTCACCATTATTTACGCCATTTTCTAAAACTAAAGCGATTTTACCTTCTACTATTTTTGCAATTTCTTTTGAAGCAGCAGTAAGCATTTTATTATTATACTTAGCGTCAATACCAGTATTTAAAATAGGGCAACCACCCATAGGTTGGGTAAATGAATCATAATGCCTATAAAAATCTGTTAATGAAAATAGTTTATCTAAAGATGAACCTTCAATAGCAATTTTATCGTCAATTGCTGTCAATAATAAATTCGTATTATACTCAAAAGAAGCTAATGCTAGCGCTTCTTTATTTTCGAAATTACCATATAAAGCACCTTTGGTAAGCCCAGTAGCTTCAGTTAAATCGCTCATGCTGGTACCTATGTAGCCTAATTTATTAAAAATAGGGGCAACAGTCTCTACGATAAAAACTTTTGTTCTTTCTGCTTTTGTACTCATTTAATGGTATTTTATACGAATATAAAAAATTATATACTGTATGGTATAAGTAAAGTTATAAAAAAACATCCTTATTTTCACAAGGATGTTTTATTGAATTAACAATAATAGTAGTTAAGCTAATTCTGCCTGATTTCTAAAAACTAATTTATCATCAAAAGAATCGATTAATACTACACTGTCAGCCGTAATATTACCGCTCAACAGTTCTTTTGATAATGTATTGAGTACTTCCTTTTGTATTACTCTTTTTATAGGTCTAGCTCCATATTGTGGATCATATCCTTTTTCTGCTAAATACTGAATGGTTTCATTTGTTGCATCAATAGTAATATTTTGTTTGATCAACATTTTTTTAAGTTGATTTAACTGTATAGAAACTATTTTAACAATGTCTTGTTTGCTTAAAGGAGTAAACATAATTACGTCATCAATTCTATTTAAAAATTCAGGTCGAATTGTTTTTCGTAATAAACCTAATACTTCAACTCTAGCAGCTTCTGTAGCACTATAAATATCTTTATTTGCTTCAAATTTTTCTTGAATAATGTGACTACCTATATTACTTGTCATTATAATAATAGTATTCTTAAAATCTGCAATTCTACCTTTATTATCAGTTAGTCTACCTTCGTCAAGTACTTGTAAAAGAATATTAAACGTATCAGGATGCGCTTTTTCTATTTCATCTAATAATACAACAGAGTATGGTCTTCTTCGAACAGCTTCTGTTAATTGACCTCCTTCATCATAACCAACATATCCTGGAGGTGCACCAACTAATCTGCTAATAGAATGACGCTCTTGGTATTCACTCATATCTATTCTAGTCATAGCTGTTTCATCATCAAACAAATAGCTGGCAAGTGTTTTTGCAAGTTCTGTTTTTCCGACACCTGTAGTGCCTAAAAATAAAAATGATCCAATCGGTCTTTTAGCATCTTGTAATCCTGCACGACTTCTTCTAATAGCATCTGAAACTGCTTGTATAGCTTCTTCTTGGCCTACAACACGTTTATGTAAAACACTTTCTAATTGTAAAAGCTTTTCACGCTCGCTTTGTAACATTTTAACAACAGGTATACCTGTCCACTTTGCTACGACTTGCGCAATATCTTCACTAGTAACCTCTTCTTTTATCATAGAGTCACCTTCTTGCTGCTCTTCTAAAACAATTTGAAGATTCTCAAGTTTCTCTTGTGCCTCTTTAATTTTACCATAACGCAATTCAGCTACTTTACCATAATCACCATTACGTTCTGCTCTTTCTGCTTCAAGTTTGTACTCTTCAATATTCAATTTTGTTTTTTGAATATCATCAACTACCGTTTTTTCGCTATCCCATTTTGCAAATATTTCATTGCGTTCTTCTTTTATGTTAGCAAGATCAAGATTTAAGGTTTTAAGTTTTGTTTTATCATTCTCTCGTTTGATAGCTTCTATTTCAATTTCTAACTGCATGATTTTACGATCTAGAACATCTAGATTTTCAGGCTTAGAATTTATTTCCATCCTAAGTTTAGCTGCAGCTTCATCAATTAAGTCAATTGCTTTATCTGGTAAAAAACGATTTGTAATATAACGTTGCGATAATTCAACAGCTGCAATAACGGCTTCATCTTTAATACGTACTTTATGGTGTGCTTCGTATTTATCTTTAATACCTCTTAAAATAGAAATTGCACTTTCTGTATCTGGCTCATCAACTATGATTTTTTGAAACCTTCGTTCTAGAGCTTTATCTTTTTCAAAATATTTTTGATATTCGTCTAATGTCGTAGCTCCAATAGCTCTTAATTCACCTCTGGCTAATGCAGGTTTTAAAATGTTAGCAGCATCCATTGCTCCATCTCCGCCACCAGCACCAACTAAAGTATGTATCTCATCAATAAATAAAACGATGTTACCATCAGATGTTGTCACTTCTTTAATTACAGATTTTAAGCGTTCTTCAAACTCACCTTTGTATTTAGCACCGGCGATAAGTGCACCCATATCAAGAGAATATATAACCTTGTCTTTCAAGTTTTCAGGTACATCTCCTTGTACAATTCGATGAGCAAGTCCTTCTGCGATTGCTGTTTTACCAACACCTGGCTCACCAACTAACATCGGGTTATTTTTTGTTCTTCGAGATAAAATTTGAAGAACTCTACGTATCTCTTCGTCACGACCAATAACAGGATCTAACTTTCCGTTATCTGCCATTTCATTTAAGTTTTTCGCAAATTTATTTAAAGAATTATAAGTGTCCTCAGCACTTTGAGAAGTTACTTTACCACCTTTTCTTAATTCTTCAATGGCAGCTTTGAAATTCTTTTCAGATACACCTTGGTCTTTTAATATTTGAGCAATTTTACTCTTCGAATTAAAAATAGCTAACAATAAATGTTCTATCGAAACATATTCATCAGACATTTTTTTAGCAATACTAGTAGCCTCATTTAAGGTTTTAGATGTTTCTCTTGAAAACATAAGCTCTCCTCCTGAAACTTTAGGAAAATTTTCTAGCTCTTTGTCAATAATTTGGAAAAGAATAGTGGTATTAACATTTAATTTTTTAAGAATAAAAGGAGTGACATTTTCATCAACTAGTGTTATAGCTTTAAATAGGTGTTCATTTTCTATTTGCTGATGTCCAAGCTCCTGTGCGAGTTGCTGGGCTTGTTGCACAGCTTCTTGCGATTTTATAGTGAAATTATTTATGTTCATATGTGGATATTATTTTTGTTATTGTTTACTTTTGATAAGATAAAATCAATAATCTTACCAATACTACGAAAGTGACATTTTGTCTTATTGTGAGTGTTTTTAAAAGACAATACGTCAGTCTGTAAGTTTTTTGGTTAGATATCGACAGATTAAAAAAAGAAATATATTATATGGGATTATTTGATGGTCTATTTGGAAATAAAGATAAGGGTGAAAAAATTGAAAAGAAAGATCTTGCATGGATACCATTAACGTCTTTAGATCAATTAGAGGAAATAAAGGAAAAATCTGGTGCTAAAACACAAATTATTTTTAAACATTCTACAACTTGCGGAATCAGTAGAATGGTTATTAATACCCTTAAAAGTTCGTATAACCTTACAGAAGATCAAGCAGATTTGTATTATTTAGATTTATTAAGTAATAGAGAAGTTTCTAACGAAACAGGCTACAAATTTCAAGTATTACACCAATCACCACAATTATTAGTGATAAAAAATGGGGTAGCGGTAGCACATGCATCTCATGGAGAGATTAATAATATTGATTTAAGTTCTTTTATTTAAGAATGAATTTATAACATAAAAAGCCTTCAAATTATATAATTTGAAGGCTTTTTATGTTATTTATAATTAGATTTTACTTTGTTTGAAAATCACTTTTTTTTAGGTTGAAATACAGGAAGTAATTTACTTGAAACTTCTCCAAACCCAATTCTGAATCCATCTTTTTCACAATACCCAGTAATAGTTACTGTATCGTTGTCATCTATAAATTTACGAGTACTTCCGTCATTTAAATTAATCAAGTTTTTTCCTGCCCAACTTAATTCTAACATTGATCCGTAAGAGTCTGGTGTTGGTCCGGAAATAGTTCCACTACCCATCATATCACCACTAATAACATTACAACCATTTACGGTATGGT
The DNA here is from genome assembly GCF_019021925.1 of Cellulophaga sp. HaHaR_3_176. NCBI lineage: Bacteria > Pseudomonadati > Bacteroidota > Flavobacteriia > Flavobacteriales > Flavobacteriaceae > Cellulophaga > Cellulophaga sp. HaHaR_3_176. Next base: position 1,277,160 of record NZ_CP058990.1, read on the forward strand.
GTGCTAATTGTTGTGCCATAGTCCAATACATGTATTTAAAATTAGACTTGGTAACAGTTGTAGGTGTACTGTTTTCAGGAGTAATTGAAACTTCTAAATTAATATCATATGTTTTCTTTTCTGTCTGTTGTAAATATGGTAATGGCTCAGGGTTTTGTTCTGGACTATTTACTTTAAAAGGTTGTAAAGCATCCATAGTAACAATCCAAGGAGAAATTGATGAAGCAAAGTTTTTTGCTAAAAATGGACCTAACGGAACATATTCCCACTTTTGAATATCTCTAGCACTCCAGTCGTTAAAAAGTACCATTCCGAATATATAATCTTCTGCTTCATCTACA